>CAZWJC010000012.1:0-57659 GCA_964634255.1 uncultured Verrucomicrobiota bacterium | reverse complement strand
CGAAAGCCCTTGCCTTGTACAGCATTATCTCAACCAAAGTGCATGACAGGCTCTATGAACCGGGAGGACGCCAAACCATCTGACGCCGTTGGCCACATCTTCGACCGGCTTGGACGGTGCAATAGAATTCGGTCAGCTCGGTGAACTGAAGCAACGTGGCCAGCGGGATTGTGGACGACGGAACGAGCAGGGTGCTCATCGGTAATCCGCCGGCCGGGAACCGGTTCTATCGGCTGAAGTCCAGGCCGTAACCAGGCTCGACCCTTCCGCTGCAAAGGCGGTCCGACAACCGGATTACGCGCGCGGCTGACGCAGCAGCAATTCCACGTAGGGCAAATCCTGCAGGCGGGTCACCTTGGGATTCGGATCACTGCCTGCCACCAAGCGGACGGGTTGGCCGATGAGTTCGCACGCCGCGGTATCATCGGTCACCAGCAACCCCTGCCGGCGGACCTCGGCCAAACCGCGCCGGATTACGTCCACCCGGAACGTCTGTGGCGTCTGAACCGACCAGAGCCGCGAGCGATCCACGTTGCGCTGGATCATCTTGCCATCACCCGATTCCTTGATGGTATCTGTCACCGCCTGGGCGGCCACGGCCGCGCCGGTTTCACGCGCCGCTTCAATCGTGGCAGCAATCAACGCTTCGCTGGCACAAGGCCGGGCGGCGTCCTGAATCGCCACGATTTCGGTCTCGGGGGCGAGCGCTTCCAAACCGTTCCAAACCGAGTCCTGCCGCTCCGCGCCGCCGATGGCGAGCCGGAACGGTTTGCGCAAATCGTACTGTTGCGCCAGTTCGGTGAAGGCCGGCTGCATCCCGTCGCGCACCACGAGCACGATGTCCGCGATGCACGCGGCATCGTTGAACCGCTGCCAAGTGTGGGCCACGACGGGCCGCCCGGCGACTTCCAGGAAAAGCTTGTCCACGCCCGGGCCCATGCGGGTGCCCTTGCCGGCGGCGACGATGACGGCGCTGTTCACAGGCTCAAAGGTTGGAGGTTGAAGGTCGAAGGCGCAAGCCCGCGCTCAGCCAGGGCAACACCGGTCACTGAAGCACACCACCTGGACGCAGTTACGGACTGCCCACAGTCACCGCCTCGCTCCACCTCCGGTTGCATCCTTCGGTGTTTGCCCGGCTGGAATTCAGGATCCCGATTATCCGTCCGCAACTACGGGGCCGCGCGCGGCTTGAGCTTGTCACCGACCCAGGCGCGATAGTCCTTGATGCGACCACCCACGCCCTCGTTGCCCTGACGCGGAGTGTAGCGGAAGCCACCGATGGTCTCGGATTTGCCGAGGTCAATAATCAGGCTGTGCGGGTGGTTCGGCGAGGCGCTGCCCCATTGGGTGTGCCAGAAGTTTGCTGTCTGGCCGTCAATCGCGTTGCCGGCGCTGCCGTCTTCCTTCTCCGTTTCCTCGCTGTCCACGCTGGCGATGGTCCAGCCGGTGGCGCTGAGCGGCTTGCCATCGGCGCCCAGTAAGACGAGTTCGGCGACTGCGGCGTACGGTTTGCCATCGTGGGCGTTCAATGATTCGAGTGCAAAGTACCGGCCTTTCGCTGGCGCGGGGAACTTGATCTCTTGCACCGCGGCTCCCGGCGCGTAACTGCCGGTGAAGGCGGGTTGCGGCGCGTCTACGTCGAACACTGGCTTCTTGGCTTTCCGCGCGAAATCGAGCTCGGGACGAAGCTGATCGAGAATGGGCGACTCCAGCGCGGCGACTACCGGCTTTCCCGGTCCGAGCAGGTCGAGAATCACGATTTCGTTTTCACCCGCCTTCAGCCACGGGCCGGGCACATACATCGTCTGCTGCGGGCCGATGTTCCAGTAGCGCCCCAGGTGGTGTCCGTTCACCCACGCATAACCTTTGCCCCACGGGCGCATATCGAGGAAGCAATCGCCGGGCTGGGCCACGTTCACGCGAGCGCGATAGACCGCCGGTCCAGTGGGCTTGGCGGCGGTGAACTTGAGTCCGCCGAGCATCTTGCCATCGAAGGGCAGGTTGAATATCTGCCAGCCCTTCAACTCAGCGCCCGCAAGCGTCACTGGACCTTGAATACCTTTGCGATCATGCACCTCGGGGCCGAAATTCACTCGGCCCATCGCCTCCACGAGGATGTCCAGCGTTGCCTCGGCGTTGCGCTCCGGCACGACGACCTTGAAGGTTTGGCTCCGACGATCCGTGAAGCCGATGCGCTCGCCGTTCAGGAAAAACTGTCCGATGTCGTGGATGGCTTTGGCCTCCAGCGTCGTCGCCGGGCCAATGGGCAGCTTCGTGCGATAGACGATACAGCCGAAGTCCTGGTCGTAGTGCTCGAAGTTGCGCGGCTGATCATCCGCTCGCGGCGCAGGCAGGTTCGCGAAGAGCGGCGCGAACTCCTTCACCTCGACCGGCGCGATGCGGATGAGCGGATTCTTCGCGGGCGGTTCGGGAATGGTTTCGCCGGGCAGCAGATACTTCGCAAAAAGGTCGCGAGTCTTGAAGAACTTGTCGGTCGTCCAGCCGGCTTCGCTGATCGGCGCGTCGTAGTCGTAGGACGATGTGTCCGGCTTGAAGGGGCGGTCCGCGCCGGTCCAGAAGCCGAAGGTCGTCCCGCCGTGCGCCATGTAGATGCTGAAGGACGCGCCCGCCTGGAGCATGTATTCGAGGTCTTTGAGATATTGGTCGGTCTTGCCGAGGTGATGCGGCGCGCCCCACGTGTCGAACCAGCCCGGATAAAACTCGCCGCACATGAGTGGACCTTGCGGCAGGATTTCGCGCAACGCCTTGAAGCCGCCCGCCGGATCGCTGCCGAAGTTCACCACCGGAAAGAGATCCGCGCGATAACCCTTCTTCAGCGCGAAGGGCGGATTGCACGCGAAGAGCGGCACGTCGAAACCGCCGTCCAGCAGCGCCTGCCGCATCTCGCCCATGTAGGCCGCGTCGTCGCTGTAGAAGCCGTATTCGTTCTCGACCTGCACCATGAGGATCGGACCGCCGTGGGTGATTTGCTGCGGGCCGAGCACACGCCCGACTTCCTTGAGGTAGCGGCGCGTGGCCTCGATGAAGCGCGGGTCACGTGTGCGCAGCTTGATGTCCTCGTGCTTGAGCAACCACCACGGCAGGCCGCCCATTTCCCACTCGGCGCAGGCATACGGTCCGGGACGCAGCACCACCCAGAGCCCGGCTTCCTGCGCGAGCCGGCAGAACTCTGCGGCGTCGGCCTGGCCCGACCAATTAAACTCGCCCGGGCGCGGCTCGTGCATGTTCCAGAAGAGGTAGGCGCAAACCGTGTTCAGGCCCATTGCCTTCGCCATCTGGAGGCGGTGCTGCCAATACTCCTTCGGGACGCGCGGTGCATGAACTTCGCCGCAGCGGATCTGGAAGCGTTTCCCGTCGAGCAGGAAGTCATTCGTCCCGATGGCGAAGGTGTGTTTGGATTGGGCGAGTGTGCTAAGCGGCAACAGAGCCGCCGCCACGAGGGCGAAGAACAAGCGTTTCATAGTTTGACTGGGCGCGACAATGTTTTGGAGTGCGCCAGCCCTCTGGCGCTCTCGGACATGCACTCACCACAAGCGGCAGAGGGCTACCGCAGTCCAAGACCTGGCGGACGTTCTCCGGCTCGCGAATTCTACTTTGCCGCAGGCAACGTCCAGCGATCCTGCCACTTGACCGCCGGCTTGCCATCGGCCTCGAATTCGATCGGCAACCAGACATAACGCGAGTCCGCCAGATTCCATTGTTTCCACCGATCAAACAGCGCGATGAACGTGTCCTTCTTGCCTTGGACCGGCAAGACGAACGTGCTCTGGCAGAAAAACGTCTTGTCCGCGTCCGCGCCACGACACGGATTGCCGAGTTCCGTCCACGGGCCAAAGATGTTGTCCGCCACGGCCGACCGCGCCGCGTTCGGCGCCCAGCCAGTGCAGCCCGAGGCGAAGAGGTAATACTTGCCCGCGCGCTTGAACACTGCCGGGGCTTCCATCAAGCGGCCGCCGAAGATGCGCGCATACTTGCCGGCGGGCTTCAGATAATCGTCGGTGAGCAGCGATACGTGCATCGTCGCGTTCTCTTCCGAGGCGTAGAAATGGTAGGCCTTCCCGTCGTCGTCCTGGAACAGGGTCATGTCGCGCGCCATCTGGCCGCCCTCGAAGTCGCGAACCAGTGGCGCGGGCTTGCCGTCGGCCGGTTGCTTATCCTGCTCGCTGACGTTGACCGGCCAGACACCGGCGTTCGGGCGGAAGCTGCCGAGGTATTTGAACGGCCCGGTCGGTGTGTCACTCACGGCCACGCCCGAGCGAGCGGCTTTGTAGTCCGCGCTGTCCACGTGCAGCCAGAGGACAAACTTCTTGGTGGTCGCGTTGAAGATGACCTTGGGGCGTTCGAGCACCTTGTCGCAGTGCAGGTCGTGATCCGGATCTTCGGGAACCGACGGCAATGCCGCGCCTTCATTCTTCCAGTCGTGGAGGTTCGTCGAGGAATAGCATGAGACGCCACCCGCCACGACACGCGTGCCGCCCCATGACTGGTTGGGCTTGGTGACGTAGGTGCGGCCTTCCTTGAGTTCGCCGTACCAGTAATAAACGCCGGCGTGAAACAGGAGGCCGCCGCCGTGGGCGTTGATCGGCTGGCCAGCGGTGTCGCGCCAAACCTCGCCTGGGACAAAAGCGGGAGACGCAGTCTCGGCGGTGGTTGAGAAACTCAACGCGGCAACCACCGCTACGACGCAGAGAGCGAAGATTCGTTTCATCTTTTCAAAGCATTGTCCTGCCGACCAAAACCGCGAAGCGCCCCGCGCGGGCGCGATCACCGCCCAAGCATCCCCGGCATGCCGCCGCCGCCCATGCGAGCCATCATCTTCTGGAACTTGCCCATCTTCTTCATCATTTGCTGCATCTGAGAAAACTTGTTCAGCAGGTTGTTCAGCTCCGTCACGCTCACGCCGCTTCCGGCCGCGATGCGCCGCCGCCGGTTTGCGTTCAAGATTTGCGGCGCCTTGCGTTCCTTGGGAGTCATGCCGCAGATCATCGCCTCCATGTGCTTGAACTCCTTCTCCTGCTTGGTGAGGTCTGCGCCCTTGATGGCTTCCGAACCGCCCGGCAGCATCTTCACGATGTTCTCCAGCGGTCCGAGCTTTTTCATTTGGCGCAACTGATCGAGGAAATCCTCCAGCGTGAACTCGCCCTTGCGCATCTTTTCTTCCATGCGCTTGGCGTCCTCCTCATCCACGGCCTCGGCTGCCTTCTCAACGAGGCTGACGACGTCGCCCATGCCGAGAATGCGCGAGGCCATGCGTTCCGGGTGAAACGGCTCGAACTCATCGAGCTTCTCGCCCACGCCGGCGAACTTGATGGGCTTACCGACCACCGCCTTGAAGCTAAGCGCCGCGCCGCCACGGGCATCGCCGTCCAGCTTCGTGAGGATTGCGCCGGTGATGGCGAGGGCCTGGTCGAAGTGCGTGGCCACGTTCACGGCTTCCTGACCGGTGGCGGCGTCGAGCACGAGCAGGATTTCCTGCGGCTTCACCAGGTCGCGCAGCCGGACGAGTTCCTGCACGAGCGGCTCGTCAATCTGGAGGCGGCCCGCGGTATCGAAGATCAGCACGTTGCGGCTGTTCGCGCGGGCGAAATCGAGGGCCTCGCGGGCAATTTTCAGCACGTCGGTTTCACCACGCTTCACGAAGGTCGGAAGCTGGAGCTGCTTGCCGAGGGTTTCGAGCTGGTCCATCGCCGCCGGGCGATATACATCCGCCGCGACCAGCAACGGCTGGCGGCCCTGCTTGGCGAGCAACCGGGCGAGCTTGCCGCTGGAGGTCGTCTTGCCCGAGCCGTGCAAGCCGACCATCATGAGGCAGGTGGGATTGGCACTCAGGTCCAGCGCCGCGTTGGTCGAGCCAAGCAGGTCCACCAGTTCGTCGTGGATGACCTTGATGACCTGCTGGCCGGGCTGGATGCTGGGGACGACCTCCATGCCGAGGGCCTTGGTCTTGACGCGCTCGATGAAGTCGCGGGCGACCTTGAAATTCACGTCCGCTTCGAGCAACGCCATGCGGACCTCGCGCAGGGCGTCGGCCACGTTGGACTCGGAAATCTTGCCGAGCCCGCGCAGGTTGCGAAAGGCGTTCTGGAGCTTGCTGCTGAGTGAATCGAACATCGGGGCAGGCTAGGCAAGAACACGCGGGAGTCAAAACTCTTTCCACGACCGGCAAAAGGCCGGGCGACGGGCGCGATGACTCGCCCCGCCGCTCACGGATTCCAAGCTCCCGCCAAATTACCGGTGGTTTTCACCCAGTCGTGCGAACCGCCATCTGCCGGGTCACTTGCCCGTTTTGAACCGCAGAATCGTCAGCGAATTGCCGGGGAAAGCGTGGCGGAACTGCGCACCGCTCACCGAGATCGTTTGTGTCTTGGGTGCGATCTTCGTCGGCTCTTCAAGGGTGTTTTCGTCCTCCGGTTTGTCCGAGGTCAGCACGATGACTTCCGCCGGACCGGAGAGGCGCTTGAGACCTTTCAGGTTCAGCTCGGTGGTCACTGGCGTGGCGGAAGTATTGACGACCTTCAGGATGACCTCGCCGCTGGCCTTCGCGCGGCTGGCGCTGGCATAGAGCGCCTTCACGCGCTGCTGCTGAACCTCGTGGACAAGTTTCCCGTCGAGGTAGCATTTGATGCCGTTGCCTCGGACCTCAACCTTGATGTCATACCAGCGCCCCGTCTCGATGGCGGCGGGCTTCGGGTCGAGCGTGCCGCCCAACTCGACGGCGTGCTGGGTGTTGTTCCAGCCGCCGAGATTCCACCAGGTGCGGTCCTCGTCGTTGGCGATGTTGAACAGGATTAGGAAACCCTCACGGCCGCTGAGCTTGCGGGCCTTGAGCTCAAAGGTGTAGTCCTTCCACGAGCGATCACCCGCCACGGCGCGGATAAACTCCCGTTCCGCCGTCTGCCGCAACACGCCGTCCTGCGTGTTCCACTTCGCGCCGTCGCCGAGCAGCTTCCAACCGGCGCTGCCCTGGCTGAAATCAGACTGGAACAAAACCTTGCCATCCGGCGCGGTGACCTTGAGTTCTTTGAACTCCGCCGCAGTGTTCCAGGTACCGACGCCGATTGCGCCGCCCTTGGCCGGAGACTCGGCCAGTGGCGTGTCCACCGTCGTGGGCAGGACGACATCGCCGCGGTATTCGCTGAAGAGCTTCTGGACGTAGTAACTCGGGATGCCGAAGGCGCGAGAGCTGTCGAAGTTGATCAGGTTGATCGGCCACCGCTTATGATTCGCGTTACAGAAGAGCGGCGCGTAGGCGGCCATTGAGACAATGTCGCCATTGCGCTCCAAGCCAGTCATGAAGGCGGCCTCGCCGATGGCGCCGCGCAGGTTGCCAAGCCCGGCCCGCTGCGTGACCGCGTACTCACCGACGAAGATCTTCGGGCCTTTGCGGTCGTAATTGTCGTACTTGCCCGCCTCGCGCATGAAGAAATCCGGGTCGCTGTAGTAATGCTCGTCCACAAGTTCCGCCGCGGGCTGCGCGGGATAGCCGCCCATCCAGTGGTTGACGATGAGCTGAATCTTCGGGTACTTCGCCTTGATCGCCTTGTGGAATAGCGCCCAGCGTTCGGCATAGGCGGGGCCGCCGTTCTCGTTGCCGATTTCGAGATACTTCAAATTGAATGGCGACGGATGGCCGTTCTTCGCCCGCAGCCCGCCCCAGACCGAGTCCACGGGGCCGTTTGCATACTCGATGGCATCCAGCGCGTCCTGCACCCACTGGCCCATCTGATCGAGTGGCACATTTTCCCGGTGCGACATGCCGACGTTGATGCAGAAGAGCGGCTCCGCGCCGAGGTCCTCGCTGAGCTGAAGATACTCGTGGAAGCCGAGGCCGTGCGTGGCCCAGTATTCCCAAATGTTCCACAGCGGCTCGCGCTCCGAGACGTCGCCGATGGTTTTCTTCCAACGATACATGCGGGACATGTCCTCGCCCTCGACCCAGCAACCGCCGGGGAAACGCAGGAAGGATGGCTTCAGCGCGGCGATCTTCATGCACAGATCCGACCGCAGACCGTGGCCTTTCCACGTCTCCTTTGGCATCACCGATACCATGTCCAACCAAACCCGGCCCGAGCCCTGCAGCTCGAGGACGAGCGACGCCTTCGGG
This sequence comes from uncultured Verrucomicrobiota bacterium, assembly GCA_964634255.1. Classification (GTDB taxonomy): domain Bacteria; phylum Verrucomicrobiota; class Verrucomicrobiia; order Limisphaerales; family MWDV01; genus MWDV01. The sequence goes on along the minus strand of CAZWJC010000012.1, from coordinate 49,534 downwards.
TCGGTGGCGGCAGCGGTGAGCTCGACGGTGAACGGTTTCCAGTTCTCGACAAAGCCATCGATGCTCGTGCGGGCCAGCTCCGCGCCCTGCTTGCTCCGTAGAACAACCTGCAGCGGTCCTTTGAAACCATCGCCCGCCCGGGCGGCGCAGCGGAACGTATAGCCCTTACCCTTCTCGACCGCCATGCCCCAGAACCCTTCGTTCACCAGCGAGGCGTTGCCGTCCAGCTTGACGCGCAGACTGCGGCGGTTCAGGGGATTCAGGGGGCGACCGGTATCTATCGCTATTTCGGACTTGCCGCCGTCCGGCTGGTTCAGCTTCCACGAGACCGGCTGCTCGCCGTCTTCGAACGAGCGATTGCGCACCAATTCCGGATAGATGCCCCCGTCGGTCGAGTGGTTGATATCCTCGAAGAAAATGCCCCAGAGTAGCGGGTTGATCGCCGCGCCCGGCTTCTTGGCGTCCACGGTGATGGACGCCGCCACGGCGCCGGTGGCGGCAAAAGCCAGCAGCAAAGCGGCGAGGACGATCCGGAGGGGCGAAAGGCGGCAGCATGTGTTCATGGCCACAGTCTGCGGTTTGGAAAAAACGTCGCAATCCAAAAAGATGCTGCATCGCGCAAAGTCTCCATCCGCTTTTGCGTTTGTCTTGCCCGGGCGCCCCCGGTAGCCTTGCGCCCCGTATGTCGAACCTTTCCTTTTCGCCGATCTTGGTGACGCGCAACACCTGCCGCATCTGCGGCAGCAAGGCCCTGACTTCCGTCGTATCGCTGGGCGACCAATACATCGCCGGGTCGTTCTGCGGTGCGGATGGTAAACCGCCCGTGCAGCGCCGCATCCCGCTGGACCTCGTCCGCTGCGATCCGGGCCAGGACCAGGACGCCTGCGGGCTCGTGCAACTGCGCCATTCCGTGCCGCCGCGCATCCTCTACCGCGCTTACTTCTACCAATCCGGCGTGAACCAGACCATGCGCGACCACCTCGCCGGCATCACGCAAATGGCCGAGGCCACGGTCAAGCTCCAGGCCGGCGATCTTGTCGTGGACATCGGCTGCAACGACGGCACGCTGCTCAACTCCTATCGCACGCAGGGCCTGCGCAAGCTGGGCATTGACCCCGCCACTAACGTCATCGAGCACGCCCGCAAGTCCGGCCTCCAGGTCGTCAACGACTTCTTCTCCGCCGACGCCTTGCGCTCGGTTTATCCCGACGAGAAGGCGAAGGTCATCACGTCCATCGCGATGTTTTACGACCTGGAGAACCCGCACAAGTTCGTGGGCGACATCAAGGCCAGCCTGCACGAACGCGGCGTCTGGATTCTCGAGCTGAGCTACCTGCCGCTCATGCTCAAGATGAACAGCTTCGACACGCTTTGCCACGAGCACCTCGAATACTACTCGCTCGCGCCGATGGAACGCCTCTTCGCCGAGCACGACCTCGAAGTCGTGGACGTGACGCTCAACGACATCAACGGCGGCAGCTTCCGGATCGCCGTCGGCCACAAGGCCAAGGTCGCCCCCAGCGCCGAGGCCCGCGAGCGCGTGCAAAGCCTGCGCATCCAGGAGTTCGAGCTCGCCCTCGACACCGACGCGCCCTATGCCGTCTTCCGCAAGAACATCGAGCAGATTCGCAAGGACCTGCGCGCCTTCCTGCTCAAGGCGAAGAAACAGAAGAAACTCGTCCACGGCTACGGCGCTTCCACCAAGGGCAACACCATCCTGCAATACGCCGGCGTGACGCCCGACCTGATGGCCGCGGTGGCCGACCGCAACCCGGTCAAGTGGGGCAGCTACACCATCGGCTCGAACATCCCGATCATCTCCGAAGCGGACTCGCGGAAGCAGAAGCCGGATTACTACGTGGCGCTGCCGTGGCACTTCATGACGGAGTTCAAGAAGCGCGAAGCCGACTTCCTCAAGCGCGGCGGCAAGTTCGTCTCGCCGATGCCGGAGGTGCATGTCGTGAGCTAGGCGGTTCGCCATGTCGCAGTCCTCACCTCACGCACGTTTAATAGCGAGCCTTACTTCTTTCCTCGCTTTCATCGTGCTCGCCGACGTATCAGCTGAGGCCTGTACGATTCTTGTGCTAGCGGATGCGGATCGCGCGCTGTTCTGCAATAACGAGGACTGTAAGAACTCACACACACGAGCGTGGTTTGTCCCTGCTACGAAGAACCGGCTTGGCTGCGTTTACGTGGGGCTTCGGAATCAGTGGGCCCAAGGAGGGATGAACACTAAGGGCTTGGCCTTTGATGGTGTTGCGGGGATTTCATTCGAGGGCGTCACCAACGCCACACCGATACCCCTGCAGACCAAAATGAGACGCGTGCGAGGCAATCCCTCAGAACGGATGTTGGAGAGTTGCGGCAGCGTGGACGAGGCGATTGCCTTCTACGAGAACCACAAAGAGCCGACGTTCTCCTATGCCACGTTCCTGATCGCGGATCGGAGCGGTGCCTTCGCCCTCCTTGGAGCCAAAGGCGGACGTTTGCACGTCGTGAAGGGAAAAGGGTGCGCTGCCTGGGGCTGGAATGGAGGCATCGCTTCCAAACTGATTGGCCAGGATCCCACGCCGGCTATCACCAACGCCGCTAACATCCTCGATACAGCCAGGAGCCGTGACGAATATGCCACCAGATATTCAAATGTCTTTGACCTTAAGTCCGGCGAGGTTTTCCTCTTTCTCTTTCCTGACCGTCCAGACCCGATGAGCCTGAATTTGGCTGAAGAACTCAGCAAGGGACGCCATTATTACGATATGCGCGAGATTCAGGAACAACTGAACCAGAGGTTGAGGCGTCCCAGTCGCCTCAAGGAATGGGCAAAGAACTTGTACTGCTGGCTGCGATGGAACCCTTGAGCGAATTGATGCCAGTAGTGGTACAGGCTTCCAGCCTGCGGCGAGCGCGCCGAAACAGACTTGCTTCAGAGCAATGGTCACGGGGACAGGCAGGATGGCCGCCCCACTTCACAGGCAAGATGCCTGTGCCACTCCATGAAACGCGCCGCTATCACAGGCATTGCCGGACAGGACGGAACGTATCTCGCCCGCGGGTTGCTTCGGCGCAGATCACATGACGCCTGACCTCCAGCGCGAGTTCCAGTCGCTCGGCAAAACTGCCAAGCAGCAGCTCAGAGACATTCCCGCAAGCGGGAGCTACCGGCATGTGTTTTCGCTTTGGGTCACACCGTCCTTCGCGCCAGCATATCGCTGCACGGTGTATGCGCCATTGCCCTTCGCTAAAGGGAAGCAGCCCTTTGCGTCTTTCACCATCTGGCGGAGTGATCTCGACTCCGACAAGCTTAGGAATCCGGTTGAACGACTCAGTCACCCGAAGGATTTGTCCCCTACGATTGAGGACGACACGCTTTGGCTTACCGATTCCGAAGTGGAGGGCTTACAGCAGCGTATCCGTGGGATTCTGGTGCCTCTTTATCTCGGGCCTGCGACGGTTGCAGGCTGCGATGGAACCAGTTTCGAGTTTCGTTGTGACGAGATGTGCTACGGGGCTTCGTTGCACTGGTGGGAGAATCATCCCTCCGAGTGGCGGCCATTCACGGCGGTGGTCGTTCAGATTGCCGGCGAACTTGAAAGCCGGAGAAAAGGGAAGGTCCAACCGGACGGCGGAGCAAATGGGAGTCAGCCGATTCGCTCAGCGACAAATCCAACCTCATCGGCGGCTGGCTCCCGTCGCTGACCTTTGCCTTGGAACCAAATGAAACGCGCTGCCATCACAGGGATTGCCGGACAGGACGGAACGTATCTCGCCCGCGGGTTGCTGCGGCGCGGCTACGAAGTCCACGGGTTGCTCCAGTTCCCCTTCGACCGCGAAGAGCCGGTCCTGCGCCGCCGCTATCCCGCCGACGAGTTCAACGCCGTCCGCTGGCAGACCGGCTCGCTGGAAGACCCGTTCTCGCTCGTCCGCTTCCTCAAGTCCGCCCAGCCCGACGAAATCTATCACCTCGCCGGCCTGACCGACTCGCGCCAGAGCTTCCTCGTCCCGGAGGAAAGCGTGCTTTCGATCACGCTCGGCACGTTGCGCCTGCTCGAAGCCGCGCGCGAGCTTTGCCCGAACACCCGCGTCTTCCTGGCTTCGTCCGCCGAAGTCTTCGGCGTGCCCGCCGAGACGCCGCAGAGCGAAACCACGCTGAAGCAGCCGGCGACGCCCTACGGCATCGCCAAGCTCGCGGCCGACCAGTTCGGCCGGCTGCACCGCGAGAAGTATGGGCAGTTCGTCGCCGTGGGCATGCTCTACAACCACGAATCACCGTTGCGCCCGCCGAACTACCTGAGCCGCCGCCTGACCCTCGGCGTGGCCGCCATCAAGAGAGGCGACGCGAAGGAACTTCAGTTGGGCGACCTCAGCGCCGAGCGCGATTGGAGCGACGCCCGCGACATCGTCCAAGCCATGTGGCTTTCGCTCCAGGCTGCGAAGCCGGGCGACTACGTCTTCGCCTCCGGCCAGCAGCGTCGGGTCGAGGATTTCGTCGCCGCCGCGTTTCGCGCCGCCGGACTGGACTGGCGCGAGTTCGTCAAGACCACCGCCCGCACCAGCAGCCATCAGCAAGTCGCGAACGGTCTTTGCGGCGATCCGCGCAGAGCGGAGGCCGAGCTGGGCTGGAAACGGACGTGGAGTTTCGACGCGATGGTCGCGGACCTCGTGCAAGCGGAGCTGGAGAACCGACCGGAGCTGAAGCGCGCCGAGCCCAGTATTGCCGGCTGAGTGCCGCGCCGGTCGTGGAGCAGGCGTTCGCCCCGGCTGACGAAAGAAAGCGTCGGTTGGCGGGCGGTGAGTGATCAACGGAGTTGCCGTATGAAGAAAGCACAAGCCATTTCCCTGCTCGCGGCCTTTCTGGTGTGGGCCGCCGCGCCCGTGGGTCGGTCGCAAATCGCCCCGCCACCGCCTCCGCTGGTCCAAGCCCACGCCCACAACGATTACGCTCACACCCGCCCGCTGCTGGACGCGCTCGACCACGGCTTCTGCAGCATCGAGGCGGACATCTTTCTCGTGGACGGCCAATTGCTGGTAGCCCACACGCGCAGCGGTGTGAAGCCGGAGCGCACGTTGCAGGCGCTTTACCTCGATCCGCTGCGGGAACGCGTCCGGACGAACGGCGGACGGGTCTTCCCGAACGGGCCGGAGCAGACGCTCCTGATTGATCTCAAGACGGATTGGAAGACGCTCTACCCGGCGTTGCGGGCGGTCCTCACGAACTACGCCGATATCCTCACGACGTTCCGCGATGGTCAGAAGCAGACAAACGCCGTCCTGGTCATCATCAGCGGCGATCGTTCGCGGGAGATGTTTGCCGGGGAAACGGTGCGCTATGCCGCGCTGGATGGTGGGTTGGCGGATCTGGATTCCGATGCCCCGACCGCGCTCATTCCGTGGATCAGCAATTCCTGGCGACCGTCGTTCAAGTGGAACGGCGAGGGCACGATGCCGGAGGACGAGCGGTCGCGGCTTCGGGAGATCGTCGCGAAGGCGCATCAACAGGGCCGGCGGGTGCGCTTCTGGGGTGCGCCGGACAAGCCGGCTTTCTGGTCGGTGCTCCGCGAGGCCGGGGTGGACCTGATCAACACGGACAATCTTCCCGGGTTGGCCAGCTTCCTCCTTACGCCGCCTCGATAGTTGGCTCGCCGGAACTCACGCCGCCGCATCGGCGGGTTGCTTGTCGGCCTGCGTCCGGACACCCCGGGTCAGCCAGCCCCGCAACCAGACGGCGATCAAACAGCCGGCGAACGCGTAAAGCCCCAGGACCAACCACATCGCGGCCGGGGTTTGCCAGTACGGCAACTGGTTGTTGATCATCGCCTGTTGGAGCGGCACCTCCGCCCCGTTGATCGTCACCTTCTCGGGCGACCAATGCTCCAGCAAGTGCCCCGAGAACGCGCTGACCAGCGTCTTGGCCACGAACCACGGCACCAGCGAGAGCCCGAGATAGGTGCCCTCCTGTCCCTTGGGCGCAATCGCCGCGGTGTACTCGTAGAGTTTGGGCGACCAGACCACCTCCCCGATCGTCACGATGACCATGCAGATTAGCGCCATGAGGTAATGCGCCGTCGCGATGTCGCCGCCAAACATCCGCCACGGCAGAGCCAGCGGAAACAGCGAGAACGCCGAGACCATCGCGCCATAGACCAGCATGCTGTACACGTTGAACTTGTTCGCGATGGGGATGAACAGGATCAAGCCGAGGACGATCCCGATCGGGTTGATGGCGTTGAGCGTGCCGATGGCCGCGTCCGGGCCGATCGTGCGCAACCAGTATTTCGGCATCAGCAGGTAGAGATAGGCATACACGGCGCGTACGCCGAGGATCAACGCGACCAGCACCAGCAAGCGCCACATGGCGGGCTCTTTGAAAATCGCACGGAGGTTTTGCAGCGGGCTCTTGCGCTCCACTTTGGTTTCGTCCTTCTTCGCCTCGGGCGGGTCGTCGGGGCTGGCGAGCTGGTCTTCAGTGCGGACCAGGGTCAACCCGACCAGCAGGCAAAGGGCCGCGAGGATCACGCCCATGGTGAAGATGTGGACGTTGGGCAAGCCCAGGAGTTTTCGGACGATATCAATGCTGAACCCCGCCGCCGCGGCGCCGATGTTCATGAAGAGATACCACAGATTGAACCCGGCGCTGCGCGAACGCTTGGTGGTGAAGCGCTGGCACGAGGCCTGAAATACGGTTTGGATTGCCGCCATGAACGGCGCCATCAGGACGAGCAGCACGCTGGCGATGATGCCCCGGTACGGCAGGTCCGGCATCAGCCCGACCACCATCACACCTAGTCGCAAAATCATCATCGCGATCATCGAGATGTGCAGGGACTTCCGGATGCCCAGCCAGTCGGTATAGAGGCCGGAGAAGAAGAGCATCAAGCTGGTCGCGGACGTGAACAGGGCGGTGGCGTAACCCGCGCGCTTATCGTCCATCCCCAGGTCCTCGGAGAGAAAGAGCGTGGCGATGGTGAGCAGCGCGAAGTAGAAGGTGCAGTCGAGGAAGTTGACGATCTGGATGCCCCAGTATTCCTTGCGGGTTTCGCGGAGGATGCCGAAGTCCTTGAAGTAGGCCACCATCATGGCCCCGGCGGATTTGTTGGCGGGTGTCTGGGTCATTTGGTGCGGTTGGCTCAGGTTGTTGTGTCAGGCTCGATTCAGCGCCCAAAGGCGCGCAGATTCTGCGAACCGCTCCGGCAGAAGTCAATGGCGGCACCGCAATCCCTGTCCCCGCCCAGGTCTTGCGCTTCCTCAGGGCGAGCCTCCAGCGCGGCATTCCATTGCCGCGGACAGGCGGACTCCGGTCAGGCCATGGAACGGCTTGAATGTTGGGGCGCTCGGGCCTACTGTCGCCTTGTTCACAACCAACTCGAACGCGTGGCTCCATTGGCCCCGCGGACAAACACACTTATGTGAGCGAACATCCCTCACGAAGAAGGAGCGACACCCCCTATGCAGACGATTCACTTACTCTCCGCGCGCCGGAGTCGTACACCAGCCACCATCGCCGTGGGTCTTGGCCTCGCCTTCACCCTCTGCCAAGCCCCGGCTCAGTCCGACATCGTCATCGTGGATGCCACGCATGGCGGTACGCTTACTTGGACAGCTCCGCCCGCTCTCGGCACTTTCACCATCGAGTGGTCGCCCTCGGTGACCGGGCCTTGGACCAATTCGTGGGCCGCGCTCGCCAACATCCCCAATACGGGCGCGACGTGTACCGCACAACTGCCGGTGTTTTATCGGGTGCTCGGCCGTCCCTATGCGGGAATCCTCCTGCATGGTGATGGCACGAACGGGGCAACCGCGATCCTGGACGCGCAGGGCCACCCGGTAAATGTCTACGGCAATGCCCGCGTTTCCACCACCAACAGCCATTTCGGGAGCGGCAGCATTCTCTTCGATGGCAACGGTGACTACCTGAATCTGGGGATCAGCTCGGACTGGGCATTCGCCGCCGGTGATTTCACGGTGGATCTGTGGGCCAACTTCAACGTCGCTTCGGGCACTCTGCATCTCATTGGCTTGCACACCCAGGCCGTATACACGGAGTGGTCTCTCGTCTTTCAAGGGACCGTGCTGAATTTCTATATCAACGGCGTCGTGCCCGTCAGCCACACCTGGACACCCACCGTTGGGCAATGGTACCACCTGGCAGTCACTCGATCCGCCGGGACACTGCGTCTCTTTGTGGACGGCAAGCTGGTCAAGTCCGCCCCGAACACCACCAACCTCGCCAACAACCGCGACCTGACGATCGGCGCCGCCAACAATCCGAATCTGTTCTTCAACGGGCTGCTGGACGAGGTGCATATCGTGAAGGGACGTGCGCTGTGGACCGAGGACTTCACGCCGCCGATCGCGCCTTACGGTTTCTAGCCCGGCACTGGCAGGGTTGCACATTCAGTTGCACGCCGTCGGAGTCCCGAACGGTGCGGCGGCTCATCGGCGGTGTTTGCCGTTGCCAAAACCGCCGCGCTGGTCAGAATCCCCGCCAGCGGGCCAAGAACCAACCCGCGCACGTTCAAGCGTGAATTCTGTTATGAAGCCAAACGCACTGGCAGCACTCTTCCGGTTTGCACCGTTGTTCCTCACTTGGACCTTTGCCATTACTCTCCAAGCGCAAGCGAATCCGATCCGCGTCCTGCTGGTCACCGGCCAGGACTATCCGGGCCACGTCTGGCGCGAAACCGCGCCGGCCCTACGCCAGTTGCTCGAGGAAGACAAACGCTTCGTCGTGCGCATCCTTGAAGACCCGCACGCGCTGGATTCTGCGACGCTAACAAACTACGCCGTCGTGTTGCTGCACTTCCAGAACTGGGAGACGCCGGGACCGGGGGTAGCCGCGCGCGAAAACTTGCGGCGCTACGTGGAAAACGGCGGCGGCTTGGTGAGTGTTCACTTCGCCTGCGGGGCGTGGCACGGCGAGTGGCCAGAGTTCCAAAACATCGTGGGCCGCGTCTGGCACGGCTCCGGCCCGGGTAAACCCCAGCACGATGCCCGCGGGCCGTTCACCGTACATATCGCGGACAAGGGCCATCCCGTTACGCGCGGACTGGCGGATTTCGAAACAGACGATGAGCTTTACACCTGCCTCACCGGCGATGCGCCGATTCACATCGTGGCGGATGCCAACTCCAAGGTGGACAAGAAGGACCATCCGATGGCCTTTGTGCGAGACTACGGCAAAGGCCGGGTCTTCCTGACGACGCTCGGCCACGACGTGAAGGCCTTCACCAACTCCAGCGTCCCGCAACTGATCCGGCAGGGTTGCGCGTGGGCAGCGGGCCAGCCGGCGACGAAGTAGGCCGCCACCACTTTCGGTTTGCTTCCATCCCGGCTCGACTCTACAACCCCTCCAACAGCTCATGAAAATTGGATTCCACACCGACGCCTTCAACTCCGCGTATTGGTCCTTCGAAAAATGCCTCGCCTGGGCGCAGAAGAACGGCGTGCATTACATCGAATGCGGCCTGATTGACGGCGTGAGCTGGATTCACGGCCTCGGCTACCAGCCGCACGTGGCACTTTACGAAGACCCGGCCCTGCTCCGGCGCAAGATGGACAAGTTCGGCGTGCGTTTCTCGCAAGTGGACGCCGCCTATCCGCTGTCGCAGGCGGACGGACCGTTGCGCGGCGTACCCTACGTGATGAAGTCCATCGCGTGGGCGGCGCAGATCGGCTGTCCGTGCGTGGACACCACCGACGGCCTGCACGCCCCGGAAGGGCTGAAGGATCCGGAGGCGATGTCGCTCATGAAGCGGAGCTACGAGCAAATCATGGTCGTGGCCGAAGCGCACAAGATCGTCGTGAACATCGAGCCGCACGGTTACTTCACGACGAACCCGGCCCGCATGGCCGAGATGCTGGCGTTCGCGAAGAGCCCGTGGCTGCGGATGAACATGGACACGGGCAACACCTTCATTGCGGGCAACGATCCGGTGAAGTTCCTGAAGCGTTTCCTCAAGAAGGTCAGCCACGTCCACGTGAAGGATGTCTCCGAATCGCTGGCTGCAGCATTGCGCGGCAAGGACACGGGTATCGCCGTCAGCGCCTGTCCGCTCGGCGGCGGCGTGAATGCCGGCAACATCAAGAAGTGCCTCGCGCTGCTCCGCGACGCCGGCTACGACGGCGTGCTCAGCATCGAATGCGAAGGCCAGGGCGGGCCGATGATCGAGCAATCGCTCGCCTGGCTGCGCGGGACGCTTAAGGAACTCGGCATCAAGGAAACGAAGTAAGCAACCACTAGCCCCACACACTATGAAGAACGCCAACCAATCCGGCACTACTCCAGTCACCCGCCGTGACTTCTTAAAAACCTCCACCGCTGGCATTGCCGGTGGCGCGACGGCCTTGCTTGCCGGTTGTGCGAGCAAACCCAAGACTACAGCCGCCGCCACGTTGAGCGTCGCCGCCGCGGCGCATGCTGCCGGCAGCGACATCCTCAAGGTCGGCATGATCGGTTGTGGCGGCCGGAACACCGGCGCCGGCGCACAAGCCCTCAAGGCCGATCCCGGCACTCGTCTCGAGGCCATGTGCGACATCTTCATGGATCGCGTGAAATCCGCCCGCGACTCCATCAAGACCGAGCTCAACAAGGACGGCAAGGGCGAGCAGGTGCAGGTGACGGATGACCATTGCTTCACGGGGTTCGACGCCTACAAGAAAGTCATCGAGGCCTCGGACGTCGTGTGCATTGCCAACGCCGCGAAGTTTCATCCGCTGCATGCGCTGGCGGCCATTCAAGCTGGGAAGCACGTTTTCGTAGAAAAGCCGCACGGCATTGATCCGTACGGCATGAAGACCCTGCAACAGGCCATTGATCTGGCGAAACAGAAGAAGCTCTCGATCGTTTCGGGTCTTCACAGCCGCTACCACCCCGGTTACGCGGAAACCGTCCAGCGCATTCACGACGGTGCGATCGGCGACATCATCTCCATCGAGGAGAATTTCCTGCGCGCGCCCTACGGCATCACCGAGCGCAAACCCGGCTTGAGCGAACTCGAATGGCAATGCAGCACGCAGTATCACTTCACCTGGCTGTCCGGCGACGACGTACCGCAATCGCTCGTCCACAACATGGACCGCGCCCGCTGGGCGTTGAATGAGGCCGCGCCGATTAAGTGTCACGGCTTGGGCGGACGCTCGACGATGACCGAGCCGGTCTATGGCAATGTCTTCGACCATCACTCGGTGATCTACGAGTTCCCGAACGGCGTGCGGGTGTATGCCTTCTGTCGCACGACGACGGGCTGTTACGACGAGTCGTCCAGCATCATTCTTGGCAGCAAGGGCCAGGCAAACATCACCGCCTGCCGCATCACGGGCGGTACGAACTGGCGTTGGAAGCCCGCCGAAGGAGCGCTCACCGATCCTTACCAGATCGAGCACAACAAGCTCTTCGCGAGCATCCGCGCCTGCCAACCGATCAACAACGGCGATTACATGGTGCGCAGCACCCTGACCACGATCATGGGCCAACTCTCCTGCTACACCGGCAAGGAAGTCTCCTGGGATCAGGCCAGCGCTTCTGATTTCTTCTATGCGCCCAAGCCGGAAGATTGCCGCGATGGCATGGAGCCGCCCGTCAAGCCCGGTCCGGATGGGAGTTACCCCGTTTACATTCCGGGTCGGACACGGTTGCTATAGATCGAAGTTGATCCTCTACAAGGCGGCTGGCTTGGGAGCCACCACGCTGGCGCTTAACGCAGCCACGCCAACAGTTGGGCGAACGTCCCCTGCCCCGGTTCGTTCGCAGCGGGCATAGCGGTCAATTGCCACGTTTGCCAGCCAAACGCGCGTGCCGGTTCGATATCGTTGTCATGGCGGTCCCCAACCATCAAGGTTTCGCTCGGCACGACACTGCGGGCTTCCAGTCGTGTGGTGAGCATCTGAAAAACGTGCGGATCGGGTTTGCTGAAGCCGTGCGCGAAGGACCAGAAGCACAGGTCGGGATCGAACAAGTCCAAGCCAAGTCCAAGTGGTGCGAGATGCTCGCGTAGTTCTTGCAGCGTGTAGGCCTGCGAATTGGAAGCAATCCCCAGCCGACAGCCACGCTCACGCAGGCGGGTCAACACTTCCCCCGTGCCGTCCTGCAGCGAGATGGTGCGTCCGGTTTGCATTTGCCGGAAGACGAACTCTTCCTGCTGCGCCGCGGGCAATCGCCCAAACTCTGGCAGAACCTCATCGACAATCGCGGGCCAGATCACTTCAGGAAATGGAATGCCCCGGGCGCGGGCGACGCCGTGCTGCCGGGCAATGATTTGGCTGCATGCGACCGAGAATTCCAGCCGGCTGAGCCGGGGCGTTGTGCCGAGGCAGTCGAGGAACAAGCGTTCCCATCGGGCGTCCGCATCCGCCGGAGGCGGGCCGACGCGCAACAGCGTACCGTAAACGTCGAAGAGCACCGCGCGAGGAGTCGTCATGTGCGTTTGCTCCATAGCAGGGGGTATTGGTTCGAGGCGGCGAGGGTCTTAGTCAACAAATCGCATTGTGCCGCGGGCGCCGGATTCGCCTGGACCATATCCACCGCAGCGAACCGCGATCGGTCCCCGGTCGCAGCGCTGATCGGGACAAGCTGGGCTGCATCCGACTTCAAACCCGCTGCGACCCGGGGACCGGTCGCGGTCCGACCGAATGGCTGGGGTTGGGCCGGTAACGAGTAACCGGCATCCAAGAGTCCCACAAACCGCGTCGCATAGGCCGTCGGGCCGAGCCAGCGATCCGCTGTGCGTGGCCACAGGGTTGGCCGCAGTTTACCGGCGCCGGAGCGTCGCCGCCACGTTTCCAGGAACGGATTGAGCACGGCAGCGGCCGGCCAGGATTCCTTCACGGGCACGGTCAAGATTTCGAGTTGCGCGGTCAACGTCAGCCGACTGAACGGCATGGCGGACGGCGGTTGGACTGAGGCGAGGGCAATGGGTTCTTCCACCTGACGTCGCAGGGTGCGCGGTAACAGCCCAAGCCATTCGCGGAAGAAGCGTTCCTGCCGGGCGCGTTCGCACTGCCAATCAAAGAGCGCGATCGGCACAAGCAGTTCCTCGTAAGCCTGCGGAAATCGGAAGCCAAACTGGTGCAGGTCGGGAGCGATGTTGGGCAGAAGACGGGCGATCAACGGACGGTGCGCGGTGGCGGCTTCGAGATACGGCAGGCCAAAGCCCTCTTGAATCGAGGTCAACAGCACGGCCTCACTGGCCGCGAGCAGTTCCGGCACGGAGGGTTTGCGTGTTTCGTCGCCGGCCAGCACGCCGATGCGAAGCCGCCAATGATGCTTGTGACCGGCGGCGGCGAGTGTGTCAGCGTATGCCTGTTCATCTGCCGAACTCACGCCGCCCGTGGTCACCAGCCACGCTTCCGGCCGCAGCCAGCGCGTGAGCAGCAGCGCTTCAGCCACGTTCTTGCGCCGCAGCATGCGGCACGGAATCAGCCAGACTGGGGCGGTGTGATCGTTCAACTGCTGTTTGAGCCATTGGCGGGCAGCGGTGACCCGCGCCTTCACCGGTGGCCGGGTGTGCGGCATGAGGTTGGGCAGCCAACCGGCTTGCGAACTGAAGTATTTGCGGAGTGCGGTGAAGTCCGCGCCATTGATCGTGGCGTGACGGACGTTTGGTGCGGCGACCAACAGCGTTTCAGCCGCCTGTTCGACGGAGCGAAAACCGGATCGGCGCAACTCGGGCCAGCGTTGCCAGCGGTTGTCGAACCACCAGTCATGGTGATGCAGCACCAACGGGATGCCGCGGACGCTGCATTGGCGCGTCAGCTCGCGCGTGAGCAGGAGATTCCGGCCGAGGCTTTGGTTGTGCGCCCAGACGAGACAGTCGTCGCCAGTCAGTCCTTGCAGCCGTTCGTCGAAGAACCGGTGGAGCCGTTGCCGGATTTCGCGGGGTGACAGTCGTTGCTCGGCCACGTAGCCGAGCGCAGATTCGATCCAGCAGGAGGTTGCGACTCCGCTCAACTGACTGCGGAAATGGGTGAGCCAGCCGTCATCGGGCGGCTCGCCGCCGGCCAGCACGACTTCCGTGACGGCGGGGTTCAGCGCGCGGACCAGATGTGGCGCCGCCAGTTCGATGACACGGCGCACGCCGCCGGGTCGGAAATGGGAATGCAGAATGATGAATTTCACAGGCAGGCCGGGCCGGTCCAAACCACCGGCCTGTATTCCAATGCGACGCCGACGCAGTTCTCCTTCTCCCGGTTGCGGCCTATCCAATTCACGTCTCTCGCACCACGATGCGCGACCCCTCGATCGCCACCACTTTGAGCTTCGCGCCGCGCTCGATGAGCCCGCCCTCCGTCACCACGTCCACGCGCTGGCCGTTGATGCGGGCCGTGCCGGACGGGCGCAATTGCGTGAGCGCCACGCCTGTGCCATTGAGCAACTCCGGCTTCTCGACGTCCAGTTCGCCGACGGCGCCCTGCGAAATGAACTTCCGCGCGATGCGGCTTTCGGGAAAGAACTTCAGCCAGATGAACACGCCGCAGACCAAGCCCACCAACACGATCGCCACCAGGATGCTCCCCGTCTGCGCCCCAAAGTCCCGATAGCCCAGCGTAATCGCGGCCAGCAGGCAGATGAACCCGATGATGCCGGCGACCATGCCGGGCAGCAGGGTTTCCAAGAACAGCAACACCGCTCCCAGAATCAACAGGGTGATGATGAGTGTCATGGGTTTCCGCGGCGTTCGATGGGCTTAAGGCTCCAGGCCCTTGGGCGGGCCAAAAACCAACGAGGCGACGAAAGCCTGCCGCGCGTTTCGCGGATTGCGCCAATACGCCGCCCGGGCGCCGGCGCGCAAACGCGAGTCGCCTCCGTGAACCACGGTGGCCGGGTGCTGGCCGGCTTCGTTCAACTGCGCGAAACGCCGGGCAGCCTGCGCCTGCGCTTCCGTGGGAACGGTGACACCCACCGCCGACTGCGAAAAAACAGGCGGGCGCAAGGGCGGCGGCGCCGGGCGCAGTTGCTCGCCGTCCTCAGCCCAACCTTCTTCGGCTTCTTCCTGCCAACTCTGACCTGATCGCAGTTCTCCAGCGTCGGCTTGACGTGAATCGGCCAGCGGGGGCGGGCGTTGGGCGCCCGGAATGACGGGTGGCGGGGCCGACTGAGAAGAGGGCAGTTCCCCGAGCAACCGGCGCATTGCGGCTTCCAGATCGAATTCCTCCTCGGGCTTCTCCGGTGCGGCCGGCCGTTCGCCCTCGGGCCGGCGGGCGACTTCCTGCTCCTGGCGGCGTTTCATCAGCCAGTTGGAAATCAAACCAACGATGATGAAGACCGCGACCAGCCACGGCTGGTCGAAGAGTCCGTTCGCGAAATGCACAGGCATGAGCACGGTCCCCAAACTTACTTCTTGGCTGTCTGCGCACCGGAGGACGACGCGTCCGGCCGGTCGCTCCCGATGCTCTCGCGCATGGTCGTGTCCGCCTGCACGTTTCGGATGCGATAGTAATCCATGATGCCCAGGTGGCCTTTCTCAAAGGCGCCGGCGATGGCGATGGGAATTTGCGCCTCGGCCTCCACGACGCGGGCGCGCATTTCGGAAACGCGCGCCACCATTTCCTGTTCGGTGGCCACGGCGGCGGCGCGGCGGACTTCGGCCTGCGCTTGCGCGATCAGTTTGTTGGCCTCAGCCTGCTCGGCTTGCAGTTTCGCGCCGACGTTTTCGCCCACGTCCACGTCTGCGATGTCAATGGACAGAATCTCGAAGGCAGTGTTGCTGTCGAGCGCCTTGTCCAGCACCGTCTTGGAAATGCGGTCAGGATTCTCCAGCACTTCCTTGTAACTGCTGGCCGAGCCGATGGTGGACACGATGCCCTCGCCCACCCGCGCGATGATGGTCTCCTCGGTCGCGCCGCCGACGAAGCGGTCGAGGTTGGTGCGCACGGTCACGCGCGCCTTGGCACGAATGACGATGCCGTCCTTGGCCACGGCGTCAATGGTCGTCTTGCCGGCGCTTGGAGCGGGGCAGTCAATGACCTTGGGATTGACCGAGGTTTTCACCGCTTCGAGCACGGTCTTGCCGGTGCCCTTGGTGGCGAGGTCAATGGCGCAGGCGCGGTCGAAGGGCAGATTGATGGCGGCCTTCTTGGCGGCAATCAGCGCGAGCACCACCATTTGCACGTTGCCGCCGGCCAGGAAGTGCGTGGAGAGGTCGTCAATGGTCAGTGGCAGACCGGACTTGACGGCGGTGATGCGGGCATCCACGACCATGCCCACCGGCACGCTGCGCAGGCGCAACGCGACCAGCTCGGTGAAGGTGACCTTGGCGCCGGAGAACAGTGCGCGAATGTAGATCATGCCGAAGTTGAGCACGAGGATCGCGACCACGAGGAGCACCACGCCGCCCACGGCGTACAGCACCATGTCGAGCCGGCCGGGCAGCAGACCGAAGAGAGTGAGTGTTGAGTTCATGGCCGGATGATGACGAGCTTGCCCGGCGACTGACAAGCTTAACCGGTGACTTTCAGCAGCGACACAGCCAAGCCAGTCAAGGCCAGTGCGGGTTTCTGCTTTGTGACGCCGGGCGTCCGGTCGTAAGCTGCGGCATGAATTTCAGAACCGTTTCCGCCTGGCTGCTGGGCGGTTTGTTGCTGACCAGCCTGCAAGGTCTCACGGCGCAAACCGATTCGCCGGTGGCGCCGACCGGTAAGGTGTTCATTCTCCCCATCCGGGAGGACATCATGCCGCCGCTGGTCTATGTAGTTCGACGCGGCGTGAAAGAGGCGATGGAGGCCAACGCCGATGCGCTCATCCTGGACATGAACACCGATGGCGGGCGGGTGGATGTGACCGAGGAGATCATCCAGATCATCAGTAAGTTCAAAGGTCCGACTTTCACCTACGTCAACGACCGCGCGTTTTCCGCTGGCGCGTTTATCTCCGTCGCCACGCAGAAGATCTACATGGCGCCGCAGAGCGTCATCGGCGCCGCGGCGCCCATCATGATGGCCCCCGGCGGAACGGGGGTGGAGAAAATGCCCGACACCGTCGAGGCCAAGATGACTTCGGCGATTCGCGCGCTGGTGCGCACCCAGGCGGAGAAGAACGGACACAACATTGACGTCATCGAGGCGATGATTGACAAGACGAAGGAGTTGAAGATGGGGGACGAGGTGCTGAACAAGGAGGGCAGCATTCTGACCCTCACCGATCGGCAGGCCGCCAAGGAATACGGCGACCCGCCCAGGCCGTTGCTGTCCTCGGGAACGGTGGAATCCTTGAGTGCGTTGCTGGAACAACTGGGATATGCCGGGGCGCGGCGGGTGGAGATCAAGCCGACGGGAACGGAGCAACTCGGCATTTGGATCAACACCATCGCGCCGCTTCTCCTCGTGGTTGGCATCGTGGGTCTTTACATCGAGTTCAAGACGCCGGGCTTCGGTCTGCCCGGGATCGTTGGGATTGTGGCCTTCGCGATCTATTTCCTGGGTGGCTACGTGGCGGGGCTTTCGGCCGCCGGTTGGGTCATTGTCTTTGTGGTGGGATTGATCCTGGTTCTACTGGAACTGCTGGTCTTTCCAGGCCACTACATTGCCGGTGTCACCGGCGCGGTCTTGATGCTGGTGGCCATCGTCATGGGGATGGTGGACATGTATCCGGGCACGCCGCTCGTGCCTTCGTTCCCGCAATTGCAGTTGCCCCTGCGGGACCTGGGGCTGGCGGTCGTGGTGTCCTTTGTTCTCGCGCTGGTCCTGGCCCGGTTTCTGCCCCAGACCCCGCTTTACCACCAACTGGTTTCGCAAACGGCCAGCGGCGTCGCATCGGTGGCGGCCCTGGAGGCGCAACTGGAGACGCGGCTGGGCCAGGTCGGCGTGGCCATCGCTCCGCTGTGTCCCGGTGGCAAGGCGCGTTTTGATGATCAACTCCTCGACGTGATCACGCGCGGCGAAATGGTGGAAAAAGGCCGGGCGGTAAAGATCATCGGCCGGAGCGGTCCGAATGTGGTGGTGGAAGAGGTGGCCTGAATCGCGGGGTGGCTGACGCCGCCGGGAATGATCGCAGAAGATGCCGACTACGGCGGCGCGAAGTCAGTCCCGCCGCGCCCCGACAATGGATTCGATTTGTTGTCTCGCATTCGGACCGGCCGCTGCCGTTCTATTCAGCTCCAAGGAGCGGGTGTCGCGCCGTTCCCCAATTGCGGGGTTTGCGGCGGCTGGTGGGCGTGTGCGGCCAAACCAATGCCGGTGTTCCCGCTTCCAGATCGCGGCCACGCCTTCACAATACTTGGCCGCACCGCCCTCCCGCAGGTTGTAGTTCTGGATCATCTCGCGGAACCACCCGGGGAAGCGGTTGTTGAACTTCAGCTCCAGAATCACGCGGTCGCCAAACGGCTGCACATACTGTGGCAGCCTCAAGTCGAAATCCAAGGTGTGGCGTGGCGCAATCCGCACCTCTCGATCCAGAGTCACGCGGACACCCGGGTCGTTCGGGGCGATGTAGGCTTCACGGAGATAGGTGGTCAACGCCTTCGGCTTCGCTTGGAGCCGGCAGGTAAGGGTGAGAAAATGCTCCAACGCAGCGTGCGCCTTCGCCTGCGGTGAGACGAGCAGATCGTGCGGAGGAAACTGCCCGGCCAGGATCAGCGGGGCAGCCGCTTTGCGGATGCCGCAACGCTGTTTGAGGATGCAAGTCCCCACCCGGCGCTTGGTCTCCAGAAAGACCGGCGTGTCCGGATCCACATCATAGAAGCGCATCCGCAGCTTGAAGCGGTTGCTGTTCGCGTTCGCCCAGTCTTCGAAGGTATGAAACTGGTTCGAGTCGAGATAAATGCTGTTGACGCGATAGGCGTTGTGCGGCTGGCCCACACCCGATTCGTCCAGCTCCAGGTGTCCACTCGTGAAAACGCGGATCGCCTGTGCCAGGTCTTCGTTCACGACGTATTTGAATTCAAACCGCCGCCGTTGCATTCGATCGTGTGCCATAAACAGCGCCGATTGGATCAGTTGCGGGATTGCCCCGTCGCCGGTGACGTCTCCCCGTCTCCGGCGGGATAAGGACCGGGTGCTACGCGGGAAGGTGACCCTCCGCCTTCTCCGAAGCCCGGCGCTTTCCGCAACCGGCATCCCATTGAAGACATCGACTTTCCAACGCGCCAAGGGGTCGTACATCCAAGGCCTGTGCAAGGCGGGTTCAAGGCTCAGGCCCGGGCGGTATTCGCAGAACCGAGTTTAATCCGCCGAACGGGTTGGGTGCCGTTTCAGGAATGCGGGGATCGTGTGACCAGTTACAGCCGTCCACCACCAGACAGTACTCGTAAGTGCCGGGCGGCAAGGTGAGGTCCTTGATCCAGCGCCCTTGACCTAGAGCGATCATCGGCGTGGCGTTCGGTCGCCAGTCATTAAAAGTGCCGGCGATGGCCACCGATTCGGCGATCGGGGAGGCGAATTCAAAATGGATTCGCTTGTATTCGGGCGTGCCACCATTGTTCTGGTTACTCCGGTCTGTTTTTGTTCCGTTCTTCATGCTTCGGCCTTTCTTCGTCTGTTTGTGCTTGCGACGCTAACACGGGTATGGCGGACTCAAACCCGTCCGCCGGCCGGCGCGCCGGACCAACGGCCGGCCATCAGCCGATGTTGGCGGGGACTCTTGTGCCGGTGTTGCTGACAGGTCTTGCGCAGCTCGATCTGCTTGCACAAGGCGGTGGTCACTTTGCGCCAAACCGCTTCCAGCGTGTGATCGCGAGCTTCGGCATGGATGTCCGGTCCGGGAACGGCCAGCGAGACAAACGCGCGGAAGGCGGGGGCGTCGCCGTGCCGCTGTTCGAGCACCACCGCGGCAGCGGCAACCGAAATGCGGCTTCCCAGCCGTTCGAGCGGTCGTTCCAACCAGCGGCGCAAGTTGGCGTTGAGGCTGAGACCGAGCGTGTGGAATCGGATTATCATGGATTGGGTTGAGTCGAGTTCAATGCTGGGAGACGAGAGAGGGAAAGGCGTGACACGCCGGGTTCGCCCCAAACCCCGGACATGGTGCGCCGCGCCAGCCTGAGGCAATCCCTCTCCGTTCTGGGCATATTCAAACGGCCAAATGATCGCTTGATGCTTCGCATTCAGCGCCAGCCCCTCCGGTCGGCGAACGTAGCACGCGACCCGCGCGACGGCGTCCGTAGCACGACGACTGACGTGAAGAGCAGATTGAGCCACCTCACGCGATTTCCTTTCGGTGAACCAGCAGTTTCCCTCTCTGCAAAAACCCGCGTGCCTTGTTCAGCCATCGTCGCGCCCATGCGAATTCAACCGCCAGAATCGCCAGCCCGGCGGGGATCACGATGAAAGCCGGCCCCGGCAGCACAATCAATGCGATGCCCAAGGCCAACACCGTGCCTCCCACGACCGTTACCGCGATGCGCTTGATGCGTTGCATGGTCGCCCTGGATCCAGTCAGTCGCTGATTCCCCAATGCCGGTAAGGATCGGGGCTCGCGAGCGGCGCCGTGTAGCGAAGCTGCTGCGTTTCGCGCAAGTCCTCGCCCAGATCGCCGCTCTTGACTGACGGTCGTGATGGAGACTCGGTGCGTGTCGGCGCGATTGCGTGTTTGACCTGGACTGCCTCGGGCGACAAGGCGCTGAAGTCTTTCAAGATGATTGCCGTTTGCATGCCGCCACATTAGGCTCAGCGTCGCACTTAGCCTATTACGTCTTTTGGAATGGACTCTTCGGTTTAAGCGAATACCCTGCCCGCGTGGAATTCCTGAACTACCATCATCTGCGATACTTCTGGACGGTCGCCCGGGAGGGCGGCTTGCGGAAGGCGGCGGAAAAACTGCACGTCTCGCAGCCCACCATCAGCGCGCAGATTGCGGCGCTGGAAGGCGTGTTGGGGGGAAAGCTCTTTCGGCGTGGCGGGAAGGCCCTGGCGCTGACTGAGGCCGGCCAGCATGTGTTCGTCTATGCCGAGGAGATTTTTTCCATCGGGCAGGACCTGTTGAACTCGATGAAGCAGCGGCCCACATCGCGTCCGTTGCGGCTGCGGCTCGGCGTGGCCGACGCGCTGCCCAAACTGATCACCTTTCAAATCATCGAGCCGATCTTTCGCCTGCCGCAACCGGTGCAACTGTCCTGCTGGGAGACGAAAGTCTCGGACATGCTGGTGGAACTGACGGCGTATCGGCTGGACCTAGTGCTGGCTGATGAACCGGCCTCCAGTGGCGTTACCACCAAGGTGTTCAACCATTTTCTGGGTGAATGCGGCGTGACGTTCTGTGCGGAACCACGCCTGGCGGCGAAGCTGCGGCTTGGCTTTCCCAAGTCGCTGAATGGCGCCCCGGCGCTCCTGCCCATGGCCAACAGCGGATTGCGCCGCTCGCTGGAAAAGTGGTTTCAGGTCATCGGCGTTCGTCCCCGGTTGGTCGGGGAGATTGAAGACCCGGCCCTGGTCAACGTCCTTGCCCTCCACGGCTTGGGTTTTATGTCGGTGCCTACGATTGTCGTGGCGGAAACCGTCCAGCGGTTTGGGTTTCGCGTGATTGGGCAAACGGAGGACTGCCAGCAGCAGTTCTACGCGATCACCCCCGAGCGCAAGCTCACCCATCCAGCCGTAGTGGCCATCACTTCAGATGCGCGCGGACGGTTGTTCGCCCGGAAGTGAATGGAGTCCTGGAATCCTTGCGGAAGCCCCGCAATGGTTCGCCCACCCGCAGGCCATTCAGTGCAGCAGCCAGAAGAACACGCTGGCCACCGCCGTCGGGAGCAACGCCCCAAGTGAAAGCCCCAAAGGACGGATACCCCCGCCCGTGAACACCCGGACGCTGTGCAGGATGCCCACTCCCGCCGGGTTGGGCGCCCCGTGGACGATCACTCCCGACCGAAGATCAGGCCGCCGACGACCGGGGGGGTGACCTGCGCGGCAATGCGGCGGATGTGCGCGCAGAAATCCTCGTCCTCGCCCTGGAGCAGTTCCGGCAACACTTCGCGGAAGTCCTGGCGCTGACACCACTCGCGCATGTAATCCTCCCACGATTGCCACATGCGGCGCGTTTGCCGGTCCATGTCCTCTTCGTACACGAGCAGATAGGCGCGCTCGAACAGCGAGACGAGAATGCTAAAAATGGCGACCTTGCGCTCCTTTTGTTCGTCGGACAGCGGTTCGGTGTGGGGACGCTTGCGCAACAGTTGCAGGTCGGGATTGGCCAGAACGAGTTTGAGGAACTCGGTGTATTCATCCGACAGCCGCTGGTAAATTTCCTCCTCCTCACTCTGGCGATTGCGGCGTTGTTCGTACATGAACACCACAATGGCCATCGGCAAACCGACGATGGTCACCACGTAACTCAGCGCTTCCGCCCATTCAAACCAGCTCATAACAGGATCACGGGGAAGTTCGCACCTGGACGGCCGCTTTGCCACCGTCAATGCGGCACGAGCCAGAAGAACACCACCGCCACGGCGGTGGGCAGCAGCGCGCCCAGGAACAGGCCCAGCGGGCTGATTCCTTCGCCTTCGAACACTTTCGCGCCTTGTAGGATGCCGATGCCCGCCGGGTTTGGCGCGTTGGCGATGACCGTCAGGCCACCGCCCGTCACGGCACCGGCCACCAGCGCGTATTTCAGTTCGTCTGAAATGCCTTCCACCAACGAGCCGAGATACGTCAGGGCCGCGTTGTCCGTGAGCGCCGTCAGGGCTGTCGCGCCATAGAAGAGGGCATTGCCGCTGAGACTTTGGATCAGCGGTTTGAGCCAGTAAGCCTGAAGCGAACCGAGCGTGACTAGACCCGCAAGGAAGAAGCCGACGAGCAATCCTTCCCGCAGTTTGAGCGCCTCCTGATACTCCCGCGTCGCCGTGACCAAACCCAGGAACAGAATGAAGATCCCGAAGAAAACGTCCGGATGATGCGCGAACGCCACCACCAATCCCAGTGCCCCCAGGTGAGTGGCGGTCAGCCACGCCGGGACGCCGGCGCTCTCGTCGCGCAACGGCGCCAAGGCGGAGAGTTCCCGGCGAAAGCACAGCGCGATCAACCCGGTCGAAACCGCGCAGGCTGTCGCCGCACGCCAGCCAAAATGCGTCAGCATGAACATCGTGTCCCAATTCCACGTGGCGGCGACCATCAACACCGGCGGCGCGGCAAAATGCGTGAGCGTGCCTCCGATGGACACGTTCACAAAGAGCAGCCCGAGCGTGGCGTAGGCCAGCTTTCGGCTGATGCCATGATCGAAATAACGCCGCTTGAGCACCAGGGCGAGCAACGTCATGGCGGCTGGCTCGGTAATGAGAGAGCCGAGCAGCGGGCCCAGAATCAGGGCCGCCACGTAAAAGGAAAGCCCTTCCCGCAGCGGCAACGCGCGCGCCCCCAGCGAGATCAGCGCTTCGGCTAGTTTGACCACCGGGCGCGTCGCCGCCACCACCATGATAACGAATACGAACTTCGGTTCGGTGAAGTTGAGGCTCTCGATATAAACCACTGCGTCGTGGACCGAACCTTTGAGCACGCCCACCCCGAGGAACAATGCGGCTGCCCAGAGTCCGAACACCACTTCGGTCTCCGCCAGAAAGTGGAGCAGGTTCTCCTTCACCGATCCGGCAGGGTACTGGTGGGCCCACCGCGCGAAGCGTTTCACGCAGAACGTGTGCAGTACGGCCAGGCCGAAGAAGATCGTGGCGAGGAGTTCCGTGGATGTGGGGCTCATTGGTGTGTCGGGAAGTGAGCGAGCACTGGGTCAGGAGTTGTCCCCCACGAACCGGGCCAGATCGAGCACGCTCCCGGCCACGACCAATACATCGCTGGCTTCAATAACGTCCTCCGGCTTCGGCACGGCCTTGAACTCCTGGAGCGAGCGCACGCCGTTTGAGTCGGCGGCCATGCGCTTGATCGCCACCAGATTCACGCGAAACCGCTGGCGCAGGTCCAGTTCGCGCAGCGTGCGTCCCACGACCTCCTTGGGCGCTTCCACTTCGACCAGGCTGAAGCCGTCGGCCAGCTCGAAGTAGTTACGAATGTGGGAAATCGTGAGTCGCTGCACCATGCTCCGCGCGGCTTCCTCCTCGGGGTTGAAGACTTCATTGGCGCCCACGGCTTCCAGGACGCGCCGATGGTCCTCCGTCATGGCCCGGGCCACGATGCGCTTGATTCCCAGTTTCCGGGCATGCACCACCACCAGCACCTGAGCTTCAAAGTTCTGGCCGATGGCCGCTACCAGCACGTCCACCTTGTCAATCTCCTGCGCCGTCAAGGCGTCGCGGTGAGTAGCGTCCATCTGGATGGCCAGGGTGACTTCGTCCTTCACCAGGTTGAGACGATCCATGCTGAGATCAATCGCGATGACCTCGGCGCCAACCCGGGCCAGGCCAATGGCAGCCGCACGTCCGAAGTCGCCCAATCCGATGACGGCACATTTCATAAGTATTGAGTATTCACCTTTGCTCGCGCTCCGTCTAGCCGACGACCAGGTCCTCCTCGGGATATTGGTACTGGGTCGGTCGTTCCATGCGCACCACGGACAGGACCAGTGAGATCGGCCCCACGCGTCCAATGAACATCAGCACGCACAGGATCAACTGACTCCCCGGACTCAGTTGGGCGGTGATGCCCGTGGAGAGTCCCACCGTGCTGAGGGCGGAGACCGCCTCGAACAGGAGGCTGCGGAACGGCAACTGCGGATCACAAAAAGTCAGGCCAAAGACACCCAGGCAGGCCACCAACACGTACAGGACGACGACTGCCGGTGCGGCCAGCAATACCCGCTGGGGCAAGGCACGGCCATAAACCTCCACTCGCTCGCGCCCGGCGATCAGGGCGCGCAGCGCCAAGAGCAGCACGGCCAGCGTCACGGTCTTGATGCCTCCGCCCGTGGATACGGGACATGCCCCCACCACCATAAGGGCAACCAGCAGCAGCAGCGTGGCCGGTTGGAGTTGATCCACGGCGATAGTGTTGAAGCCGGCGGTGCGGGCGGTGACGGATTGAAAGGCTGAAATCAGAAACTGGGTCTGCGGCGGTTTCTCGGCCAGGAGGTTCCCCGCCTCCAACGCCCAGAAGCCCACCAAACCGCAGAAGATCAAAACGCCGGTTACGAGCGCCGAAAGACGCGTTTGCACCGGAATGCGGTACACCGGAACGCGCTGGTTGTACCGCCGCACCCATGGGATTCGCCGAATGAGCGGCAATCGCGAAACTTGCAGTCCCAGAAGATCCGTGACGACTAAGAAGCCGAATCCTCCCAGAACGATCAAGCCCATGATCGTCAACATCACACCCGGATGCGCTTGGAAGCTGGTCAGACTGTCCGCCGACAACGCAAAACCTGCGTTGCAGAAAGCCGAGACCGCATGAAACACACTCCAGCCCACCTTGGCCAACCGGTCCTGCTCCGGAGGCAGGCAGGCGTAAAGGCAGATGGCGCCAGCGGTTTCCACGAGTGCCGTGAACGCAGCGATCGCCAAAACCTGCCGCCTCAGAATGGCGGGAGTTCGCGCCCCCACGATCTGCCGGAAGGCCAGCATGTGCGGCACCGGCAGCGACTCCGCCGAGGTGACTGCCAGAAAGGCGACGAACGTCATGATCCCTAGGCCGCCCGCCTGGAACAGCGCCAGCAGGATTCCCTGGCCAAAGGGTGTAATCTCGGTGCCCGTGTCCCGAACCGTCAATCCGGTCACACAACTGGCGCTCGTTGCGGTGAATAGCGCGTCCAGCACTCCGATGGGCTTGCCGGGTACTGCGCTGGCCCGCGGCAACAGCAGGAGCAATGTGCCCGCGAGAATCAGCATGGCAAAAGACCCCGCGAGCATCCACTCGGGCCTTGCCCCGCGAGAGAGCAGCCGCTGCTGCAAACGCAGCAGTTGCACCAACACGTTGGCCAGCAAGAAGAGTTTGAGGAGGTGGATGCCCAGATCCCCCCGTGCGTTCTGGTGAAAGAACCGCACCATGCTGGCCGCACCGGCAGAAGAAAGGGCCAACCCTGCCGCCAACAGCCCGAAGAGGACGAGAACGCCGTATTCGAACTGGCGCTGCCGGACGATGCTCCACCGTGCCGGCCCGCGCACAAGCATGAGGGCCCGGTCGGCGACATAAGCCCCGCCGAGCAGGGCTTCAAAAACGCGAACCCAGAAAATGGCGACCGCATCCAGGCTGAATCCATGCTCCGCGAGCAGCGCCCCCACAGAGAGAAGACCGATCGTGAGCAAGCCCCCTCGCGGCAGACCCGTCGGTCGGCTGGGCATCCCAAGGAACAGATTGGCCACCTGAGGTTTCATTGCGCCATCCAATACAGCCGGTTCTCAACCACTCCCCCGCCTGGCAGCGACCGCCCTTGAATTGCAGTGCGTAGGTTCATGCCGGCAGAGTCAGTTCTTTTTGTTTTCACCGACTTGGAGTGTGCGAGGCTTGTCCCCAAGTCCCCTCGGGCTGTCACGGCTTGAGCAGCGCCTTCCCGGGATGGAACAGGTGATACAACGTCACGAGCACCACCATCCCACAGGAGAACGCCATCACATACGGCACCCAGAATACCGGCAATTGCAGGGTCATGCTAACCTCGCCACTTCGCCACAACGCCGTCCCGTACCGGATGAGCTGCCAAGTGAAGACACCAAACAAGCTCAGGATTACCACACGAATCCCCGTGTCCGCGATCGCTCGTCCGCGCCGCCCCAGCCGGTGCTGGAAATACTCCACCGCCACATGGCCTTTGATTGCCGTCGTGTAGGGCAGCCCGCACGCAATCGTGAGCGCGGCGGCGATCTTGACCATGTCGTACGCGCCAGGCAACGGATGTCCGCACTTGCGCAGGATGACGTCGGCTGTCGTGATGGCCACCATGGCCAGCAGACTCGCCCCGGCCATCCCCGCCAGACCCAGCACCAGTTTGCGGAGGAGGTTCGCTAGGTATTCCATCGCTAATCCTCATTGTCCGACCGCACGGCTTCGCGCAACTCGCCAAGAAATGTGGGCAGGGCGGATTCCACGCGATTCCAATTCGAGTTGAGCGGCGACCAGAGCGGATCTTCCTGAAAGGCCTTGGTGGCGATACGTATACTGCGGACAAACGTCGCGACGGCGTTTTCCTCCTCGTGGCGGGGGTAGCGCAAACCGTTGAGGGCGGAGTCGGCCGAGTAGAACCGCAGCGTGTCTTCGGCTTGCCGCATGTAGGCGCTCAGGACCGTATCGAACAGCCCGGCGTCGAGCTTGATGCCCTCGGCGGCCATGCGGCGGAAGAACGATCGAGAGATGTCCACCGCCATCTTGTTCAGGCCCTTGTCGGAGTCGCGCACAGAAAGTTCCTGGTGCTTGTGGTCGTAGTTCTCGCACAACTCGGACTGGCAGATGGCCCGCGGCGCGGTATTGCGGAAGACCTCGGCCAGCATGCCCACCTCCAGCGCCCAGTCGTGAGGGATGCGCACGCGGCGCACCAGGTCGGTATCCAGCGCCATCTCGCCGGACAGGGGATAGCGGAAGGTATCCATGTAAACGAGGTAGGGATGCTGGCCAATGATGGTCTTGAGCGCGCGCAGCAGCGGCGTGACGAGCAGACGCATGACACGGCCATTGAGCTTGTCCGTCGCTCGGGCGTAGTAGCCCTTGCAGAAGTCGAAGCCAAGGCTCGGGTGCGCCACCGGGTAGCATAGCCGAGCCAGTAATTCGCGGTTGTAAGTGACGATGTCGCAGTCATGCACGGCCACCATGCGGGCCTGTTCGCTGGCCAGCACGTAGCCGAAGCAGGTCCAGACATTACGGCCCTTGCCCGCCGGGCCGGGCCCCAATTCGGCATCCTCCAGCTTCCGGTAAAGGCTTTGGATGCGCGGACCATCGTTCCAGAGGAGGGTGGGTTTCTGCGGCAGTTGGGCAAAGAAATGCCGGGCCTTCTTCCACCCGCGCGAGTTGGCGCCGTCCACACCGACGACGATCTGTTTAAGGTAGGGCACGGCCTTCAGTTCGCGGGCAATGAGCCGGAGCGCTTTCGTTCCGACCTCGCGGATGTGGCAGGGCAGCACCAGGGCAATGGGCGTTTCCTTGGCGAACTCAATGAGGTCGCGCTCCAACCGCGCCGTGTCGGGCCGGCCGAGACGATGCAGCGTGGCGATGGCGCCGGTTTGGAAGAAGTCAGACATAGGCTTTAGTTCAGATTCAAAGTCTAGGCAGTAGCGTCGTGCGTCAACAGAAACCACGCATCCGTTACGGATCTCACCGCCTTAGTCTGACGGGAGGCCTTTTCGCGCGGGTCGGCTGTTAGCGTTTCGTCGTGCTCGACGCTGGCGTCGACGCCGCTGTCGCCGAAGCCTCAGCCTCGCGCCCCTGGCCATGCAGCAGGTTCATCAGCAGGGCGAAAGAAAACACCAGCAGCACGGTGATCCAGACGGCGACCAAGCGTGTGGGCGGAGCTCCCTCTCCACCCGTCGGCTGCATCCAAGTGATGACGGCTTGCGAAAGCAACGTAAAGCCGACGGCGGCGAGCGTGAGGATCATCCACCACCGCCGCCGATAGCCGCGCAACACCAGCAAGGCCCACAGAACACTGATCGCACCACCGGCCAGGCCGGCGGCGAACGTCACCCGCCCGAAATCAGGCGCGGCACGCTGAATGAACCAACTGACACCGGCGAGCAACAGACCGTAGAGGAGGAATTCGAAGGCCAAGGAACGATTCATAATGAGGGCAACCTACTGCGAGTTGCCGCCGGAAATGGCGCTCCTGAAGGATGGTCATTTGAGAACAAACAGCGCCGAAGATCCGCACAGGACAAGGCGGAGGCGCAGGCACGGGCCATTCAATCCGGAGCTTCATTGCCAGCAATGCAACTCAGTTCAACGGAATGGCGGCCCGACCATTCCAGTTGCCTCCAGGATCACACGATCCTGAACCCTTGATGAACGTCGCAGCGGCTGAGCCGTTGCGAAGTTCGCGTCCACAGTCCCACTATCAACAACCCAACGTCAAGCCCGCAGCCAAGATAATTCCAGTGCCGGTGTGATTGTCGCCCCATGACCGAGGCGGGCCAATCCACAACCAAATGCTCAACGCGTCTGGCTCAGCTTCTCCGCGCCCCAGCGCAGCATCCGCTCCGTCGTTTCCCAATTGATGCACGCGTCGGTGATCGAAACGCCGTAACGCAATTCGTTCACGGGCTTCGGGAACGGTTGGCTGCCCTCGCCCAGGTTGCTCTCGATCATCGTGCCGACGAGCGAGCGTGTGCCGGCGAGGCGTTGTTCGATGACGCTGCGCCATACGTCTTCCTGCCGCGCGGGCACCTTGCCGGAGTTGGCGTGGCTGCAATCCACCATGATCACCGGTGGCAGACCGGCTTTGGCAAGCTGTTGCTCGGCGTTGCGAATGCTCGCCGCGTCGAAATTCGTCGTGCCCCGTCCGCCCCGCAGGACGATATGCCCCGCCGGATTGCCAGTCGTGCGCACGACGCTGGTGAAGCCAAACTCGTCCACGCCCAGGAAATTGTGCGGCGATCGCGCCGCGCCCATTGCGTCAATCGCCACCTGCAGGCTGCCGTCGGTGCTGTTCTTGAAGCCGACAGGCATCGAGAGTCCGCTGGCCAGTTCACGGTGCGTTTGCGATTCCGTGGTCCGTGCGCCAATGGCCGACCAGGAGATCAGGTCGGCGATGTATTGCGGCACGATGGGATCGAGGAATTCGGTGCCCGCCGGCAATCCAATGCTGGCGATATCCAAGAGCAATTGCCGCGCGATGTGCAATCCCTCCTGAATTTCATAACTGCCGTCGAGGTGCGGATCGTTGATCAGGCCCTTCCAGCCGATCGTGGTGCGCGGTTTCTCGAAATAGACGCGCATGACGATCTCCATCTGGCCAGCCAGTTCGACGCGGAGTTTGGCCAACCGACCGGCATACTCCAGCGCGCCCTTGGGATCGTGAATGGAGCAGGGTCCCACCACCACGAGCAGCCGCGGGTCTTGTTGTCCGAGAATACGCTCGACGGCCTGGCGCCCGGCCACGACGGTTTCCGCGGCGGCATCGGAGAGCGGGAGCGCGCCGCAAATGGCCTTCGGAGGCCGGAGCGGCTCGATCGCTCGAACGTGCAAATTCTGCGTTTGTACCATTGGCAATAGTATCTGCAACTTGAGCCCGGGGCAAAAGCGGGAAAAGCAGCCGGCCCTACATGGAGGCGAATACCGTACGCATGGCCGCGAGCACCACTGACCAGCGGGTGTGCGCCGCCAACATCGGACGCACCTCAGTGCCACGAACGGAAACCACGCGATAGCGTCTTGGAGTGCGCCAGCCCTCTGGCGCTTTCGTCAGGCCACGACGCCCAAAGCACCAGAGGGTTGGCGCACTCCGAGACCTGGCGGCAACCCAAACCGTTCTCGGGAGTAGCCTGTTCTTCCGGCAGGATGCCGGAAGCACGTTGGCTGGGCACACGCTAGGCGCTGAACGCACCGAAGAGCGCCCGCATTTCTTCGTCCACCTGCCCGGGGTCCGCAAGCGTTTGGGCGATCTCATCCCGGAGCAACTGCCGGTAACCCTTCCGCAGGCGATGCACTGCCACACGCACCGTGCCCTCGTCCAAGCCGAGCGCCTTCGCCGCGTCGGCGTGGGAAACCGTGCCCTTGCCCGCGGTGAGGAAGACCTTCAATTCGGCGAACTGCTGACCACGCCCTTCTGCTTCGCATTCAACGCGGAGGCGCTCAATGACTTTGCCGAGCAAGGCCACGGCCCATTCGCGGTCGAAGGCTCGGTCCGGGCTCGGCTCAGCGGTGGCGGCGACCTGGAATTGTGTGTCGGCGGTTTGCCAATCAAGCGAGAGATGCACCGCCTGGCCGCCGCGTTTCTGCCGCTGCGACTTGTCCCGCTCGTTGGCGAGGAAGTGCTTCAGCGACGCCAGCAGGAAGGCGCGAAACCGCCCGCGCTCGGCGCTCAAGCCTTCGAGGTAGTTTTTCACCAGGAAGCGCGCGAAGAACGCCTGGGTCAAATCCTCGGCGTCCTCCTTCGTGTGGCCGCGGCGGCGCACGTAGGCGTAGAGCGGAAACCAGTAAGTGCGGCAAAGCTCCTCCAGCGCTCGATCCGACTGCGGCGTGGCGCGCCGGCCCGCCGCGAGCACAACCGTCCAATGCGTCGTGGCGAAAATATCGCCCGGGGCGCTGGCAGTTGATCTGTGAGCTGTGGAAGACAGAGGATTCGCCGGGTGTTTATTCCAAGTTACCGCCAGGAACCAGACCGATCACTTTGGTGCATGGGATCGGATTCATCGTGGCGCTCAAGGACGAACGGACCCTTTTCAACCGGAATGGCGTTCGATGACTGAACACTGCCGGCCCGGAATGCGCCGATGAAGAGTTTCCCGTCTTTCTCGACGACCGGGAAATATAACTCGAAGCTGGCAAGGGTTGCCCCGCCGCTTTCCGTCACACGCCCGACTTCCGGCTGGTGTCGGGCGTGCAGGACATATCGTGGTTTTACGCCGGGCGGCAGATGGTCGAAGCTGCGCGGGTCGCTGCGCAATCGCTCGTCGCTCGTTTCGAGAGTGATGCCGGCGAACTCGGTCGCGCGCTGCGGAACGAGCATGGCGAGGGCCGCCTCCCGTTCCCGTTCACCGGGGTTGAGCGCAGCACGAAGCACCATGGACTCGATAAACGCTCGGCTGAGCGTCTTGTTCGCCTCGCGATACAACGCGATGAACTTCTGAATATCGTCCGTGCCTTGGTACAAACCGCCCATTGGATCTGAAGCAGACATTGTGGTCGGTTTTGCGGAAGACACGCGGATGGACACCGGAATCAACGTGCCGTTGGTTTGACGGAGGTCCGCGAACGTGAAGGTGTCGTTCTCGTTGACGATCGCGGCGGTCGGCCGGAACACAACGGCGCCGTACGGCGCGGGCCCGTCGGGGGTGATGGCGATGTTGGCAACTGCGCTCCGTGTTCGGAAGACAAGCCCACGGCCCAGGGAACCATCTTCCAGCTTGAGCTGGTCGGAAGCCTCAACCGTGGCGGGATTGGTGATCCCTCCGGCGTGGCCGGCACTCCACCCACCCAGGTTGTCATTGCCGAAAAACAGGCGAAGGACGTGGAGGTCATCGCACTCCGCCCGGATGATGGCCTTCGGCCCCTCGCAGCGCACTTCCAAGATACGATTGGGGGCTTGGCTCCAGCACACCTGCGCCGCCGGCATGTTCCCGCCTTCCGACGCGCGCGGCCTTTGAACGAAGCGGTATGTGGAAAGTATTCCCACCAGCACAAGCAGGCCCATGAAACCCAACGCTCCGCATCCGATTCCGATTGCCTTGCCGACGCCGGACTTCGATTTCCTCAACACCAGCACTCCGACCGTCACCCCGGCCAGCACCACCAGGCTGAGAACGAAGCCAATCGCCAAACCACTCCAACTGAGGAAAGATGCAGACACGGGAGTTTCCCGTCTTTCAGCCGCCAGCGCCAAGTGGCCTGAGGGCTGCAGCTTGTAGCGCAGCTTCACCCCGCGCGGTTTCTCGGTGTAGCCGGTGATTTGCAGCAGACCCATCGTTCCGTTGCCCGATTGGAATGCGAAGTCCAGCGGTTTCGCCAGTCGGTCCTGCACTGCGTGGAATGGCCAGCCGTCCTCGGTGTCCATCACGACGGCAGCGAGCGCGCGGCGCAACTCCTCGGGCGTTGCCTGATCCCATTGCCCCTCAGCCAGGCGCGCCACTTTGAGGTCCGGTCCGACCAGATTCCACTTGAAGCCGCCTTTGTTCACCACCAACAGGTCAACGCCGTGGTCTGTGACCCACTTCAAGCGCTGCTCGTTGCTGTCGAGTTCACGCTCGGGGATGGATGCCAACGCGCCGTTCTCGAAACTCAGTCCCTGATTCCCCGTCTCCGCACCGTAACTGTTCACCACCCGCTCGATCACCGGGCCGAAGGTGGGAACGACGCTGGCAGCTACCAGCGACCTAGCCTCGCCGCCTTGCGGTTCGGAGTAGCGGAACGTTGGCTCGTAAACTTGAGCTCGCGGTGGGCCCATTTCTGCCGCGGCATCAACCTGGAACTTCATCTCGCCCAAGCCCTCTTCACCGGCGAAGGACCACAGGCCATTCCCGACGTGCCGGACATTCAGCCTGCCCGTGACGGCCTCAAGGGCATTTGACCCCACCTGCTTCTGCAGCCCTTCAACCCGGCATTCGGCCTGGTCGTACCTCGTCGAAACAACATTCACGAAAACGGAATCGTAACGCAGTCTCGCGGCCTGCAAATGGGCCTCGACCTCCCGCGCTAACTTACGTTCGACGACAGCGACCCGACTGGGGTCGTAGGCGGAATCCTGTGCGCGTTGCCGCGCATAGTGCGGAATGGCGATGGCCAGCAGAATCATGCCCACCGGAATAAGGATCAACGCCAGCACCACGGCCGCCACGGCCAACGCGAAGCGCCGCCAGAAGCGGTCCTTACCTTGATTGCCTTGGGTGCATCTGGTTCGCGCTATCATTTCTACTTCCCTATTGGCAACCGCGAAGGCATTCCGCACCTCCAGACGATTGAGCACCGCGAACGCCCAGATGCCAAATGGCAGCGTCAGGCCCAGCCCGACCATGGCCGAGACGCTGCCCGCCACGGCCAGTTGATGGCTCCTGAGTTCCTTCATCCGGAGTGCGCCGACAAGGGCGACGCAATTGAACGTCATCAGCACAAGAATCAACGGAATCACGAAAACCCAAGGGAGGTGCTCCGCCCTGCCCGCAACGCTCAACGCTGCTCCGTAAGTCCAGACGAAGAGACCCGCAATCAGAAAGAGTCCATACAGAACACTGGTGACGATCAACCCTGTCGCGGGCGCCTTCACTTGCCGACGGACTTCCTCAATGTCGCCGGCGGACGGTGACCCCGGCGCTTTCGCCTGCTCGATGGGCGGAATGGCTGCAAGACTCCCTCCGCTGCTCGCCAGCGGCGGCGTGGTTGCGATCGTTTCCACCTGCGTCTTGAGGACGCTGGCCTGTTGATAGCGAAGCTCGGGTTTCTTTTCCAAGGCGCGCAGCACAACCTCGTCGAGGCGCACGTCGATCTGGACTTTGTTCGACGGCGGCTGAAGTGGCTTGCCCGGCAGTTCGCCCGTGAGCATCTGGTAAAACACCACGCCCAGTGCATAGATGTCCGCGCGATGATCCACGTCGGCGGGCCGCTCAGCTTGCTCGGGTGCCATGTAGCTGGGCGTGCCCATCACTTTGCCGGCGTCGGTCAGATCACGGAGTGCGCCCGTGCCGGGCGCAGCAACATTGCCAGCGAACGAGGCCGGGGATTCTCCCTCACCACTTGAACCGGTCGCATTGCTGCGGCTGAGACAGCCGCGCTCCGGGCCCACGATCTTCGCCAATCCGAAATCCGCCACCTTCACGCGCCCGCGCCGGTCGAGCAGGATGTTCTCCGGCTTGATGTCGCGATGGACGATGCCTTGGTCATGCGCGAATTGGAGCGCATCGCAAATCTGCGGCACGATGGCCAGCGCCTCGCGCGGCGACACGCGGCCCGTGTGCAGCAACTGGCGCAGGTTCACGCCATCCACGAATTCCATCAGGAAGAAGTAAAGCCCTCCGGGTTCCGCAGCCGCCAACGTCAGTCGGCGCTGATCTTGCGGGGCTTCAGCATCGGCAGTTTGCGCGGACTGACGTCCGCGGCTACTCGGGATTTGAGTGCTTCCAAACTCATACAACGTGACGATGCCGGGATGGTTCAGCTTGGCCAGCGCCTTGGCCTCGCGGGCGAACCGTTCGGCAAACGCCGGGTCCTCGCCGATGCCGGGCGGGAGAATTTTCAGGGCGACGACGCGATCGAGTTGCCTCTGCCGCGCCCGATAGACCGCGCCCATGCCGCCTTTGCCGATGAGTTCGGAAATTTCGAGTTGCGGGAAGAGCGGTGCGAGTTCGGCGACCGTTGGGGGGACGAACGGCTTCACCGCGCCCTCGGTCACCGAGTCTTCGGTCGCGCCCTGTTTCAGGAGGCAGGCGGGGCATAGTCCGGCCAGCGCGCCGGGTTGGAGCGGCGTGCCGCATTGCGGGCATTGGTTTCCTTCGGGCATCTGCGAATCCAGTTTTACCGTGTCCATGCCTCCTTCAGAAGCAAAACCGGGGAAACGTTACGCCCGACCGGACGATTTCTGCGGCGGCGGTTCTCTGCTCAATCCACTTGCCGCGTGCGGAAGAACCGCGTGCCGGACGGCGCGGGTAGTTCGAGCACGGCGGTTTCGTTGGTCAGCAGGAAGGTGGGCAGCGGCTGCCAGGGCGATCCGTCCAAACTGTCGGCGTATTCCAGATCGTAGTACAAGCCGCGCCGCCCGTGGAGCTGGAGCTTCAAGCCGGCTTGCGCCGAGAGGGAAAGGAGCGGTGGAGCGACGGGCCGGGTGTCGAACGGTGTTTCGATGATCTGGAGTGGCGAGCTTTCTCCCGCGACACAGACCAGATTGCCATCCACGCAAACGCGGGAGGAACCGGCAGGCAACGCGTGGTAGCCCACGGGAACGAGATCGCGCGGGTCACGCACATCTAAGACGAGAAGGCTAGTCGACCCTCCGTTTGCGACGACAGCATAGGCCAGATCGCCTAAAACCTGCACGTCAAACACGGACACCGATCTGTAACAGCTGTTGTCGCTAAAAGAGCCAGCCAGAATGGGCCGGGCAGGATCGCGAACATCATACACCTTCAAGCCGTCTCTGCTCGCAACGAACACCGATGTATCGCGAGCAGCCAACGCATACCAGGAAGTCGGCACCCGCCCGAGTTCCACCGGCAGCGCCGGGTCCGAGATATCCAGCAGGCAAATGCCCGGGCTCGACGAAGAAGAACCGATACAGAGGAAGTTGGAGCCCAGGCAGACGCTCTTCGCGTTGAGGTTCGTCGAAAATCCGCCGACCAGCGACGGAAGCGCCGGATTCTCCACTTTCAGGATCAGCAACCCTGCCGAACCATCGGCGACAAACGCCAGATTGCTGCGCACGAAAACGTCTTGGGCTTTGCCGGGTGTGTCATAACTGCCCAGACGGATGGGATTGCTGGGATTGGTGACACTGAGGATTTGTAGTCCGGCGGAGCCGTCGGCAACGAAGGCAAGGCCTCCGGAAACTTGAACTGCCAAGGCATCGCCTGGCGTATTGTAGCCGCCCAGCATTACCGGTGAACCGGGGTTGCTGACGTCCAAGATCGCGAGCCCGCTCGAGCCTTGGGCTAAGAACGCAAGGCCGTTCGTGACGAAAATGTCCGCAGCCCCCTGCCACCATGAACTTCTGTTTGCCATAGGTGGCAGCACGGTCAGCAAGGCGTCGCGGCTCTCGACGGCGCCACCGTAGTTCCTTACCGAAGCGAAATAGACGCCAGCGTCGTTCGTTGTGATACTCCCGAACAACGCGCGTATTGTCTCGTTGTCATAGCCAGTGCCTGGCAACGAAGTCCAAGGCCGTCTGGTCCACTTTCCATGCCAACCGGCGATTGGATCGAAGACTGCGCCGAGCTCGATCGAGAGCCAAGTGCAAACACCTTCGGCTACTTCCAAGCTGCGAGGTTGTCGTGTGATGATCGGCGGCACAGATAGGATCA
Source organism: uncultured Verrucomicrobiota bacterium (assembly GCA_964634255.1). GTDB lineage: Bacteria > Verrucomicrobiota > Verrucomicrobiia > Limisphaerales > MWDV01 > MWDV01. The sequence goes on along the minus strand of CAZWJC010000012.1, from coordinate 13,100 downwards.
CAGTCAGCACAGCGTTGCTGCTCTGGACGCTGCCAACCTGGTTGCTAACCACCAACGAGTAGTTCCCTGCGTCGGCTTGCGTGAGGTTGGTCATTGTCAGCGAATCTCCTGTCGCCCCCGGCAGGTTGGTGCCGCCCTTGCGCCACTGGTAGGTGAAGGGAGGCGAGCCATCAACCCAGGCCGAGAAGGTGAGGGTCTGCCCGGTGTAACCAGTGACACTCGCGGGCTCAAAAACAAAGAACGGCGCGGCGGGCGGCTGAATCGTGAGCACGGCATTGCTGCTGATCACGAAGCCTTGCGAATTGCTAACCACGACTGAGTAAACGCCCGCGTCATTGGTTGTGGCCTGCTTGAAATAGTAGAGCCAGTTGTTCGTTGCTCCTAGGACGTTGGTCCCATCTCTGAGCCATTGATACCGAAGCGGAGGCGTCCCTATGGCCCAAATGGACAGCGAAATCCATTCGCCCGGAAGCACTTCGCAACTGGCCGGTTGGTGAACGATTGAGAGCGGCCGTGGCGGCGCCAGCTCGAGTTGATCAACAGTCGCGAACGCTTGCGTTCCCGCTCCGTAGTAGTCGGTCACGGACCAGCGCAAAACATTTGCCCCTTCACTAAGGTCGTAGCTGTAATCGCCCCAGCGGCAGCCTGAGAGACCGCATGGATAGACTTCAATAATCCCGGTGGGCGCGTCCCCGTTGATCGTGAAAGAATGGTACAGGGAATAGGAAAAAGAAACCCAAGGCATCTGCTCCCAGAGGTTCACCGTCGCCGGTCCGATGACCGTCGTTTCGATCCAACTCGTCTGGTTGGAGCCGACGATCCCGCTACGGACGGCGTCCACGCCGTCGTAGGTGTTGGTGGTTTGCGCAAACCATGGAGCGTCGCCACCAGTGGTCCAGACGAGGTTGGTGGTGTCCAGCGCCTCGGCGAGGGTTTGCGCCCGGCCGGAGAGCGCGGCGACGAAGGCACAGCCGAACAGAATCGCAGCCAGACAGCGGCTTCGCACCTGGAAGTTGATTTGTATGGTGTGTCCTCTCATGACTCTTGCAGGTCAATGGACGCAAAACCGCGCTCAGGTGTCAACCCGGCATTCCGCAGAGGCAATGACTGGCCACCACGCACGTCCCGGAACGCAGCCGTGCCCTCCAGACCGCAGCGGTTCTGAGCGGGGACACAGGTCCGCGAGTCCTCTGCGTGGACGCACACTCCTTGATGCTGCGGCTGGTGCTGACACGCCCAGCCGCGTCCCGTTCACCGGAGATCACCGCTGCATCCAGTCACTCTCATCGCGGTTTCTCCACGAACCCGTGATACAGCCCCATGTAGTAGGGCAGCAGAAACACCGTCCCGCTCGCCAGTTCGCGGCCGTCGCCGCCGTAATCAAGCCGCCACGGGTCGGTGTTCCAGTGGCCGAAGTGGCGCTCCTCCACCGGCAGCACCTTGCCATCAACTCGGCAGGCGCGTAGGGCCCGGTCCGTATCCGCGAGATCGGTGGACTGCTGGCGGCGTAGCGGCTGCAGGTCGAGGCGATGACTGTTACGGTGCGGCCAGTCCACGCGGTCCAGTGGGAAGCCGCGCAGCGTGGCCATCGAATCCTCCAGCCATCCCGTCCACGGATCTACGGGGATTTGCCCGTAGGCGTTCTCAAACGTCTGCCCGCGACCGACCGCAGCGAAGGCGAAGTTGAAGAACGGGTTCATCTCCGGCTGCTCCAGCGCGTGATAGGCGTAGAAGGCAAACCGCCATTTCTGCCGCCACGCTTCGTCCTTTGTGTAGCGCAGCAGGTTGTAGAAACACATGAACGCCATCTCGTCATCCGATTGGTTGCCCGAGCCAACGCCCATCTGCGTCTTCGGGTTCATCACGTTCGCGCCGTAGCTGTGCCGCTCGATCAGCTCCCGCGCGGCCTGGCCGTATGTCGCGTCGCCGGTCACGTGCTCCGCCACCGCCAGGTACGAGAGGATGCTCAGCGAGTTGAGCCCGCGCTCGACGAACCAATTGGGATCGTGGTTGAGCCAACGCGGGCCGAAGACCGCCCAGCGCGTGGGTTTGCCGTCGTGGTCCACGAGGGCGAAGTCGTGGGTGATCAGATGATCCGCCAGGTCGCGCACGACCTCGCGCACGCGTTCGCGTTCGGCGTCGGTGTCCGCGACCAGATCGTAGTAGGCGGGGTAGAAGAAGAAGTGTCCGTCCAGTTCGTCGGAACTGGTGTCGCTTTTCCAAAACCACTTGCCGTCGGCGCTGCGCGGCCAGCGCGGCTCATACACCTTCCACAGGCGATCGCTCTTCTGCCCTTCCTTGTCCGCTTCCAGCCGCCCGACGTTCGGATCCGGCCAGTCGATCGGTCGAATGGTGCGCGCCACGAAGCCCTTGGGCGGGCTGTGTTCGCCGCCTTGCGTAACTTTCTGGAGGAAGCGCAGCGCTTCGAATGCCTGCTTGGCGCGCTGCTTGGCCTCTGGCGATTTAGTGGCGCCGTAGGCGAAACACTCGCCCGCGCCGTACATCGCGGTCCAGAGCCCGTCGTTGTCGCTATCCGAGTAAATGATCTTCGAGCGATCCCCCGGCGCACCAAGGCCGACTTCCGACGTGTAGCCAAGAGGCGTGCGTTTGATGTAGCGCTCGACTTCCGTTTCATAGTGCGCCGCCTTCTCCGCCAGCGTCATCACGCGGCGCTCGATGCAGCCGAGCCCCTTGTCCGTGGCGAACCAAGCCCGGCCATCCGCGCCGACGGCGATGGACCGCACCTCGTTGCCGGGCAACCATCGTGGTCCTTCACGGTAAGCCCAGGCCTTTCCGTCGAAGCGTACCGCGCCGCGCCGCGTGCCGAACCAAACCTCCGATCCCGCCCCGACCACTACGCAGGTAAAGTCCGCATACGGCAGTCCGTCGTGTCCCGTGAAGAAGCTCCAGCGCTCCCCTTGCTTGCGGATCACGCCCGCCGGCGTGGCTATCCACCAATTGCCCCCGGCGTCTATCGCCACGCCCCGCACATCGCCGTCCGCCCAAACGCGGCCCATTTCGTCCGCGATGCGAACCTGTTCCCACTTGGCAGGCTCGCTGCATCGCCAAAGCCCGTGCGCTGAGGCAACCAACACGAGGTTGTTCGGTCCGACCGCGATCTGCCGGACATCCTGGCCGATCAACTCGGTGGTGGTTTCGCCGCTGACACTCAGCCGCACGACACCGTTCGCCGTGGCTAACCACGCGACCTCACCGCCCCGTTGGATCTGGCGAATGGCCGAAAGCGGCACTGGAAGCGCACGCGGCGCATTGACCGTCGGAATCCAGCCGGCGCCTTCACTGATATTCTCGGGTGCTGGCACAACTTCGAGCCGGTTGCTTCGCGCCACATACCACTGGCGGCCATCAGCCACGAGCACGCTGCCCTCGGGAGTTAGGTCTGCCAGGACGAGCCCGTTCGCTGAGATATTCGTCGGGAGTGACAACTGAACCGACAGCTCCTGACGGAATTCTTGTGGTTCCGGTTTGAACTCGGCCGCTGCTGCCGGGTTCGGCGCTGTTCCCAGCATGACCAGCAACAAGACTTGAAAGGCGGCAGCCAGCCGTGGTGTGTTACGCAGGAGAATCATGCGCAAATAATCCTCACTCCAAGCCGGAGCGCAACCAGATTGAGCGGCCGGTCGAGGTCTACCGCATCTTGAACCCGCCCATGAACACCACTTCCGCCACCGTCACGACCAGAAAGATCAGGCTCACCACGGCATTCAGGCGGAAGAAAGCGTTCTGCACCCAATTCAGACTGCGGCGGCGAGCGATGAGATGTTCCAGGATGACGCAGCCGACGATCATGAACCAGCCGGCCAGGTATGCGATGCGGAAGCGGCAGAGCAAGCCGAACAGGAGCAGCAAGCCCAGCATGACAATATGGGCCAGGAACGCTGCCGTGAGCGCGTTCTTCGGTCCCCACGCCACCACCAACGAGCGCAAACCGTGCTTGCGATCGAATTCGTAATCCTGCAGCGCGTAGATGATGTCGAAGCCCGCGAGCCACAACACCACTGCCGCCGACAGCACCACCATCTGCGCGCCTTCCAGCCAGGAGACGTTCGCCCCTTTCACCGCCAACCACGCCCCGATGGGCGCCAGCGCCAGTGCCACGCCGAGAAAGACATGGGTGTAATCCGTGAACCGTTTTGTCAGCGAGTAGAAACAGATGACGAAGAGCGCGATGGGCGAGAGCACGAAGCAGAGCGGATTCAGAAACCAGGCCGACGCGACCAACCCGGCCCCCGTCAATCCCCACAGTAGCCAGGCGCTCCACAACTGGATCTCCCCGGCGGGCAGGTGGCGGTTGGCCGTGCGTGGGTTCAAGGCGTCGAACTTGCGGTCCATGATGCGGTTGAAGGCCATCGCACAGGTGCGGGCGCAAACCATCGCGGCGAGGATCAGCAGAAACGTTCGCCAACCAGGCCAGCCGCGGTGGTCACGCGCCGCCACGGCCATTGCCGCCAGTGCGAACGGCAACGCGAAGATCGTGTGCGAGAACCGCACGAAAGAGAGCCATTTTTTCAGGAGGGAGAACATCGAACATTTAACATCGAACGCGCAACATCCAAGGTCAGCCTGCGTCGTCCGACGGGTATCGGGCCGGAACGGGCGGTTTCCGTTGGTCGGCCAGGGCGTTTCTTCTGGCGGTCTGAACACTGGAAAAGAAGATACGAATCAGCTCCTCGGACTCGCTCAGGACGAAAAGCAGGGTCGGCTCATCCTGCGCCCAAGCTTTACGTTTGACGAGACGGGCCCAGCGACGCGTCTCGCGCAGTTCTTTGAGGCGAATCTTCAGCTTGTGAATGAAATCCTCCCGGGACTCTGCATCTTCCGCTTCGCCATGATTCGGGTAAGGCGACGTGCCCGAGCGCAGCATTTGGCCGGCGACATGGTTGCCGGCTCGTGTGTTGGGCAGTCTCTCGGACAGGTCAATCACCGCCGACGCAAACTCCAGCAAACGCTCCTCCAGGTCGAACTTGCGATTCCCTTGATTGCCATCGTTGAACTCCCAAACCTCGCCCATCGGTTCCTTGGGCGTTGGATGTTCGATGTTGGATGTTCGATGTTTCCCCGCCTTCATCTCATTCCTTCTCCTCCGCCCAACGCGGCGCGAGCTGGTTCGGCACGCCGATATGGTCAAGCACGCGCGCCACGACCGTGTCGGCGAGTTCGACGGCGGTCTTCGCGCCGGAATAGAAGCTCGGGTTCGCCGGAATCAACGTTGCGCCAGCCAGCAGGAGCAACTCGAAATTCTTCACGTGAACCAAGCTCAACGGCGTCTCGCGCGGCACAAGAATGAGTTTCCGCTTTTCCTTCAGCACCACGTCGGCGGCGCGCAGCAGCACGTCCTCGCTGTAGCCGTGCGCGATGCGGCCGAGCGTCCCCATCGTGCACGGGATCACGACCATCACGTCCGGCGGATTTGAGCCGCTGGCGAAGGGCGCGTTCATGCTCTTCACGTTGTGGGAATTTACGCCTGCCGGCAGCCGCAAGCCCGCGGGCAGTTCTTCCGCGATCACCTGTTGCGCGTAATTGCTGAGCACAACGTGGATCTCGTGCGCCTGCGGGTCGAGGTTGTCGAGCAACCGCTGAGCATAGAGCGCGCCGCTGGCACCGGTGATGGCAACAAGGATTTTCAAACTTCAAACCGGCTTTGGTCTCACCCGCCGGCGGCGTCAATGATGACAATACTAACCGGATGGGGCAAGTCCGTTGGCCGCTTCGGGTGCGAAAGGAAATGGCGGTCACGGCGAACGAAATCCGCACACATCTGAGGCATCGGACAGTCCCTGTCCGCAGCGCGGGGAAACCATCCGATGGGGTGCAGTTCTCGCAGGGATTGGCAGGTTTGGCCGCTGCGCCCGGAGACCGGACGCGCTCCGCCTGAGCGCCACTTCCGGTCGCACGGGGCCGCTTCTGCCCGTTTTCCCTTTTGCCGACAAGCGGTTCGGCTAGAGTTTTCGGCAATGGAACTCCGGCAAGACATGCGGGTGCGCCTCTGGATTTGTGCGCTGCTGGTCCTGGCGACCGGGGCGACGTTCTGGCCGGTCCTCCACTGCGAGTTCATCAACCTCGACGATCCGGATTATGTCACGGCGAACGTGCATGTGCAGGCTGGGCTGACCACGGCTGGCGTCGCCTGGGCCTTCTCTCCAAGCCAGGTGTACATGTGGCATCCGCTCGCTTGGCTCTCTCACATGCTGGATTGCCAGTTGTTCGGCCTGAACGCCACCGCGCATCACGCGGTGAATCTGCTGATTCACATCGCAAGCACAATCCTACTATTCGTTGTTCTGAACCGGATGACGGGGGCGGTGTGGCGTTGCGCCATCGCAGCAGCATTGTTCGCACTGCATCCGCTGCGGGTCGAGTCGGTTGCCTGGGTCGCGGAGCGCAAGGATACGCTGGCCACGCTGTTCTGGCTGCTCACGGTCTGTGCCTACGCGCACTACGTAACGCAGCGGCAGAAATCCAGATTCTCGCTGGTACTCGGTTTTTATGCCCTCGGATTGCTGGCCAAACCCATGCTCGTAACGCTGCCATTTGCGCTCCTGCTCCTAGATTACTGGCCCCTACGACGTTTATTACTCCATGAACCGGTCGTGACCGGAATCCCGGTCTCCCGACGCGGTGGTGCTGCAACTGTTGGCAAACTGATCCGGGAGAAATGGGGGTTGTTTGCCCTGTCTGCCGCAGCCAGCGTCGTGACTTGCCTGACGCAGAACCTTGGTGGCGCAGCTGTCCCCGGCAGGGAGTTGACCCTTGGGGCGCGGGTTGCGAATGCAGCGATCTCGTATATTCACTATATCGGCGGACTCTTCTGGCCGACTGACCTCGCAGTGATCTACCCGTATCCTGCGGCGTGGCCGATGTGGCAAATCGTCGTCGCGGTCTTGGTATTGGCGGCAGTGACGGTCTTGGCCTGGCGAGCTGCCAAGCCACGCCCCTACCTGATGGTCGGCTGGCTGTGGTTCATCGGCACGCTCGTCCCGGTGATTGGCTTGGTTCAGGTGGGGCGTCAGGCCATGGCCGACCGCTACACGTACATCCCGATGATTGGCCTGGGCGTGATGCTGGTTTGGGGGGCGGCGGAGCTGCTGGCGCGCGTTCGGCAAGGCCACCTTGTCGGTAGCGCACTCGCCATCTTGGCGTTGATTGGTTGCGCCGTCACCACGCGCCACCAACTCGGCTATTGGAAGGACAGCTTCACGCTGTTCACACACACTCTCGCGGTGACGCAGAACAATGCGCTCGCCCACAATAACCTTGGCACCGCCCTCGCCGCGCTGGGCCGGCGCGACGAAGCGTTGGTCCACTACGCCCAAGCCGTGCGCCTGCAACCCGCGGATCCGGTCATGCAGAACAACCTTGGGGCGGCACTGGCAAAGGCGGGGCAAATCGAAGCGGCCATGGAGCATTATCAGGCGGCGCTCCATGCCAGGCCGGACTTCGATGAAGCCCACAATAATCTCGGGGCGGCGCTCGCGGCCTTGGGCCGATGGGATGAGGCGGTCGCTCATTTCCGCCGGGCGCTGGCGGCCCGACCAGACTATGCCGAGGCGCATAACAATCTCGGAGGCGTGCTGGCGATGCAGCAGAAGCACGCCGAAGCGGTGGAGCATTACGCGGCTGCCATCCGGCTGACTCCGAATGCGGCTGGCGCGCATTTGAACTACGCCCTCTCGCTCGAGAAACTGGGGCGCGCGGAGGAGGCCTTGGCTCAGTTTGACGAGGCCCAGCGATTGGATGCTCGTTCTGCCGAAGCTGCATTCAACCTGGGGCGAATGCTGGCGCAACACGGCCGTTTTGCGGAGGCCATCCAGCCGCTTTCCGAAGCCGTGCAACTGAAACCGGAAAACGCCCGCGCCCAGTTCTACCTCGGACTGGCACAAGTGAACTCGGGACAACCCACCGGCGCGGTTGCCCATCTCCGCGAAGCCGTGCGGTTGCGTCCCGATTGGCCGGAGGCGCTCAACGCGCTGGCCTGGCAGCTCGCCACTTCGGACTCCGCGCAAGCCGCCGACGCGGACGAGGCCATCCGTTTGGCCGAGAAGGCCGTCGCACTCGCCAAGAATCAACCCGCCCTCCTATCGACGCTGGCCGCGGCTTATGCGAATGCTGGGCGGTTCGCCGAAGCGACAGCCAAGGCGAATCTCGCGCTTGAGCAGGCCCGAGCCACCGGTCAAGCCGGCCTCGCGGCGGAAATTGAAGCCCATCTGAAGTCCTACGCTGCAAGTCGCCCGATTCGGCTCGAGGGAGCGCGAAGGTAGAACGGATGCGGCCTTTCGGATTTCTTTCGGCTTTCGGATTCTGGATTTCCCGCCACAATGACTCCGTGTTGACGACGGCGCGAATCTTGGCATGCCTGCTCGTCGTGCTGGCCGGCTGCACCACTGCGCCACGCGATACAGGCAGGGGCCACCCGCTGGATTGGTCTGCCGAAGCCGCGGCGCGCAATGTCGCCACCGCTCCAACCCCGCTACCGCCGCCGAAACCTGCGCCCGTCGTCGTACCCCCTCAACCCGCCCCAGCACCTGCACCGGTCGTCGAGGCCACTTGGGTTTCGCTCACGCGCTGGGCCAGGGAGCGCGGGCTGCTGCCGCCGCGGTGTCTGGCAGTGTCCCCGGTTGTGACCTATGGACTGACTGCGCCGGGTGGAGTCTTGCTGGTGCAAATTGGCAGTCGCTCGGCGTGGTGGGACGGCGTCGAGTTTCGGCTGGGGTTCACGCCGCAACTGATCGGTGGCGAGGTCTGGGTCCGCACGCTGGATCTGCGGAAAAGCGTCGAGCCCCTCCTGCGCGGTTTCGCTGCGCCGCCCGCGGACCAGCGCCGGACGATCGTGATTGATCCTGGGCATGGAGGGGCAAGCCCCGGCGCGCGCAGTGTTTTCAACGGCGCCTGGGAAAAGGACTACACCCTCGATTGCGCCTTCCGCCTGGGCCAACTCCTCGCCGCGCGCGGCTGGCAGGTCTTTCTAACCCGCACCAACGACACCGATGTGCCACTCACCAACCGCGTCGCATTCGCGCAGCAATGCCGGGCTGACCTGTTCCTGAGCTTGCACTTCAACTCGGCCGGCAGCAACGGCAACGGCACGGACCAGGCAGGACTGGAAACCTATTGTCTCACGCCAACGGGAATGACCTCGCACCTGACCCGCGGTTACGAAGACAATCCCAACCTGGTCTTCCCGGGTAACACCTGCGATGAGCAGAACCTGCAGCTTGCCTTCTTGGTTCACCGGGCGGTGCTGCGGGCCACCGGACAGACGGATCGCGGCACACGCCGGGCTCGATTCATGACCGTGCTACAAGGGCAGCAATGCCCGGCAGCCCTGATCGAAGGCGGCTACCTCTCGAACCCGAAAGAAGCCCAGCGCATCGCGGACTGGAAATTCCGCCAGCAACTGGCCGAGTCCATCGCGGACGCTTTGAAATGAAACGAACCAAACACGTCCTGGTCACGGGCGGCGCCGGTTTCATCGGCTCGCACCTCGTCGAACGTCTGCTGGCCGATGGCCAGACGGTCGTCGCGATTGACGACCTTTCCACCGGCAGCCGTGCAAATCTGCGGGCCGTGGCCAAGCATCCAAAGCTCCGCTTCATCCGCTCGAAGATCTCGGAGTGCCGCGAGCTGCCCAAGCTGGCCGCGCAGGCGGACGCCATCTACCACCTCGCCGCCGCGGTGGGCGTGGACCTGGTGGTGACCCGCCCCATTCACGTCTGTTCCACGAACCTGCGCGAAACTGAGGTCCTGCTCGAAGCTGCCGCGCCCCACCGCGTGCCGGTGCTCTTGACCTCAACCTCAGAGGTCTATGGCAAGAGCGCCAAGCACGAGTTTTGCGAAGAGGACGACCTGCTCATCGGACCGCCCACACACGCCCGCTGGAGTTATGCCTGCTCGAAGCTGATGGACGAATTCCTTGCTCTCGCCTACGCCCAGGAGCGTGGGTTGCCGGTGGTAATCGCGCGGTTGTTCAACACGGTCGGGCCGCGTCAGACTGGACGTTACGGCATGGTGCTGCCGCGGTTCATCGCCGCGGCGAAAACCGGCCAGCCGCTGCGGGTCTATGGGGACGGACGCCAAAGCCGCTGCTTCTGTTACGTGACCGACACGGTGGAGGCGCTGGTTCGTTTGCAGAACTGCCCGGAGGCGCGCGGTCAGGTGTTCAACATCGGCGGCACGGAGGAGATCACGGTGCGCGGGCTGGCGCGGCAGGTTATCGCCGCCGTCAGTTCGGAGTCGAAGTTGGAGTTTGTGCCTTACGCCAAGGCTTACGCGCCAGGCTTCGAAGACATGCGCCGCCGTAAACCGCGCGTGACCAAGCTGGCGAAGTTCACGGGCTTTCGCCCGCGCACGCCGCTGAAGGAAATCATCCGGCTGACCGCGGAGGCGTTGGGCTGAGCGCCTGTGCTACCGGCGGACGGGCTTGATCGCACGGTGGATACTCATCGCCCCACCCAGGAAGTTCAACGTCTGCACTTCTGCCAGGCCAAACTCCGTCATCTTCGCCGCCACGCCGAGTTGCGCCGGGTAATGGCGCAACGATTCCAGAATGTAGGCGTAAGCCTCGCTGCTGCCGGCGAAAAGGCGGCCCAGCACCGGCACCACCAGCCGCAGGTGAGCGAAGTACATCGCGCGCCAGAGCGGATTGGAGGGCTTGCCAAAATCGAGAACGAGCAAGCACCCGCCCGGCTTGGCCACCCGCACCATCTCGCGCAACCCGGTTTCCCAAGTCGTCAAGTTACGCAATCCGTAGCCAACCGTGACGATGTCGAACTCCGCATCGCCGAACGGTAGCGCCTGCGCATCCCCTCGGATGAACTGGAGACTTCGGATTCCGGGTTTCGAATCTTGGATTTTGCCCCGGGCCACCGCCAGCATGGCATCACTGAAATCGAGTCCCGTCACCTCCGCTCCCGCCCGCGCCAGGCGCAACGCGATGTCACCGGTGCCGCAGCAGACATCCAGTGCCCGAGCGCCAGGTGTGACATCCGCCAGCCAGACGAGCCGTCGCTTCCAAAGCCGATGGAGTCCAACGCTCTGAACATCGTTCAGCAGGTCGTACCGGCGCGCGATCACGGCGAACAGGTCGTTGACCTTCGCGGCCCGTTGCTGCCCGGGATCGTAGAACGGATTGGCCATGCGTCCGATGGTATTGTTGCGTCTGGCGTGGGCAGTGTGAGGAAAAGCCGGTTGCATGGCCAAGGTTTATTTGGTATCGGTAACGCAGGTTTCGAACGCACCGCGCGCCTATGAGCCAAAAGAAAATCCTCGTCGTGGACGACGACCAAGTCATCGTCAAGGGTCTGGCCTACAAGCTGAAAGGCAGGGGTTACGACGTGTTAACCGCCAATGACGGCGCCCAAGCCATCCGCCTTGTCAACACGGAGAACCCGGACTTGCTCGTGTTCGACATCAATTTCCCGGCCAATATGAACGTGAGCTGGGACGGCTTCTCGATCCTGCAATGGCTGGAACGGCTCAACAAGGAGTGGCACCGGCCCGTGATTATCATCACTGGCGAACAGGAAAAGGACTACGAGAGCCGTGCCAAGGCCGCCGGAGCGATTGCCTTCTTCCGCAAGCCAGTGGATCACGACCAATTGCTCGCGGTCATCGCCCGCGAACTGGGCGAGCCGTCACCGCACCCCAAACCCGCCTCGTGACCGGGCCGCGCCGGAAAACCGGGTAAGCCGGCGACTTCATTCGGTAGCGCAATCCTTGCGAGTTGCTTGGAAGGCACGCCGCTTTTGTCGTGGGCGTGTTTCCGTTCCTCTCAACGATTCTGCTCGCGCGGGCCGGCACGGCGGAGCAATTTTCCCCTGACGCCGTCCAACGGAAGGACATTATGAAATTGCGCCTCTTCGCCACCTTGGTTTTCGTGATCGCTTGCCGCGGCCTTGCGGACCTGCCGCCGGAGTACGAGCGGCTCAAGTCGGATGCCGAAAAGCTCTACGCCGATGGTTCCTTCGCCAAGGCGCACGAGCTTTACGCCCGGGCGATGGAGATGTCCAACATCTCATCGAACGAGACGCGCTGGGTTTGCTTCCGTAACTACGACACCCAATGGCGCTCCGAAGCCGCCACGCAACGCGCCGACACCACGAAGCTCGATCAAGCCCTCGCAGGTTTGGAGAAACTCGTCATTGGCATGGAGCGCGAAGAGGAGAGGGACCGAGTCTGGGTCGAGGTGCAGGAGTCGCTCGGCGATTTCGCATGGACACGGCGCGACAGCCATCAATGGGGTCAGGCGTGGCCGTATTACCAGCAGGCACTGAACTGGTGGGCCGGCGCGAAAGACATCGAGCTGGCCCGCGCCCGCTATCTGGCGATGGTTTGGCGCATGGCCAAGCCGCCGGGCGCGGCGCGGTATTACTCTTACGGCCAATGGGGAAACTACGTATCGCTCGACCTGTTGGAGAACGCGCTGAAGATCGCACAGACGGAGAACGACAAGGCGCACGCGCATTATTTGATTGCGATGACGGTGCGCAATCAAGGCGGCGACTGGGAGCGGCGGGCGCGCGTGCCGGAGGAATTCGAAGTCGCCCTGGCCGGCGGCAAATCCACCGACTGGTATGACGACGCGCTCTACAACTACGCCGATTGGATGGCGAACCAGGGCCGCGCTGTGCCACAGAAAGACGGCAATTGGCGACAAGAGCCTGACTATCCGAAGGCGCTGGAGCTGTTCCGCCGCCTGGTGATGGAATTCGATAAGGGTGAGACTCGCTATTGGGAACAGGCGCAGCAGCAGATCAAGAACATCACCGAAGCGCAGCTTGGCGTCGGCGTGGCCAACATCTTTCTGCCCGACTCGGAAATCCAATACCACCTGAATTGGCGCAACGTGCAGGAAATCGAGCTGGCACTTTACCCGGTCGAGCTGAACCGCGACGTGAACCTGGCCCGCCTCGACGAGAAGCGCCGCCAGGACTGGCTGACTTCGATTGATCTTGGATCAAGGGAGGCCGTCAAGAAGTGGATGTTTGTTCCAGGCCGGAGCGGGGGGGGGGGGGGCGCCGCCCCACGGAAACCCCGACCCCCCCAGGGGGGGGGCAACCCCCCGCCCCGAAAAAGCGCCCGCC
>CAZWJC010000011.1:0-60701 GCA_964634255.1 uncultured Verrucomicrobiota bacterium | reverse complement strand
CTGCCCCCAGGGAGCGGGTTAGGACAACACCGGCAGCGAGCCAAGCAATCAGGGGACGTTTCATGCAGGACAGGGTATGCCTCCGGTGAGAGAGGCCGCAAGCGGGAGTTCGGCGGTAGTTGGCAGGGACCGCGTGCTGCGCCGTCCGGTCATTGCAGCGCGATGCCCCCACCAGCGACTCAGGCCGCTGCTTGCCAAGCGGGCGAAATGGCGCCATCTTCCCGGCCGGTTCAACTGATTAACGATTCAACGTTCAACCCCTTTTTACAAACATGGGCTTGCTCGACGGAAAACTCGGCATTGTGTTTGGCGTGGCGAACAAACGGTCTATCGCCTGGGCGATCGCGCAGGCGTGGGCGCGCGAGGGTGCGCAACTGGCCTTTACCTATCAGGGCCAGCGCGTGAAGGAGAACGTGGAGGACCTGGCCGCGGCCTTTGGCGCCGATACGCTCCTGTTGGAATGCGATGTGACGAAGGACGAGCACATTGCCAACGTTTTTCAAACCGTCGGCGAGAAGTTCGGCAAATTGCACCTGCTGCTGCATTCGGTGGCGTTCGCCCCCAAGGACGCGCTCGAAGGCCAGTTCGCAAACACCAGCCGTGAGGCTTTCCGCATCGCGCACGACGTAAGCGCCTATTCGCTCGTGGCGGTGTCCCGTGCCGCCGCGCCCTTAATGACCGAGGGCGGGAGCATCATCGCCATGAGTTACTACGGTGCGGAAAAGGTGGTGCCGCATTACAACGTCATGGGGGTGGCGAAGGCGTCGCTCGAAGCCAGCACGCGCTATCTGGCCTACGATCTCGGCACGAAGAAAATCCGCGTGAACTGCATCAGCGCCGGGCCGGTGAACACGCTGGCGGCGCGCGGCATCAGCGGCTTCGGGGAGATGGTCAAACACTACGAGGAGCACGCGCCGCTCAAGCGCAATGTGACCTCGGAAGAGCTGGGCGCCACGGGCCTGTTCCTTGCCAGCGACGGCGCCGCGGCCATCACGGGGCAGGTGCTCTACGTGGATTGCGGCTACCAGATCATGGGGATGTAGCCCCGCGTCCTACTTGGGCCGAATCAGTTCGAAGCGGTCCCGGGTGCGGCAATACCAGTGCGGCGAGGCCATGCGGCCGATTAGATTCAGCTTGCTGGACACCACGCGCCGTTTCTCCACGTCGAAGAGTTCATCCCGCAGGTGAATGCGTTTCACGACGCCGACGATGACGCGGTTGTCGCCAATGTTCAGCGTGCCCCACTCGATGCATTCCAAACTCACCGGTGCTTCCGCGATGCGCGGCGGTTTCACGACGCTAGAGGGCGCAGCGTTTACACCGGCGTGGGTGAGTTCGCTTTCCCCATAGGGCAGCGACGCGGCGCATTGGTTCATGGCTTCCGCGAGGGCTTCATCCACCAGGTTCACGACGAATTCATGCGTGGCGCGGATGTTCAGCGCGGTGTCCTTGGGCGTCCCGTCGTCGCGGTCGCCCGGAGTGAAGGCGACGATGGGCGGAGTTGCGCCGAGCACGTTGAAGAAGCTGAACGGCGCGGCGTTCACCTTGCCATCCGCGTTGACGGTCGTGACGAGTGCGATGGGGCGTGGCGTTACGAGACTGGCGAGGATGGGGTAGGCGCGGTCAGCGTATTTCTTTTCGAGGTCGAGTTCCATAGTTCGAAATCCATCATGACAAGCGTTTCAAGCGGGCCACGAACGCGCCGTCCACGCCGTCGGCAAACGGCAGCAACGCGCGTTCGTATTCCAACGTATAACCGGCATGCCCGGCGAGAAATTCCTTCACGAATTCTTGGTTCTCTTCCGGCTCCAGGCTGCATGTGCTGTAAACGAGCGTGCCGCCGGGTTTCACCTGCGCCGCCGCTTGTTTGAGCAAGTCGAGCTGCGCCTTGCGCAGACGCTCAATCTCCTCCGGCCGGATCCGCCAGCGCAGGTCCACGCGCCGTCGCATCACGCCGGTGTTCGAGCACGGCGCGTCCACCAGCACCCGGTCGAACTGGGACGACAGCAGCGGGAACTGCGTGGCATTGCGGGTTTCAACGCACGTCACGCCGAGCCGGGTGCAGTTTTCCTGGACCAGCTTGAGGCGGTCGTCTGCGACATCACGAGCCACAATGCGGCCCTCGTTGCGCACCTGCTGCGCGAGAAACGTGGTTTTACCACCGGGTGCGGCACACAAATCCAGCACGACTTCGCCGGGCTGCGGATTCAGTTCGCGGACGGCGAGCAGCGTGCTGGGGTCCTGCACGTAAAACCACCCATCGCGGAAGCTGGGCAACCCCGCCAACGACGGGTGAGCCTTCAACTCGAAAACCAGATTCTCCTCCAGCCAATCGCGGCGGACGAAGTCGTATTCGACGTTCTCCTCCATGCGCCAGCGTTCGAGAAGTTTACCGGCATCGGTTTTCAGCGTGTTCACCCGGGCGAAGGTGCTTGGCGGCGTGTTGTTCCACTCTAGGAGCTTTGCGGCGCGGTCCGTGCCCCAGCGTTGCAGCCAGCGGGCCACCAGCCACTCGGGATGTGACCAGCCGAGGTGCGGTTGGGTGGACTTAAGCTCCGCCAGAAGCTGCTTCGTAGCGTCGGTCTCGCGCAGGTAACCGCGCAGGACGGCGTTGATAAAGCCGGCTTGCGGGCCAAAGCCGCCTTGTTTGGCCTGCTCGACGGTTTCGTTCACTGCGGCGTGGCCGGGGATGCGGTCCAGCCAGAAGATCTGGTAGAGGCCGAGCCGGAGCAAATCCTGGAGGGCCGGTTTCTGGGTGCGGCCCGGGGTCTTGCGGGCGATTAGCCAGTCGAGCGTCGCCTGCCAGCGGATCGTGCCGTAGGCGAGTTCCTGGCAGAGGCCGCGATCCGCCGGGGAGAGGTGCGCTTCGACCAGGGCGCGATCGAGGAGATTCTCGATGAATTCCATGCCGGCAGCGTGTCGCCGCAGGACCTGTGCCGCAATTTGTCTTGGTTTTTGGCCGCTCACTTCCTTTAATGTGGGGTGTCGGATTGAGTGACGCGAGAAAGAACAGCCATATGCGAGAGGAATTTGAGAAACTGGCGGTGGCGGGCAAGATCGAAGGACGGCAAATCGAACCGCTCCTGCAACTGGCGACCACGGGTTTCTGCATGCACCGGAGCTGGGGCTTCGGTCGCATTCGCACCATGGATCCAGTGTTCGCCCGGTTCACGATTGATTTTCCGGGCAAGGCGGGCCATACGATGGACCTCGCTTTTGCCGCCGAGACGCTGAAGGCCATTGCCAAGGAACACATTCTCGCTCGCAAAGCCGCCGATCTGGAGGGCCTCCGTCAACTCGCCGCCTCGAATCACGTCGAACTCGTCAAAATCGTCTTACTCAGCCACGAGGGCAAAGCCACGGCGGACCAGATCCAGCACATGCTGGTGCCGGACGTGATTAAGGACGATTGGAAGAAATGGTGGGATTGCGCCAAGCGTGAGATGAAGAAGGACGGGCACTTCCAGGTGCCGCTTAAGAAGACCGATCCCATCGTCTACCAGGCGAAGGAAATGACCTTGCAGGACCGGTTGCTGGGCGAGTTCCGTGCCGCCAAAGGGCTCAAGGCGCGGGTCGGCATTGCCAGCGAACTGTTGCGGAACGCCAGCGATTTGTCGGACAAGGCCGCGGCAGCCACGGAAATCATTGCCGCGCTGAACACGGAAATCGTCGCCTACCAGCGCAATCAGCCGGCAGTCGCGCTCGAAGCCATCTTTGCCCGCGATGACCTCCGGGCCCTGGCTGAAGTCTCGCCCTTGCTGGGAGAACTGACCGCCGTCGGTCTGTGGGCGCAGGAGCCAAAGCCCGGCTTGGTGCTCGAAGACCTGCCCGCCTCCAAGCATCGCCGCGCGCTGGATTTCTTCAAGGAAGCCTATCCCGACCGCTGGTCCCAAATCCTTCACGACTCGCTGAACCTGGTGCCGGTGAAGATTTGCCGCGAGATCGTGAACCTGCTCGTCCATCACGGTCAACTGGACGCGCTCAAGGAAACCATCGCCCGGCTGATCAGCCATCACACCGCCAGCAGTGAGTTCTTGCTCTGGCTGGGCCGCGAACGGACGGATGCTTTCGCGGACATCCTCGGCCCGGAAGTTTTCCGAGCCATGCTCAGCGCGATGGAACGCGACCAGTTCAATGAGAAACGTTCGAACCGCCTGCGCGAGTTCATCTTGGACGACCAGGACTTGATCGGCGAACTCACCGCCGCCGCGGACATCGAAGTCATCAAAGACCTCACCCGCGCCCTTCAGTTCTCGCCGGTCTTCGACGACATGGACAAGCGGTCACTCCTCGCCCGCATCGTCAAGCGTCACCCCTCGATTCAGACGTTGATCACCGGCGAGCAAACGCGGCAGGACACGTCCTTCTGGGTCTCGTGGGATAGTCTGGAGCGCCGCCGCACCGAGTACGAGGAACTCGTTCACAAGAAGATCCCGGCCAACTCGAAGGAAATCGCCATCGCCCGCAGCTACGGCGACCTTAGTGAAAACCACGAATACAAGGCCGCCAAGGAAATGCAGAAAATCCTCATGCGCCAGAAGGAAGAGTTGGAAGGCCAGCTCACCCGCGCGCGAGGAACGGATTTTGCCCTCCCCCGGGCGGAGGACGCCGTGGGCATCGGCACGGTCGTTCACGCCACTGATGTCGCTACCGGTAACGCCGAGACCTTCACCATCTTGGGCGCTTGGGATTCCAAGCCTGAGGCTGGCGTCATCAGCTACCTCTCGCCAGTTGCTCAAGCGTTGCTGGGCCACAAGCCGGGCGACGAAGTGGAGTTCGAATTGGACGGGGCAAAGCACCGACACCGCATCGTCAGCGTGCAGCCGTATCAGCCCGCGGCGGAAGCCGCGTCTGCTGCGATGATCCCGCCGCCCGTGGATGCGCCGCCGTCGGCCCAGCCGTCGGCCTAGCGTCGACTGCTGGCCAGAGGCGTGGCCTTCCGTCCGATTGACGGGTGGGCCCGATTCCCGATGCTGCCTCGGACAGTTCCGCGGTTCGCGGACTCAGGCCGGCACCGTTTTGGGGCTGCCGTGCCGAAGCCAGCCAGCTTGTCATCTTTCCATCCGGAGCGTCCGCAATTCAAACGGATGCAGATCAAGGCGAACGCCGCTGTCTTGCACGGCCAACTCACGACCGCTGACCGCTTCCGTCACCTTTCCGGTCGACGGTAGGCGGATCAGGGCTCGTTCCTTGGCGCGGGTGCTCGTGTTGACCACGGCGAGCCAAGTGCCGTGTGCCGGGGTGTGGAAGGCCCGGACGACCACTTCTGGGGCGTCGGAGGCATTGGCCAACCGCTCGCTCGGCAGCGCAGGCAGGGCAAGAAAGTTGGCGTTGAACTCGCGGACGTAATGCGGGAAGCCGCGACCGAAATTGCCGCCTATCAAGTAACCCAGCATCGTCAGATCGCCATTGGCCACCGCCAGCGCCTCCGCCAGCATGCAGGCTGGGCCGGCGCGCTCAACCTCGGCCACGAAGTAACCCAGCTTGGGCTTGCTGTCGCGGTCGAACATCATGTCCTCGTTGAGCGTGTAGTGGCGGACCGCAGCGAGGCCTGATGGCCCGCGGAAAGCGTCGAACGTCAGCGGCGACGCCACGGTGTAGGAGCGGTTGAAGCCATGAGTCAGCAGTACGCCGGGTGTGTCCTGATAGCGCAGCGGATCGGCAGGCGGACTGGCGTGGTGAATCTCCCAGCTGCCCCAGTTCAGCGGCGCGGCCTGCAATGCTTCGAGATACAGCTTCTCCTGCACGACGCGCTCGACCGTAAGCGGCACGACTGGTTTGTTGTCGCGGATTTGCTCGGGCGCGGAGAGGATTGTCTTCCACGCTTCCACGTCGTCCGTAACGATGCGCTTCTCCCACGTGGCAAAACTCGGCCCGGGTTCGCCTGCCTCGGTCGTGTAGAGCACCACCGCTTCCGGCAAACCCTGTTGGCGGAGGCAATCCCGGATTCCCAGAAGGAACTCGCGTCGCTTACCGAACCACCAATCTTCGTAGCGTTTCAGCAACGCCTTATCGGCGATCAAGTCGGCGCGAGAAGCCCCCTTACCGCCATTAGCCTCGCGGGCGAAGCGTTCGCGCGTGGCGTCGGCGAAGCTCATTGGCAGTTGCCAGCGCGGCCGCAGCCAGACGCCAGCGAACTGCGCTTTGTCTTTGAGGCGAACCACCGTGAGGTCGAGCATCTTCTGGAAATCCGCGGCGGTGTCGGGATCGGTGATGTCGGCGTTCGCTTCCTCGACCCACGAGATGTGGGTGTAGGCGTCGTCGCGTGTGAGCGGCTTGCAGCGGCGTTGGTAGCCGAGGCTCTTGTAGCCGCGGCTGCCGGAGTATTCGTAGTACGGCAGCACGCCAAGATCCTGTTCTCCCATGAGCGTGACAATTTGTGCCCACAGGTCCTTGGTGTTACCAGAGAAATGTACCCAATCGTTGCCGCCATGGGGCGTCGGATCCCAATGCTGGCAGGCGCCGAACTCTAGTAGGTCCTTGGTGTAGGTGTTGATGCCGAGGAAGCGCATCTGGTTCGCTTTGAAACGATACCAGTCGAGTCGGTTCTTCACGCCGCGCTCGGTTTCCTTGTCGCTCTCGATCACGCCGTCCGCCATCTCCTCGCGCCAGAAAATGTGCCGGCGCGGCAGGGGCGCGGGCGGCAAGCGCAGCGGTTGCGCGAGCGCGGCTTCGTTCTCGACTTCGTAGAGGCGGATGCGCGACACCGCAGCGCCGTGCGACGTCGGGTCGTTCTCCTTCGAGAACTGCGCGATGACCACATCGAAGCCGTCGTCCGCAGTTAGCTTGCGCTCCTTCGCGCCGCGGAGGAACGCTAGGTCGGGAAAGCGGTCATGCAGGTTGAAGCAGAGCGTCCACGTTTCGTGTCGACCCGAGAGCGGCAGGCGAAGCGACTCGGGGTTGTTGTTCACGTATTTCGGATGCAGCGCGTCGCCAATGGTCGTGCCGGTGTGAAACCCGCGCGAGGTTTCGTTGCCGCCGTTCATCACGATCACGCTGCGCGGTTGGTCCTCCGGATACTCGACCGAGAGCACGTAAGCCGCCCCCGGTTTGAGCAGCTTCCACTTGCCGAGGCGGAATGCCATGTAACTGGCTTCGCCGTCGGTTGGCTGGATCACGCGACAAGGCTTGCCGAGGATCGTTTCCAGGCGGCTTACGTTGGCCGGGCTTTCGCGGAACTGGTGGTCAGGTTTGGCCGTGCCGCAATCCACTTCGTCCACGAGGCGCACGCGACCGAAGGGAGGTAAATCGAGCAAGGGACGCTTGCCAATCTCTTTCTGCGCCAGCTTCACTGCAGCCTCGCGTTCGGCTCGTTCCCTGGCCTCGGCTTCCTTTCGTGCAAGCAGGGCTTGATGCGCCTCAGGTGTGAACTCGTAAAGCGCGATCTCGGCGAAGTTCGCTCCAGGCGACTTGAGTTCAAGCTTCAAGAAGCGAGTCGTGATTTCCAGCGGCACGCGCGCCCAGCGCAAGTACTGACGGCAGCCGTAGTTGGTGACAGCTTGCCAGCGGCCCGGCTCGCCGGTCGCGATATCGAATTCGCCTTCGCCGTTCGTATCGAAAACCCACAGCGCGGAGAGGTTGCGCGGTTGCCCGAGATCAATGGTCGCGCTGTAAGGAAACTGCCTCCAATGCTGAGAAGGAATCTGCCAGCCATTCGTGGCCGCGTGCTGTGGCGGCTCGCCGATGCTGGCTTGCTCATCGGCCAGACCGGAGAAATCGGCCAGCTCCGAACTGCTCCGGATCATTTCTGGTCGCAATGGGACGCGCCTTTCTTGCGCAGGTGCGCTTACGGTAAGCAAGAGACACAGGAGGGCGAACCAGGCGGAACAGCGGGTGTAACAGCGCATCGCCGCGCACGGTACTCAACTGTCGAGTGCCGGGCAATTCCAGCGGTGTTCAGTGCAGCAGGAATTCCATCTCAATCGCACCACGGCAACCGCCGCCTCCGCACACTGGTAGCCGACGGAAACCCAGCGATTCATAGAGGGCAACGGCCGCGCGCATCCTCGGCAATGTGTCCAGGCGCATCCGCGAATAACTCGCCTCCCGCGCCGCGTGGATCAACGTTTCTGCCAACTGCCGTCCCAAGCCTTGCCCGCGGAAGCAGGGCCGGACATAGAGCCGTTTCATCTCACAAACGCCCCGATCAAGCGTTTCGGCGTACTCCGTGAACAGCTCGCGGACGGCCGGCAGGTATTCGGCAGCGTGCGCGGGGATGATTGGCGTGGCAGACCGAGGCACGAATCAAATGTGTTTCGAGTCGTGCTCGTCCTTAACCGCGTAGCCGGTTTCCTGACGCTTGAAGTTCACCTCGTTCTTCTTCACGTAGGCGGCGAAGACGTCATCTGCGCTCATGCCGAGCACTTGGGCCAGGCTGATGAGGAAGTGGAACAGGTCCACCACCTCGACGCGAGCGTTCTGCGCGTCAAACTTTTGGTATTTCGCCCACCATTTCCAAGGCACGCTGTCGGTGAGTTCCGCCATTTCCTGGGACATGGCGCGACAGTAGTTGAGAACCCACTTCGTCTTCTCTTCTTCGGTCATGCCGTCGGTTTGCACGCCGATGCGCTCGTTCAGCGCTTTTTGCATACGCCACAGTTCGCGGAGTTGGTCCGGTTTGTCCATGAGCCAAGCATCCGTGGCGCGCGGGCGGAAGCAAGTCTGAAAAGGAATAACGCGCCGGTAGTCGCTAGCGAATTGTGTTCACCCGCAAATCACTGGTGGCGGCGCGCCGACCGACGGCCAGAGTGGGACGGCAACGCTATGACGGCGCTCCTGATCCCGCATGGTGGGCTACTGACAGCCAGCTCCTGACCCCCGGCCAAAGAAACTTGGCACTTGGCACTGGGAACCCAGAACTCTATAACAGCGGCATGTTGCCGAATGTGTTGACCGCCGGTGTGCTGCACTTGCCGCCGCTCCTGGCTACAGTCGCCGCGAACGCCCCCAATGTGGCGGCGGGCGAAAGTCCTTCCATGCTCGGGCAGGGCGGGCCGGTCATGTGGCTGCTCGTGCTGGCCAGCGCCGCGGCGGTCGCGGTATTTGTCGAGCGCGTGCTCCATTTTCACCGCGCCCAGATCAACTCCACCGAGTTTCTTAACGGCGTACGCACCGTGCTTAAGCGCGAAAACGTCGTGGAGGCCATATCCATCTGTGACGCCACGCCCGGGCCGGTTTCGCACTTGGTCAAAACCGCCATCCTGAACCGCGACCAAGGGCGTGAACGTTTGCGGGAGGCGCTGGAGGAAGCCGGTCTGGCCGAGGTGCCGCGCCTGGAGCAACGGCTGAATCTGCTGGCCACGATTTCCCAACTGGCGCCCTTGCTCGGCCTGCTGGGAACGGTGCTGGGACTGATTCGGGTCTTCGCGCAGATCGAACATGCCGGCCTGCACGCGCACGTCGGCCAACTTTCGCAGGGCGTCTGGCAGGCACTCGTCTGCATGGCGGCGGGTCTGGCGGTGGCGATTCCGGCTTACGCTGGCTACAACTACCTGGTCAGCCGCGTCAACGCCATCGTCCTGGACATGGAGCGCGCCGCCGCTGAGATCGTAAGCATCGTCACTGAAACCACCGGCCCGCGCGCGTCATGAGGTTTCCCGTCAGCGTCAAACCGTTTCGCGGTCAACTCGACGTGGCGGCGTTTGCGGGCGTGCTGATGCTGATCGTCGTCTTTCTGCTGCTCACGCGACTGGTCTACACGCCGGGGGTGAAGCTGAATCTGCCGGTGACAAAGGACCTCCCGGGCACGGATCGTCCATCCGTGGATGTGGCACTGGATGCGGCGGGCCGGTATTATTTCCAGAACCAGCTCATCAACGCAACGAACCTGCTGACCCGATTGCGTGCGGCGGTCACAAATGCACCCGGACCGCTCACGTTGATCGTCCAAGCCGACAAGCAGGTGAGTTATGAAATGCTGATTCAACTCACGATCCTGGCGCGCGCGGCCGGCATCAATGACGCGTTGCTCGCCACGCAGCCGGCGCCATTTGAGAACGCGGCAGCCAAACCATGAACCCGCAAGTCCAGGACGGGCGCGCCTGGCCGCGGCGCAAATGGTGGGGCGCGGTGGTCGGCCTGTTTGCGATTCAACTAGCGCTCCTGTGGTGGTTTGGCGCCCGCGCCCCGATCCCGCGGCGTCCGGTTTCGGAAGCGCCGCTGATGAACCTGGCCGACGCCGGCGATACCAACGCCGCAGCCTGGTTGGCGTTGAACGATCCCACTTTGTTTGCGCGAAGCCATCCACAAAGCTTCTCCGGCGCGGAGTGGATGAAGATTGCAGCGCCGACGAATCCGCCGCCCGAGTGGTCAGAACCGCCGCGCTGGCTGGCGTTGGACCTGCAACAGCTCGGCTCGGCCTTCCGCCGATTCGTCCAGACCAATCAGCCTCTGGTTGAGGCATTCATCGCCAAGGCTGAAGCGCCGGTGACGGAACTGCAAATCGAAGACATTGCCTCACCGACCTTGCAGCCGTCGACGCTGTGGGTGGAGGGGGCGCTCGCTGAACGGCGATTGCTCAAGTCGCCGGCGCTCAAGCCGTGGGCGCATGCGGACTTGCTCACAAACAGTGTGGTGCAGGTGCTGGTGAATGGCGATGGCAACGTGGTTGCGCCCGTCTTACTTGCGTCCAGCGGGAAATCCGAGGCGGATCTCGAAGCTCTCGCCACGGCCAAGAATATCCAGTTTGAGCCGCTGCCGGGGAAGAGACGGGGGCTTGAACGGGCAACGGCCCTAGCCTGGGGCACGCTGGTGTTCCAGTGGCAGACCTTGGCCCTGACGAACGGCGCCGCGGCCCGATAGCATGTCGCCCGAGACCCTCATCTTTGTTTACGTCGCCGGCCTGCTCGCCGTACTGACAGCACTGGCCGTTTACACGGAGATGCGTCGTCGTCGTTTCCAACCCGGCCAGAGCGAGGACCGCATCTTTCGCTGCCAAAAATGCGGCTACGTTTATACCGATGATCCTGATGTGGACCGGTCCCGCTGCACCCAGTGCGGTAAATTGAACGAGGCGGTGACCTTCTAATGAGAGATCGGCAGGCCCGCCGAGGCGGTTGAAACGCGGCGTCTGTTCCCGAACTGGCCGCCGGTGAGGGCTTGCCGGGAAGCTATTCCACCCCGCAGGCCTTGCGGGCGCGCTTCAGGACTTCTTGGGCCTTGGCCCGCGCCTTAGCGGCGCCGTCACGCAGGACTTGTTGGACATAATCCGGGTTGGCCACCAGTTCAGCGCGCTTCTTCCGTGCTTCAGCAAAGCAGTTCCAGTAGTGCTCGAAGAGCGCTTTCTTCAAATCGCCATAGCCCAATCCGCCGGCGCGGAGCTTGTCTTCGAAGGCCTTCGCTTCCGCCGCCGGCGCAACAAGTTTGAGAATCTGGATGGCCAGGTTTTGGTCGGCGTCGGGCTTTGGTTCCTGCGGCGTGCGGCTGTCCATCTTGATGGCCATGATTTTTTTCCGGAGCGCCTTTTCGTCGCCGAAAATCTCGATGGTGTTGCCGTAACTCTTGCTCATCTTCTCGCCGTCGAGGCCCGGCACCTTGGCGGTCTCGGCGCGGATTTGCGGCTCGGGAATCACAAACGTTTCGCCGTATTGTTCGTTGAACTTGATGGCGATGTCGCGCGTGACTTCGACGTGCTGCTTTTGATCCTGGCCCACCGGCACGACGTTCGAGTCGTAGATCAGGATGTCCGCTGCCATGAGCACGGGATAGGAGAACAAGCCGAAGTTTACGGGTATGCCCTTCGCGATCTTGTCTTTATAAGACGTGCAGCGTTCGAGCAAGCCCATGGGCGTCAGCGTGCCAATCAGCCAGGTCAGTTCACACACCTCAGGCACGTCGGACTGGCGGAAGAAAACGGCTTTCTTCGGATCAAGACCGCACGCCAGGAAGTCCAACGCCACGTCCAGGGTGTTCTGCCGCCGCTCAGCCGGATCAAAGAGCGACGTCATGGAGTGGTAATCGGCGATGAAATAGTACGCTTCGCCCTTTTCCTGAAGTTCGATGGCAGGCCGCATCATCCCGAAGTAATTCCCGAGATGCAATGTGCCTGAAGGCTGAATGCCGGACAAAATTCGCATGAGCGCAAACTAACAACCCGCGGACGATTCAGAAAGCCAGAAGTGTGGCGACGGTGCGATGGGGAATCGGATTCCTCCGGGCGCCCCAAGCGTTCCCAGAGCCCGGAACGCCGCTCAGGCTGACTTTGGAGAAGGAAGCGAGGCAATTTGGCTGGACACTGCGGGCCGGACTTTTACCTTCCGCCTTTCTGAATGTTGCGAACGACGCTTGTGGACGGCCTTGACGCGACGCCAATCGTCAGCGTGATCGTGTTGAACTACAACGGCGCGGCGTGGATTGAGCGTTGCTTGGTGTCGTTGCGGTCGCAGTCGCTTCGCACCCGCATGGAAGTGCTCGTGGCGGACAACGCCTCGACGGACGGGTCTGATGATCAAGCGGCGCGGTTGATCGAAGGCTGGCCCCAGGCCCGATTGATTCAAAATGGCTCGAATCTGGGTTTCGCGGAAGGCAACAATCGCCCCGCCGCCGTCGCTCGCGGTGATTACCTGTTCTTCCTGAACAACGATGCCTGGCTGGAGCCAGATTGCCTGGAGCGCTTGGTCGCCGAGGTGCAACACGCCGGTGCAGCGGCCGCCACCCCCGCCGTGCTGAACTATGGCGATGACAGTTTCCAATCGCTCGGGGCGGCGGGTTTCGACGTGTTCGGGTTGACGAGCACCCGACTTGCTCACGCGGAAACGCGCGAGGTCTTGATGCCGGAGGGCTGCTCCTACCTTGTCGAGCGTGAGCTATTCCTGGCGCTCGGTGGGTTTGACCGGGAGTTCTTCATGTTCGCCGAGGAATACGACCTCTCGTGGCGGCTCTGGGTGGCGGGGCGACGCAGCCTCGCGGTTCCTGCTGCCCGACTGCATCATCGGGGCGCAGCGGAGGCAAATCCGGCGGGCGGAGAGCGGGTCGTGGAAATGCGGACCAGTGACACGAAACGTTTTTATGCGAACCGGAATCACTTGTTGGTGGCGCTGAAGAACACGCAATGGTTGTGGTTGCTCTGGTTACCTCTGCAACTCCTGCTCATCGGGGCGGAAGGATTGGCTGGCTGGGTGTTATTGCGACGCTGGAGTTTTCTCAGACGGTCATTCCTGGACCCGGTGGCGGAGTGCTGGCGATTGCGCCGGCATATTGCAGCGGAACGGCGGCGGCTCAAACCGTTGCGTCAGCGGAGCGATGTCTGGATGCTGCGCTTTCTCCGGATGCGGTTGAATCGGTGGGACGAGTTTCAGCGCGTCAGGCGTTACGGGTTGCCGAAGGTGACCGCCAGATAGACGACGGCGCCATGGATTGGCCGGACGTGCTGCGGACCCGCAACTGAGCGTGGTGTCAGACGTCGTCGAAACCGTTCATTCGGCTGTTGCGCGAATCTGACTGCCCCATCCCTTCAGACTTCTGCGCAAAGAAGATACCCCTGCAACCAGTCGAGGCACTGGTGTCGGACAGGAGTGGATTAGTTGCCGACGCGTTCCGTAGATTACCATACAACTGTCCGTAATGCGTGGAATTGCGGCTTCACGCCAACTCCTCATCATTAAGGAGCGATGTATTCAGATGCGACCGCACGTGTTTTGAGATGCGCCCCCTTGTTCCGAGTCTGGGACTCTGTTCGGCGGGGGTTCGGGTTCGCTGACCTGCGGCCCAACGATGGCTCAATCGTGGAGGCGTGGACGGGGCGTTTCGACAAGGAGGGCCGCCCGGTGTATGTGCATGACATTATCAGCGTCCACCATGACTGGAAGCTCGGGTGGGTCCGGGCGCTCGTCGAAAAGCCCATGGGAGCTTCGGATTTCACCGGTACGGTGACCGGACCGGAGGGAGTTTTCCACATCGCCGCCTGTCAGTTCGCGGACGCTTACGTGGAAGGGAATCTTCACCAACATCCGCATCGTCTGCTACCGGCTGTTGCGCAGTTTCCTGAGGCAGAGCTGTCACCTCAGTCTTGGTGGTGGAACGCAGAAACTCGATTACCGGGTTACTCCTCCAAGGGTGGGGTTCGACGGGATCATGGCACGCGGATCTGGAATCTGTCGCCGTCTGAAGCGCCGGAATCAACTCCTCGTACCGATGGGCATCCGTCCCGGCACGCAGCATCAGTGCGTCTCGGCGTGCCACAAGGAACTCGGGTCACTCGCCGCGCTGCGTGTGTTTAGCCTCGAAGCGGTGGGCCTTCGCGTTCTGAGCGTCGCTACCTTGGTCGATGGCGAGAAGGAAATCTCCGCTGGCGGCCCGTGGCCTTGCGGCTCAGAAAGCGTCAATGTCGGCTGGCGATCTTGATCTCGTCCCTCACGCCGGCAGCGCTGGGTAATCCGTGTAGCCCTGCGGGCCTTGCGCGTAGAACGTGTTTGGATCGGGCGCGTTGAGCGGGGTGTTCAAAGCGAGCCGCCGCGGTAGGTCCGGGTTCGCAATGAAGAGCTTGCCGAAGGCCACGGCATCCGCATCGCCGGTCTTCAAGAGCATCTCCGCCGTCTCGCCCGTGTGCGCTTCGTTGGCGATGTAGATTCCGCCGAATGCCTTTTTCAGTTGCGGCCCGAGATAGTTCGCACCCACCGATTCGCGGGCGCAGATGAACGCGATCTTCCGCTTGCCGAGCTCCCGCGCCACGTAGCCGAAGGTCGCGGCAGGATTCGAGTCGCCCATGCCGTGGGCATCACCGCGTGGCGCGAGGTGGATGCCCACGCGGTTCGCGCCCCACACGGAAATGCAGGCATCCGCGACTTCCAGCATCAGCCGGGCGCGGTTTTCAATCGGACCGCCGTAGTCGTCGGTGCGTTTGTTCGTGCTGTCTTGGAGGAATTGATCCAGCAGGTAGCCGTTCGCGCCGTGGATTTCCACGCCGTCGAAGCCCGCGGCTTGGGCGTTCTCCGCGCCTTTGCGGTAGGCGGCGACGATGCCGGGGATTTCACTCGGCTCCAACGCGCGCGGTGTGACGAAGGGTTTCTTCGGGCGCATCAAGCTGACATGGCCGCTCGCCGCGATGGCGCTCGGCGCCACAGGCAAATCGCCGTCGAGGTAGAACGGATCGGAGATGCGGCCCACGTGCCAGAGTTGGAGGAAGATTCGCCCGCCCGCTACATGCACGGCCTCGGTGACGACCTTCCAACCCTGCACCTGTTCCGCCGACCAGATGCCCGGCGTGTCCGGATAACCCACGCCCTTCGGCGTCACCGCGGTGGCTTCACTGAGGATCAGCCCCGCCGAGGCGCGCTGGACGTAGTAATCGCGCATGAGCGGGTTGGGCACACGCCCGGTGCTGGCGCGGCAGCGCGTGAGCGGCGCCATGATGATGCGGTTCGGCAGGCGCAGATTGCCAATCGTGATCGGTTCGAGTAATCGCAGTGGTTCAGCCATACGTCAGTCTCTTCGTTTTGTTCGGTTGAAAGAAGTAGCCCCGAAGCGGCGCGCTGGCAACTGCTGGCCGCCAAGGCCGATGTGAAGCGCCGGCTTCCTGGACCGCGACCAGTCCCTTGGTCGCAGCACTCAATCTACGAAAGCAGCTCTCGACCTGCCTGCCGTCACTGCGAGTTGCCAAGCGCTGCGGACGGGGACCGTCCGCGGTCCAAGCAAAGCACTTACGGCTTCCGATCAAAGAACGGGCTCTTGCCGGTGACGCTGAGCGGAATGCCGAGCGCCTGTTTCACCTTCGGCCCGAGCAAACCGAGGTCGAGACTCGCGCGGCCGATGGAATACATGACCCGGTTGTCCACATGTTGCCGGCCCGCCACTTCCGCGGCGGATGCCGTGGCGATGCCGAGGTCAATCGAGTTGAAGGAACAGATGCCGTTCGCGGCCTCCAGACCTTCGCAGGTGGGATGACCGCAAAACCCGCAGTTCAACCCCGCCGTGTTGGCTTCTACGCCGATCACCACGAGCGCGGGCGAGTTCTCAATGTTGCCGGCGTCACGCGCGAGGCCGGGGCGGTTTTCCTTGGTGGCGATCTCGCGCATCTTGGCGATGAGCTGCTGCTTCGTCGGCTCGTCGTCAATCGCGACGATGCGGATGTTGTCAATGCCGCGCGTCTTGGGCGCGGTGCGCGCGGCGGCGGCCATCAGGGCGGCGACCTGCACGGCGGCCTGTTTTTCCAGTTCGGCTGAAGTCTTCATCGTTTGTTCGTGTCCGTGACTCTAGCCAACCGTCAATAGCGAAACCAAACCAAAAGGCTGTTTCCAGAACACTCGTTCGCCACCGGAGTCAATCGCACGAACGACCCGGGCAGTGAATTTGCCTGCAGACGTTCCGGACAATGGGATCATTGTCCGGATCGGACCTTTGAAGTAACCGAAGCGGCGGTTCGGGGCATGCGGATTCATGAAAGACACTCGTCCGTCGTCCTCAGCTGGTTGGCTGCTCTCATTTCTTGACCGGATCATTCCATGCTGGATCCATGTCCTCAGGAGGCTCCAACCCCATCTCCTTCAGTTTCTTAATGGCCTCCTCGCCGGTGTGCGTCTCATTGAAGGTCGTCGGAGGATCAAACGTCTTTTCGGTCAGATCGGCTAAGCGCATCGAATTCCCAAGCACTAACACGGAGGTCCCCGCAGGGTAACCAATGTTCAGCTCGCCGAAGCTCATCACTGAACTACCCGATTCCTCTCCCTTGGCACGGTGGGCTCGGCACATAAGCGCGTCGAAGAGAGTAACGGTAACAACACCCTGGCTCTGCGTGACCGTGAATCGCTTGGCCAGAGCGGTCTGCAACCCCTCGATCCCACGCGGTACCGCATTTGTGGAACCTGCCCCCCAAGTGGGCGAGTGAAAATTGAACAGGTACCGCCGTGGTGATTTGGGAATCTTGAAGGCGGCCACTAGGTCCTGACCTCTGGTTGTCACAGCAACTAAGATACAAAACCCTACCATCAGTATGTTCTGCTTCACGTTATTCATGGAAGACTCAATAGCTTGTGTCGCAGGCATCGGTGCAGGTGCTCACCTCCCGCGCTGGGAGCGCAACGCGACTTCGTCGGCACGCAGGCCCTCGCTCGTTGCGGTCACGCGAATCGCGCCGCCCTTGCCCTCGCTGGCGCGAACGATCAGCATCGCCTTGCCGTAAAAGAGCGTGACGTGATCCGCGTCGAACTCGGCGGGGAAATGGTGGTCGCCATTGCCGACGCCGGCAATCGAACCCGGGCCGGACAGCGTGAACTTCACGTCATTCATCGCCAGCGGACAGAGGTTGCCGTCCTTGTCCACGGCTTCCACGAGCACATAGCTGAGATCGTCGCCGTCCGCCTTGAGCGACTTGCGATCAGGCGTGACGCGCAGCTTTGCCGGTTCGCCGGCCGTGCGCATGATCGCGGTGCCGAGCTTGCGTCCATTCTGGTAGGCGACGGCTTTCAGTTCGCCCGGTTGATACGGCACGTCGAGCCAACGCAGCGCGTAACGGTCGCGGACGACTTCCGCCGTCGGGTTTTTCGTGCGCATGCCGAGCGACTTGCCGTTCAGAAACAACTCCGCGGAGTCGCCGCCGGTATAGACATAGATCGGCGTGTTCTTGCCCACGCGGTCCGGCCAGTTCCAATGTGGCAGGATGTGGATGGTCTTTTTCTCCGGCGCCCAATGGCTGCGGTAGAGGTAGAAGCGATCCTTGGGAATGCCCACGAGGTCCACGATGCCGAACGAGCTGATGCGCGACTCCTCGGGCTTCGTCAGCTTGCGCGGCTTAAAGCTGCCCCAGCCCTCGGCCACGAACGGCACGGGCTCGCCGATGTAGTCGAAACCCGTCCAGACGAATTCGCCGGCGACGAACCGGTCCTTCTCCATCAGCGCGAACTCGACGTCCGCCGGATCAGAGTAGTAAGCGGAGTTGTGGTCGTAGGAACTGATGCGGGCGGTGGCTGGGAACTCGTCCTTCTTCGCGGGCATCGGGAAGTCGTCGTAGTAACCGCGCGTGCTGAAAGCGGAGGCGGACTCGGTGTAGAGGATCGGAAGATTGGGCCACTTCTTTCGCGAGTTGGCATAACGGGCGGCATAGTTCCAGCCGGTCACGTCGAGCGGCGCGTCGAGTTCGGTCGTCGAGGACCAGGGCACGCAATGCGCCAGGCTGACCGGGCGGGTCGTGTCAATTGCCTTGACCAGGCCGACCATGGTTTTCAGCAAGCCAATCGAATCGGGAATTTTCAGCCCCTCCAGATCGAAGATCTCGTTGCCCACGCTCCAGACGACGACGCAGGGATGATTGCGATCGCGGCGGATGAAGTTGTTGAACTGCTTCTTCCCGTGGTCAGGGATGGAAACACCCTTCGGCAGCGTGGCCGTGCCGTCCCATTTGTCGAAGCACTCGTCCCAGACGACCATGCCCATGCGGTCGCACAGGTCGAGCAACTCGGGCGCGGGCGGGTTGTGGCTGGTGCGGACGGCGTTCACGCCCATGTCCTGCATGATCTGCAACTCGCGCTCCATCGCGCGGGTGTTGAAGGCCATGCCCAGCGGGCCGAGGTCCGAGTGCAGGCAAACACCGTAAAGCTGCACGCGCCGGCCGTTGAGGTGGAAGCCGTCGTTGGCGGTGAACTCGAACGTGCGAATGCCGAACGGGGTTTCGGTCGAGTCCACGAGCTTGCCCGCGACGAACACGTGCGTGACGGCGGTGTAGAGCTGCGGAGACTTCACATCCCAAAGCTCCGGCTGGGCGATGGTAATCGTTGCCACGCCGGGCTGCGAACCATTGGCCGGCACGGCGAAGCTCATCCGCAGCTTGGCAACTTCCTTGCCCTTCGGATCGCGCAGGGTCGTTTCCACCTCCGGCTGTACGGCAGCGGCGGTGTGGTTCTCCAGCGTCGTTTCCACTTTGACCGTGGCCGACGTGGCCGTGACTTCTGGCGTGGTGACGAACGTGCCCCACTGGGCGACATGCACCGGCTCGTTCACGACGAGTTGCACCTTGCGGTAGATGCCCGCCCCTGGATACCAGCGCGAGTTGTGCGGGCGCGTGTCCACATGCACGGCGACGGCATTTGGCTGCCCGGTTTTTACGAAGTCCGTCGTGTCCACGCGAAAACCCACGTAGCCGTAATCCCAGCCGCCGGCCTTCTGGCCGTTCACATACACCGTCGGCATGGCCATCACGCCGTCGAAATCCAGATAGACGCGCTTGCCGGCATCGGAGGCGGGCAGCGTGAACGTCTTGCGATACCAACCCTCGCCGCGCCACGGGAGCTTGCCGGTATGCGGATCGCCCTCCGGTTCGTATGGGCCGGCGATGGCCCAATCGTGCGGCAGGCGGACGGGTTGCCAAGCGGTGTCATCGAAAGCTGTGGCCTCCGCGCCGGCCTGCTCGCCTTTGGCGAATTTCCAGTCGCGATTGAAGTTCTCGACGCGGCGTCCCTCTGCCCCGGGCACGGATGCTGCAGTTCCCAGCCAGCCGAGCATTGCGAGAATGAACAGAGAAGAGCCGAAGGCAATTGATGAGCGGCGTTGCATGGCATTCATAATGGAAGGTTTTATTGAGTCCGGTCGCTACGGCAACAAAATAGTCACCCAGCCTGCCGGGTCGCATGTCGGCAAAACTGTTGACGCAGACCATTCCGGTCGGCGGGATTCAGTCTTCCTCTTCCAACCGCATGGTCAGGCGCATGGCCTCGGTCCGCCAGGTGTCCAGGCGGTGTTCGAGCCCCAGCGTGGCCAGATAGGCCGCGTCCAACTCCAGCGGTTGCTCGGCATTTTCCGGTTGCGCGAGGGCATGTTCCAAGGCGTTGGCCACATGAACCGCCGTCAGCGGACTGAAGGCGCGCAGACCATTGGCGGCTGGCGTATGATGGAACGCTACCGCCTCGACGATGGGCGAGGGGAGACCCCACAATCCGAACAGGTATGCGCCCACGCCGGCGTGCGTGGCGCCAAAGACCTCCTGCTCCGCTGCGAACAACGGCATCTTGCGCTCCAACGCCATCGTACAAGCCTCCTGAAAGCGGTCGGGCAGACTGTCGGCCAGGATCAGTTTGCCGATGTCATGGAGCATGCCGGCGATGGCGGCGTCCTCGACGTCGGCCATGGCACTGCGTTCGAGCCGCATGATCATGCGCGCGAGCATGCCGCTGACTGTGGCATGGCGCCACAGCGTGTTGATGGAAAACCCTTTCAGGCCTGGCCGCACGGAGAAGGACGAGAAGATGTGCGCCGCAAGCACCAGCGAGCGCACGGTGCCGAACCCGAGGTATTGCACGGCCTCGAACGGATTGCCGATCCGGCGCGCCAAGCCGATGGCCGCCGAGTTCACGATCTGGAGGATGCGCGCGGTCATGCTGGGATCCTGGCCGATGATCGCTGCGACGTTTTCAACCGAGGGGTCTTCCGAGCCGAGCTCCTGCATGATCTGCACGTAGAGCGACGGCAGGCTGGGCAACGTGCCGAACTGGCTGACGAGCGCCTTGATCGTGGGCGACCGCAGATACGAATCGAGCACGCCGACGCGGGACAAGGCATACTTGAGCGCGCCCACCTCGAAAGGCTTGGGCAGAAACTGGTGGGTCGCGTTCAGGCAGCGGGCGACCTCCTCCTGATTGCTGATTTCGGAAACGATGATCCGCGAGGCGTTGGGGCAGCGAATCCGGACTTCGTTCATCCACCCCGCGCCCCCCATCCCGGGCAGGTCCAGGTCCGTCACCACTACATCCAAGTCCGCGCGGCCCATGGCCTCGAGCGCCTGGGCTGCGGTGCTGGCGGTGGACACCTCCCAGAGATCGCGCTCGCTGTCGAGCAGCTTGACGTAAACGCCAAGCAACGCCGCGTCTGGCTCCACAAACAGAATGCGCCTCTTCATGGCCTCGTAAAAGACGGCTCAGGATAGAGCCTCGCCGCGGAGTCGTCCAGTAAGACTACCGCGAGCTTTGATTCCGTGAATGCCGGCCTTCGGACAACTGCGGCTCTGGCGCGCTTCAAGCCTGGGTCGCGCGTCGGGCCCAACGCAGCTTGGCGGGCGTGGAACGGGGATTGGCATTGCGCTCGGTGGGCGTTGGGCGGATGACTTCCCGGGCGATGTCATCGTACGAACCGTCTCGTAAGCCAGCTTCGAACGCCTTCTTCACGCGCCGGTCCTCGCCGGAATGAAAGGTCAGGATTGCGGCGCGCCCGCCGGGGTTCAGGCACATGGGCAGGTTGCGCAGCAACGTGTCGAGCGCGGAGAACTCGTCATTCACGGCGATGCGCAATGCCTGGAACACGCGGCGCACCGTGAGGTCGCTGTCCTCCTTGTTCAGCCGTAGTAGCGCGGCGCGGATGGCGGTCGCCAGGGCTTGCGTGGTGGCGAAAGTCTTCCCTGCCAAAGCGGATGCGAGTGCGGCGGCGTTCGGCTCATCCGCGTTTTCTTCGAGCAGCACAACGAATGCATCGGGCTTCAACTTTTGGAGCAAGGCGGAAGCGGGTTGGCCGCGCTGCGGGTTCATCCGCATGTCCAGCGGGCCGTCCAGCTTCACGGAGAAGCCGCGCGTGGGATCGTCAATCTGCATGGAGGAAACGCCCAGATCGGCGAGGATCAGGTCAGCGCCTCCGAACGTGCTGCGGGCATCCTGCCCGCAGGACTCGAATGGCTCTGCCGGCTGAAAGCCGGCAGCACGCTGCAGGGAGGCGAGCACTTGCGGCAGGCCGGCGAAGTTGCTGCGATGTGCGGTGAAAACTTCCGGACCGAATCCCAGCGAGCGCAGGCGGGCCTCAGTCTTCGGCAACTCCACCGGGTCGGCGTCCAACCCGATCAAACGTCCGCCCGGCTGGAGCCGTGGCAGAATTTCCTGCGCGTGGCCGCCGTAGCCGAGCGTGCAATCCACGGCCAGTTCGCCCGGTCTGGGCGCGAGCACTTCGAGAATCTCCGTCACCATGATGGGCCGATGCGTGCCCGCCGGGGTTTTGCCGGAAGCGAGCACCTTTGCCACGGTGTCCGCGTAGCGCGCCGGATCGCGCTCCTTGTATTTCTCCTCAAACCGCCGCGGGTTCTTGCCGGAGTAACGGGGCCGGCGACGGTGCGGCACGTTTGCAGTCCCGGCTTCAACCGGAGTGGGCTGAAGCGCTTCTGGCGTGCCGGGGCTTGCCGTGTCTGGACCGGCTGAAGCCGGAACTACAAGCGGGACTGACGGCTTGTCGCTCACAGCTCGTTGTATTTCTTGTTTGAACCGCGCGCCTTGGCCACGGGATAGCGTAATTCGTTCTTCGCCAGTTTACCGCGCATGGCGTCGGCGAGGTCGATGCCGAGATTGTCGGCAAGTTCGAACAACAGGATGCCGACATCGGCAATCTCGCCGGCGATTTCCTCGCGCCGCTCGCAGGCACGCTGCTCGGATTGCTTCACGTCCTGCCAGACAAAGTGCTGGAGCAACTCGCCAGCCTCGGCGGCGATGGCCACGGCCAGCTCTTTCGGGGCGTGGAATTGCTTCCAGTCGCGCGCATCGCGGAAGGCGCGGATTTCGACAGTCAGGGCTTGGATCGTATCGGCCATAACGCTGCCACGATGCGCCAAACCCCAGCGCCGGGCGAGGAGAGACTTTGTCAAAAACGAAAGCGCGCTTCCCTTGAGAAGCGCGCCGTCGTCGTTACGGAATTTCGTCCCGTGGTTATTCGCTCACCTGCACGCGGAAGAACTGCAGCGGGGCGTTCGTGGTCGTGAAGGTCATCTGCTGTGCCACGCCATTACCCGCGGCCCAAGCCGTGAGGTTGGACCAGGTCAGCAGGTCAGCCGAGCTTTGCAGGCGATACCACGACCCGAACTCCGTCGGCCACGTGACGGCCAGCCCGTTGGTGCCGGCTGCGGCCACTGCCGCCCGCGGCAGTCCGATGCTGAAGCCGCCCACGAAGGCGGCGCTCATCGGCGTGCCAAACGTGTTGGCAATGGCTGGGCCGACTTGCAGCGCATACGTGCCTTCCGCGGTTTGCGCCGGGAAGCTGATGCGGAAGACCTGTGGAGTGATTCCCGTCACTGCAACTTGTGCGGCGGAAAGCACGCCCGAAGGCGCGGTGAACACCACATCCCCTGAAGTGAAGGAAGTGGCGTTGATCGCGGTGTTGAAGGTGACCTCGACCGCGTCCACGCTGTGCGAAACCGACCCTGCTGGCGTTGAGGCCAGAATCGCCGGGATGGCGTTGCTGGAATAGTCGCCAAAGAAGACCGTGCCGTCAGCGCCGTTGTTCCAGCCCCATCCGCCGCTGGCGGTGAGCGTGCCCGCGAATGTCTGGCTTGGCGTATAGATCGCGACGCGTCCGCCGCCGCCGCCGCCGCCCCATTTGCCGCCCGGGCCGCCATTGGCGGTGATGGCGCCGCTGCCTGCCAGTGCGGCGGCATTGAGCCAGAGACTGCCGCCCGAGGGGTTGCCTTGGTCCCAAGACCAGTTGGCGCCGCCGTTGGCCGAGACGATTCCATCCACCGTCAACGTGCCGCCCACCGTGAGCTTGATCGCACCGCCGCCAGAAGTGCGGCCCAGACCGTCGGCATCGCCGCCGGCGCTGCCCCAGTCCGTCGGCGCGGCGGCGGAGCCGTAGGTGGGGCCGCCCGGCTTGCCTTCCCAATCCGTGCCCCCTGCGCCGCCATAGCCGCCGCCACTGCCCGTGTCACCACCATTGCGGCCAGCACCCGGGCCGGGGTCACCCGCGACCGGATAGCCGGTGCCATTGGCATTGATCCAGCCATTCGTGCGAACAACCGCATCCTGCAGCACGTTCACCAGCAACTTCTGGCCATTGAGGTGCGTGAGCTGGCCGCCAGTTGAGAGATCGAGGGAGCTGAACGTGAGCGGTTCGCCGGTTTGCGGATAAGTGATCGCATTGCCTGCAACCGCGAGACTATACGGTTGTGCTGTTTGGAGTGGAGTCAATGCGCCAGCCGAACCAAGGTTGTCAACCAACACCGTGCCGTAAGTCTGCGCCGTAAGCTTCCGATAGACCGTGCCCGCGCCGCCATACTGTCGCCCGATGCCACCAGACGCACGCAACGCGCCAGTGAAGTTGTCCTGTGTCAGGTAAAGCGCGATCCGTCCGCCGCCGCCGCCGCCGCCATCGCGGGCTTCGCCATTTCCGCCATTGGCCGAGATGAGGCCCGCGCCAGCCAACGCGTTTGCGCTGGCCCAAATGCTTCCGCCGGCGCCGCCACCGGCATTGTTGTAAGGCGCGACTTCGCCATCTGCGGAGAGCGTGCCGTCCACGGTCATTGTGCCTCCGACTGTGAGTTTGATTGCACCGCCGCCGGCTCCGCCCGGGCCGCCGCTGGTGCTGGTGCCGCCCGCGCTGCCGTAGGCCAGCGGTTGCGTGATCGAACCGTAGCCGCCGATGCCGCCCGCTTCTCCGTTGTAACCGTAACCGCCATTACCACCGTAAGCACCGCCGCCGGCGAAATACCCGCCAGCGGAACCGACGCCGGGCCCGCGATCCGCGCCGACGGGATAGCCGCGACTGTTGGCCGTCAGATTGGCGTTGGTTTCAATCGTCAGATCACCGCTGAGGGTGATATCTACACTACCCTGGCTGGCCGGGTGCGTGAGGGTGCCGCCCGGTTGCAGCCGCAGACTGGTGAGCGTGAGTGGCGCAGTCAGGTAGACGTAACCTTGATTGCCGATGATGAGATTGAAGTTCGTCGGTGAATCGAGCGGCGTGGACATACCAGCGTTGCCGCCTTGGTTGACAATGAGGTCGCCAGCCGGGGACCCGGAACTCTTCAGATAGACCGTGCCCGCACCACCCCGTTGTTGGCCGGCGCCGCCGTAAGCGGTGAATGCACCAGTGTAGGAACTCGTGTCGTAATAAACCGCGACGCGTCCGCCGCCGCCGCCGCCGCCGTCAACATAGGCCTCACCGTTACCACCGTTGGCAGATACGGAGCCTGTTCCCGCGAAAGTGTGAGTCGTGATCCAGGCACTGCCACCAGCCCCGCCGCCGGTGTTGTTGGCAATCCAGTTCTGGCCGTCGGCTGAGATACGGCCATTCAGAGTCAACACCCCGCCGACTTGGATGCGCAGCTTGCCGCCACCGTTGCCGCCGGGGCCGTAGTTGTCGTCACCGCCCTTGCTGCCCATGTCCACCGGTTCGAGCATCGAACCGTAAGTAGCGCTGTTCGGGCCGCCTACCCAACTATAGCCGCCTGGCCCCCCGTAGCCGCCCCCACTGCTGCCGTTGCCCATGTTCGCTCCTGCACCGGGCCCTGGCGACGCGCTGGTGGCGTAACCTTTGGCATCGGCATTCAACGCGCCGCCGGCATCCACCGTAAGGTTGCCGCCCACAGTAAGCGTGCAGTTCGCGCCGAGCGTTGCGTTCGTGGTGAGGAGTGCGTTGCCGAGAACGTTGATCAAGAGTGGCGTTCCGGCTTCCGCGCCATAAACCGCTCCGTTGGTATTCACGGTCAAGGTGGTCAGGACGAGCGGTGTCGTGGGTTGCGCGATGGCGCCGCGTTCGATGACGAGGTGGAAATTCTCGGGCGAAGTCAGCGGCGTCATCGCACCTGAGAAGTCGCCGTTGTTCAACGCAAGGTGGCCTTTGCTCTCGGCATCGGCCTTGGTGTAGATCGTGCCTGCACCGCCAACTTGTTGGCCGTAGTTGCCCTGCGCGGTGAGTGCGCCGGCGAAACTGTTTGAGGCGAAGTAGATCGCAATCCGTCCGCCGGCGCCGCCGCCGCCATGCGTATAGGCTTCGCCACGACCGCCGTTGGCCGAAATGGTGCCGGTGCCGCTGAGGCCACCCACCGTAAGCCAGAGACTGCCGCCGGCGCCGCCGCCCTGGTCGTTTTTGAACGCGGTGTCGCCATCCACAGAGAGCTGTCCGTTCACCGCGAGGATTCCACCGACGATCATGCGGATGGCGCCGCCACCGGGAACCAGTTCGGGGCCGGAATCGCCGTAGCCGCCCGCACTGCCAAGGGTGGTTGGCTGAAGAATATCGCCGTAGCTCGCGCCACCGGCAGCCAGCGCGCCTTCAAAACCGTAGCCACCCGTGCCACCGTGCCCGCCTCCGCCGGCAGTGCCGTCGCTGGTGTTCGCATGCATGCCTTGACCAGGCCCGCCGTTCGTGTCGATCGGATACCCGCGACCGTTGCCGTTGATCGTGCCGCCGAGATCAATGACCGCATCGCCTTGGACCGTCAGGCTGAGCGATTGGGTCGGGAGGTGGTAGAGAACACCGTTGGTCGCCACGAGGAGGCTGGTTAGCAGTAAGGGCGCCGTGGGATACGCTTGAGCCCGGTTGGAGATCGTCAGGTTGAACGCGATGGGCGAAACCAGTGGCGTGGAAGCGCCCCAAACGCCGAAGTTGTCCAACAATACCGTGCCGACACTTTCGGCGTTGGCTTTGCGGTAGATCGTGCCCGCACCGCCCCGTTGGGCGCCTGCGGCGCCTTGCGCTGAGATGTTGCCAGAGAAATCGGTGGTGCCGTAATAGAGCGCGATCCGCCCGCCGCCACCCCCGCCACCATCCCGGTAGGCCTCACCGTTACCGCCGCTGGCGGAGATTGTTCCGCTGCCGGTGATGCGATTGGCGATGATCCAGATGCTGCCGCCGGCCGCGCCGCCCTGGTCATTTATCCAGGCACTGGTGCCGTTGGCGAGGACCGCGCCGTTCACAGAGAGCGTGCCGCCGATGTTCAACTTGATCGCGCCGCCGCCAGGTGAATCCGGGCTGCCCTCCTGCGTGGTGCCGCCGCCGCTGCCGCCGAAATCCGCCGGCTCAATGACGGAGCCGTGACCGCCGCGTCCACCTGGCTCAACGGAGCCAAAGTACGCCCAGCCGCCATCGCCGCCGTGACCGCCGCCACCGCCGTCATCCCAACTGCGCGGCGCGCCCCCGGGCAGGTTCGTGCCCACGTAACCGAGGCCCGAGGCGTCAATCCGGCCAAAGACGCCCACGCTTGCGTCCCCGGTGATCGATAGCAACAAACGGTTGTTCGCCTCGCCGTTCGGTGCCGCCGAATGCGTGACCACGCCGGCCTTCGAGCTAATCCCGTCCACGCTCAGGCTCTTGAACGTGTGGGCGCCGTTGATCGTCACCGTGCAGGCTTGCACGGCAATGTCCTCGTTGTCGAAGGTCGTGTCGCCGGCGCCGATGAAAGTGTCCGTCGTGATGGTTATTCCGGACGCGCACATGGCGCTGAGCCCGAGAGCCAATCCGGGCAGCAAGTTGAGCACTCTTGTTTTCATGGTTCGATGCGGTTTGTGTTCGGGGAGGTGAGTTGAATGATGAAGTCGAGGTACGCAATCGAAACCAGAACGCCCAAGGACTCGGACGCCTTTCTCCAGCGTCCTTCTCCACCTGTCGCTGCTGACGGTTACACAAACTAGATGGCGTCCAGAATGCATGCATTACTCCCAACTGCGCCATTGCCGGGGCGGCTCACCGTCGTTCCCCCCCCGTGATGGCGGAACGGGCGCAGCCAGAACTCCGGGTTCGGCACGGATCGTTTCACGATCTGTAACGAGAGGCCAGCATATTCTGGGGGACAATCAACCGATTGGATGTCTACCGCCCCGATCGCTGAGAGGATAGTGGCATGACCGTCACAGCGGAAAGTGTTGCGGGCTTCCTCGTTGCTGCTGTGACTCGCCAACTTGTCCACGTTTGCCTACCCTGACCCGCACATGTCGCAGAACAACCCGCCATCGGACGGCATCCGCGTCGGGCCGGATCTGACGCGCGTCGAGGGCGACGCGCTCGTGATCTACACCGCGACGCCGATGGACTGGCCGGTGCGTGAGTTTTGCCGCGTGCCGATCTTCGTGCGGGGATGGAAATACTACCTCCGCAACAAGGCAAAGACCCAACCGCCCTTTGCGATGCGCTATGAGCTGTGCCGGTGGCCCGATGATCTGCATGACGAATCGAACCAGCCAGTGACTTACGACGAACTCTATGTGCGGCAGCGGGACCTGGATGCCCTCGCCGAACGTCGCGCCAACTTGGCGTATTTCTTCTTGGTCCCGTTCTCACCACTGCTGGGCTTGCTGTGGAGCGGCTTCAAGGATCGGGTGTTGGTCCCGCTGGGTTTTGCGCCCAGCACGATCACGAAGGCGTCCGTGGCACTGACTTTCCATCTCTGGGTCGTGGAAGGAGTCTTCGTTGGCTGGCTGCGGGGAGGACTGCTACAGCTTGTGTTCTCCTCGCCTTCACTGGCAGCGGTTGACTGGATTCTGATCGTGTTGCTTGGGCTGGATTCCGCCGTCCGCTTCGGCGGCATACTCAGTTCCGAGACGGACTATCGCCAGGGATTCTGCGAATGGTTGTGGCCCCGCAAACGATGAACTCCCAACGGCGCATCATCGTGGTCGGTGGCGGCGCGGCGGGCGTGTTCGCCGCGATCACGTGCGCGGAGGCCGCGCCGGACGCGGAAGTGATCGTGCTGGAGAAATCGCCGCAGTTCCTGGCCAAGGTGCGCATCTCTGGCGGCGGGCGGTGCAACGTGACGCACGCGTGCTTCGATCCCCGGGAGTTCGCCCGGCATTATCCGCGCGGCGAGCAGGCGCTCATCGGCGCGTTCCAGCGGTTTCAGGCGGGTGATACGGTGGAGTGGTTTGAATCCCGCGGCGTGCGGCTGAAAGCGGAGGATGACGGACGGATGTTCCCTGAAACGGATTCGTCGCACACTATCGTGGACTGTCTCCTGTCTGCCGCGAAGGCAGCCGGCGTAAGATTGCGGAGCAACTGCGGTGTGGTATCCGTGGTGAGACGCGGGGATTGCCGATTTGACGTTGTGTTGTCCGACGGCACGGTGGAGACCGGCGACCGGCTACTGCTGGCCATGGGCGGCTGTCGCGCGGCAGCACTCGGGCAGATTCCGGTTTCGCTGGGTCACACGATCGAACCGCCCGTGCCGTCTCTGTTCACGTTCAACATCGAGTTGCCGTGGCTGCGGTCGCTCGCAGGCGTGGCGGTGGACACGGAAGCCAGCGTGCCCGGCGCGGGTCTGAGCGAGCGTGGCCCGTTGCTGGTGACGCATTGGGGGTTGAGCGGGCCAGCGATCCTACGGGTCTCGGCCTGGGGCGCGCGAAAGTTACACATGCTGAACTATCAGTTTCCGCTGCGCGTGAACTGGCTGCCAGGTTTCACGAGCGAGGCAATTACCCGAGGGCTCCAAGGGAAACGCGCGTCAACCGGCGCGCGGCTGGTGGTGAACACGCCGGTCGAACCGTTGACGGCGCGCATGTGGGAGGCACTCGTCCTGGCGGCCGGCATCCCGCGAGAAACGCGCTGGGCAGCACTGCCTCGGGCGTCGCAGGAGCGGCTCGCGCAGCAGCTCACGCGGACCGAGGTGGGGGTAACCGGCAAGAGCCTGAACAAGGACGAGTTTGTGACCTGTGGCGGCGTGCGCCTCAGCGAGGTCAATTTCAAGACGATGGAGAGCCGGGTTTGCTCAGGACTTCACTTCGCCGGCGAGCTCCTCGACATTGACGGCCTGACGGGTGGTTTCAACTTCCAGGCCGCCTGGACGACGGGCTGGATTGCCGGCCGCGCCATGGCGACTGGCTGATTGTAAGCTCGTTCCAGTTTCATATTCCGTGCGCTTGTATTCGCGCCGTCTTTCGCCTAAACGGTGGGCATGAATCGGCGCCAATTCCTGAAACTCGGATCCGCTGCGACCCTGGCTCTGGCCGCGGCGAGTTACGCCCCTACCACCTTCGCCCAAGAAAAGGCCAAACGTGTCGGCCTCATCGGTTCCGGCTGGTATGGCAAGCTGGACATCTTCCGCCTCATCCAGGTCGCGCCCGTCGAGGTGGTGTCGTTGTGCGACGTGGATTCGCGGATGGTTGCCGAAGCAGCCGATCTCGTAGCGGCACGTCAGGCCTCCAAGAAGAAGCCGCGCACGTTCAAGGATTACCGCGAGATGCTGAAGGAACGCGACCTCGACATCGTGATGGTTGAGACGCCGGATCACTGGCACGCGTTGCCTGCCATCGCTGCGATGGAGGCGGGGGCGGATGTCTGGGTGCAAAAACCCATCAGCGTGGACGTCGTCGAAGGCCAAGCCATGCTGGCGGCGGCCCGCAAGCATGGACGCGTGGTCCAGGTGAACATGCAACGCC
Source organism: uncultured Verrucomicrobiota bacterium (assembly GCA_964634255.1). Lineage (GTDB taxonomy): Bacteria > Verrucomicrobiota > Verrucomicrobiia > Limisphaerales > MWDV01 > MWDV01. Next base: position 30,669 of record CAZWJC010000011.1, on the reverse strand, counting down.
GCAGCACACCGCACTTGATCGAAGCCCGGGACCGCGTGATTAAGGAAGGCCGGCTGGGTCGGATTGCCCGCGTGGAGATGTGCTGTTACTGGGGCATGGGCCGGTCCGGGCGCGCCCGCGAGATTGCGGTTCCCGACACCCTCGACTACGAGATGTGGACGGGCCCGGCGCCAATGAAGCCCTTCACCGACCGCACCCATCCACGCGGCTGGCGAATTTTCATGGAATACAGCAATGGCATCGTGGGTGACATGTGCGTGCATATGCTCGACATGGTCCGCTGGATGTTGGACCTCGGCTGGCCGCAGCGGATCAGTTCCAGCGGCGGCATTCTGATCGAAAAGGACAGCGCCTCCAACACCACCGACACCCAGGCCGCCACGTTCGATTTCGGCGATGTGCAAGTCATCTGGAGTCATCGCACCTGGGGCGACGTGCCCGATCCGGAATACCCGTGGGCCGCCACGTTTTACGGCGAGAAGGGGACGCTCAAGGCCGGCGTGTTTAAATACGAATTCTTCGAGCGTGGCAAGAAGGAGCCGACGCTACGCGGCGAACCACTCTTCGAGTACGAGAAGTTCCCCGAAGACAAGACCGAGAAGGACTTGGAACGGCACGTTGCCTCGGCGGTCCGCTGGCATTGGCAGGATTTCCTCAAAGCGATCGCCGCGCGCGGCAAGCCGGTGTCCGACATCGAGCAAGGCCACATTTCCACCGCCTCCTGCATCCTCGCCAACATGTCGCAGAAACTTGGACGCACGCTGGCCTGGGATGTACAAGCGGGTCGTGTCATCGCCGACGACGAGGCAAACCGCCTTCTCCAACGGCCCTATCGCGCCCCGTGGGTGCATCCGAAACCGGACAGCGTGTAAATCGCTCACGTCCTCGTCCTCGGCTTGCGGCTGGTTGACGCCGCGCCGCGCGGGTTTACCCTGCCGCCATGATCAACCCAGGCCCCAATCTGCCGGCGATGCTCCTGACGGTTCTGGCGCTCAACGCGCCGGCCCAAATTGATCGAGTCACCGGCAGGCCTTTCGCCACGCGCTCCGAGGTGCTGGGCCAGCACGGCATGGTTTGCACGAGCCACCCGCTCGCCACGCAGATTGGCGTGGATGTACTCAAAGCCGGCGGTTCTGCTGTGGACGCCGCCATCGCTGCCAATGCGGCGCTCGGTTTGATGGAGCCGGTGAGTTGCGGCATCGGAGGCGACCTCTTTGCCATCGTCTGGAGCGCGAAAGACAAGAAGCTCTACGGCCTGAACGCCTCGGGCCGCTCGCCGTTGGGGCTGAGCTACGAGCAGATGCAAGCGGAGTTGGCGAAGCTTGGGCGGACGACGATTCCGTCACGCGGTCTACTGCCCATTTCTGTGCCGGGCTGCGTGGACGGCTGGTTTGAGCTGCACGGCAAGTTCGGCCGCCTGCCGATGTCACAACTGCTCGCGCCAACGATTCGCTATGCGCGTGAGGGTTTTCCGGTTACAGAACTCATCGCCTTCTACTGGGCTACCGGCGTGCGCGTCGCCGAAGCCGACAAGCTACCGGGTGCGTTCCTCGAAACGTTCGCCCCGAACGGTCACGCGCCCGCGCACGGTGAGGTCTTTAAGAACCCAACCCTTGCCAACACGCTTTCGCTGGTTGCCGACAAGGGATGCGACGCCTACTACCGCGGCGAAATCGCGGAGAAGATTGACGCCTTCATGCGTGCCAACGGCGGCTGGCTGCGCAAGGAGGATTTCGCGAAGCACACTTCTACCTGGGTTGAGCCGGTGTCGGTTAACTATCGCGGCTACGATGTCTTCGAGTTGCCCCCGAACGGCCAGGGGATCGCCGCGCTTCAGATGTTAAACATCCTTGAAGGCTTTGACCTGCGGACGATGGGCTTCCAAAGCGCCGATGCCTTCCATGTGATGATCGAGGCGAAGAAGCTGGCGTTCGAGGATCGCGCGAAATTCTACGCCGACCCGGCGTTCGCCAAGATTCCGCTGAAGGGTCTGCTCTCAGATGCCTACGCGGCCGAGCGTCGCAAGCTGATTCGGATGGATCGCGCGGGCAAGACGTTCGACGCCGGCAATCCCGCGTTGCACGACGGCGACACGATCTACCTCACCACTGCGGACAGCGAAGGCAACATGGTGTCGCTCATCCAGAGCAACTATCGCGGGTTCGGCAGCGGCATCGTCGTGCCCGGGCTGGGCTTCGGTTTCCAGAATCGCGGCGAGATGTTCGTCTTCGAGGCGGGGCACGCGAACATCTATGCGCCTGACAAGCGGCCGTTCCACACGATCATCCCGGCGTTCATCATGAAAGACGACCAGCCGCTCATGAGCTTCGGTGTCATGGGCGGCGCGATGCAACCGCAGGGCCACGTGCAGATCGTCGTGAACCTGGTGGATTTTGGTCTGGGCTTGCAGGAAGCCGGTGATGCCGCGCGCTGGCAGCACGAAGGCTCGACCGACTACAACGTGCCGAAGATGACGTCGGGCGGCTGGGTGAATCTAGAGAGCGGCGTTCCACGGGACGTGGTCGCCGAACTGAAGCGCCGCGGGCATGATATCCGCAGCGACCTTGGCGGCTACGGTGGTTACCAGGCGATTCTCTGGGACGCCACCAACAGGGTCTATCACGGCGCCAGCGAGAGCCGTAAAGATGGTTGTGCGATGGGATACTGACGGAAAACCGAAATCCGAATTCCGAAACTCGAAGTGAGGGACGCGGATGGAACGCGTCCCTACCAAGTTCAGAGTAATGCGGCACCAAGGATCGCAACTGGAACTAGCTCAATCCAATTGGTCGCCAAGCCGTCCGAGGCTTCAAGGCGCTTGCTGCAAGCGGCAGAATTGCATCGGGCCGTTTTGGGGAACTGTCACCTGCTGGAAGCCGGGCGGCACGGTGTTTTGCACCGGAGACCACGGCCCGTTCACGCTGGGCGCGGCCTCGATGCCGAAGTTCATCCCAGTGCTGGGCCAGGTCAGCCGCACGGCGGGTTCAATGCCGATGCGTGGGATTTCATACTTGCGGAGTTCCAGGTTGTCGAACGTGGCGGTGGCGGGCAGCTTCGTGCCATCCGTGTCCTGAAAGACGAACAGGCAAGCGGATTCTCCGTTCTTCCACGGCGCGCCGGTGAGATCAGCACCGCAATCGTGCCAAACGCGACAGCCCGTGAGGGCGGCGATCTCTGTCTGGTTCAGGCTCGGATCCGCGGCGGGCGTATCTACATACCGTTGCTGGTAAAGCACCGCCCCGGTCTGTTTGTCCAGCACCTGACCCACAAGCACTACGTTCTGCCCTGCCGGAGTGATAGACAACGTCAAGACCACATTGCTATTGCTCGTGGTGATGCGGTCACCACCGAAAAAGACATTAACTCCGTTCTGTTTCCAAAGGCAGGCCCAATCACCTGCCTTGCCGAAGCCGTAACATTGACTAGTGGCATGGTAAAGAGTCAGGCAAACCCCCGATGCGGCGTCGTTCATGTTCACCAGGTCCACCCGCGCTTCGAGGGTCTGTCCGTCCGGCACGCTCCAGTTGGTGTACATGCCCGTCCATGCAGTCGTATCATACAGATTCCACGTGGCGTGGCCGCGCCAATCTCCACCGAAGCTAAACACCCCATTGGTTTCAAACCTGTTGAGCGTCCCCGACCCGGTTCCGCCCAGCGGCCAGAGCTGTCCATTCGAAAAGTCGTCCACGACCACCCGAGTGTTGACCGGCGCCGGCTTGATCGTGCCGGATGCGACATAAGGAACGGCTGGATCAAACGGGGCGCCCGGCCCCTTGGTTGCGCTAACTTCCACGCGCATCCCGTCAATCGTCCCACCAATCCCATACCCGGCCATGTTGACCACATCGCTGCCATCGGCTTGGGCCACGCCAGTGTAATTCAGGTTCCACAACCCGCCACTGGGCGTGAAATTGGTGCCCGCGGCATCCCACGTCCCGGGTTCCACCGTGGCCGGACCACAGAAGAGGGCCGTGCCATTGGTCTGGTAGGCCAAATCCATCCAGGCCACCAGCCGCCCCGCAATCCGCACGTCGGCGCATACCACACGATGTACATGGACATTGCCTTTAACATAAACCTGGCCGGAGCTGTTGGTAACCTGGATGCCGGGCACGGGGACTCCGGCCACCCAGTTGGTTGTTGTAAAGCTGGTGTCGGCGCGCGCCAGCGGCGTCGCCAACATCAGGGAGAGAACCATGAGGATCTTTGGTTTGCTGCACATAAGTTCGATCGGTTTTTCGGTCCCCCCTTCGGGCGGACCTTTCGTTTCGAGATTTTCACAGGAACGTCTGATTGGCGTTCACTGGTGTTCTACGACGAATCCGGCCAAGTGTTACCAGCCCGCCCGCCTTTCCGGTGCCCTGTAATTCTCCGCCTCGAAGGCCATCGAGTTCCGCCAGCGATGAGGAACGGAACAACTTTGGCGGGGCGGCCGCTACTGGGTGCGGCGGGTACAGCGCTCTTGCAGCCAGAGAAGGTCCCGATTGCGAGGGGATGCCGTCCCGCCTAGATAACCGGCTCCGGGCGGGGACAACCGCTCGGGCATCGTGCGCGGGTCCTGCCACCTTTTGTTTTCGGTGTGGCCATCCGCGAACGAGAGACCCGCCCCGCCGTTGTGCGCACAACCCGGATAATCGTAGAACGTCGTGACGCCGGGTTTCTCTGGTGAGCCGTCCATTGAGAGATAAAAGGCGCTCTCGCTAAGGGTTTCGGCGCGTTCGTCCAGGAAGACGAAGGTGTGAGCAGGGCCGGGATTCAACATCGCACTTAGCCGGTGATAGACGTTCAAACCGGTGTAATCCAGCCACGGCACGCCGGCGCAATTGCGGTCCGAGGGGCCGCCCACCGGGGGGTTGATGCTGTAGCTACGCACCCGTGGCCGCACTTGGCCTTGTGCATCCATCCCCGTGGACTTGTCGGCCGGACAGCGCCAAATGCCCGAGGCGCTCGCGCCCGCCCGCCACAAGGGGCTCTTCATCACGTCCTGCTCGAGGTCCCAGTTGTCCCGCTTGCGAGGATTGGTTATGTCGAGCCAACCACTCACCCAAACATACGGAGAGTTCGGGCCGCCGTGCGTGCCGCAGTTGTGGCAATAGACGAGGCGGTCGTTGTTCTCTTCGGCGTAGCAGCGCCAGGCCAGGGTGAGCTGGCGGAGGTTGGACTGGCACTGAATGCTGTGCGCCTTGGATTTCGCCTTGCTCAATGCGGGCAACAGCATCCCCGCCAAGATGGCGATGATGGCAATGACCACCAACAATTCGATCAGGGTGAAGGCGATTTTCTTGAGAGTCGCAGGTGGCAGGTCGTGGTTTGCAGGCGTTTCAGGGGTGTGGTCACAACTTGCAGGGCCAAGCGGACAACTGGTGGTAGCTCTCGAGGTCGCCGGCCTACGGACTGGCGCTTTCGGGTTCATGGGGTTCTGAGGCTTGTTGTTCCGCCTCAATTTCGGCCCAGGACGGCGCGCGCCACAGTTCGGCCAAGCCCTCCCGACTCATGGAGAGCAGCGTATTCCCATCCGGGGAGAACTCGACCCAGTCGGCTGATTTCCCGCGCCCGCGCAAGCTCATGAGACCCCGATGGGCGACATGGTCCCAAATCTCAACCGCGGGTTGGAGGTTTCCGCCGGTGAGCAATCGCCTGCCATCAGGAGAGAACGCGACAGAAATGACGCCACCGGCAAGTTGTTCGAGGGTTGCCACGTCACGCCAGGAACCAACTTCCCAGAGTCGCACTCGATATTCAGCAGCGACCGCCAGCATGCACCCATCAGGTGAAAAAGCCGGAGTCCAAGCGATGGTGTCCGGGCCAAGCGTTGCTTCCAGCCGACCGGAGGCGTAGTCCCACACCCTCGTCTTTGTGGCTGCACCGACCGCCGCGAGGAACTTCCGGTCTGGCGACTGCGCCACCCCATGGCACATCTTGAAATCAATGAGACCAAAAGGGACTTCGCGCCACGAAGCTGCTTCCCAGCGCTTCACTTCGGAGCCTTGGTGGGGAATGATGGCCCCGGAAACGAGTGTCTGGCCGTGATCCAGGAAATACAATTTGAGAACAGGCAGCCGATGCGGCTGCCATTCCTTGATTAAGCACTCCTGGGTGAGGTCCCAGACCTTAAGCCAACCATCAGAGCCACCAACAGCCAGAAGACGATTATCCGGCGAGAGTGCCACGCTGAGATGGTTGGTCCCCAAGGCGGGAATGCGGCCAAGTTCAGTGCCGGTTGCCACATCCCAAATGGTTACAGGATGAGTCAGTGAGGCCGTGATTAGCCGGCGACTGTCGGCGGTGAAGGGATTCCCGTAAGGGGCCACCGGAACCGGCAACACCCAGTGAGCCGGGAGACGTTGAGGACCTTGTGCGTCCCAGGCCCGCACGGAACCATCCCAAGAGCAACTCAGAAGGGTTTGCCCATCCGGCGATAATGCCAGCCCGGTTATTCCCTCAGTATGTCCTCGCCAGCAATGGATTTCACGCCCTTCCTCAAGACTCCAGGCGCGAATCGTTTGGTCGGCGCTGGCGGAAAAGAGGGTGTGACCGTCTGGAGCAAACACGAGTTTCGTCACCCAGCCGCGGTGTCCTTCGAGTCTCCCCAACGAGGCACAGGTGTGGCTATTCCAAAGCCGGATGCTGACATCGGAGAGCCCGTGGCCGGAAGCGAGCAGGTGGCCGTCGGGCGAAATCGCCAGGGAAGTGAAAGCCTCGGTCGTGGCACTGGCCTCATGCGAAGACCCGGTCTGCATGTCGACGCTCCGGAGGACGCTCTGGGTCCCGTTGTGGTAACCCAGTATGAGCCTGGTTCCATCGGGTGAAAACAAGGGGATACGCGTGTCCGTGTTGATGGACGGACCGGTCGCGAAGTTCGTGACCACCGCGCCGTCGGGAAACTGCCAGACGTTGCACACCGGGTCGAAGTGGAAGGTGGCCAACCGGTGGCCATCCGGCGAAAACGCCAGCGAAGTGACGCCCGAACTCTGCGGTAAATCACGAACGATCCTCCGGGTGGCAACATCCCAAAGGCTGATCAACGGCCTCTTGTTGCGGTCCAAGCTCGCCGCGGCGATAAGTTTGCCGTCCGGAGAAAAGGCCATCACCGGTGGCCATCCTTCATTGGTCAACGTACCAACGTGCCGGCGTCCTTTCCAGTCCCACAATTCGATCTCGCAGCTATCTTGGTCCACGGCCAGCAGCTTCCCGTCAGGGGATAAGGCCAGGTTCACAAAGCTCTTGGACTGCTGCGCGAGCTTGAAATCCTCATCGCTGCGACAAAGCCCCCAGAGATACCGCCATTCCCAGCCGCGCAGATCCGTGCGGAATTGAGAGCGCCGCGCTGGGCGATATTTCTCCAAGAGCCGGTGTGCGTAACCAGGCTTCAGTTCCTCCAAGGCATATTGGGCAATCTTCATGTCACCCGCGTACGCATGGCGCAGGGCCATGTTTCGTTCCCGCTCGGCGCGCCGCCACGCCCAGGAAATGCCTACCATCCCGGACCCGACCGCCACCAAAAGGGCGGCCACCAAACTCGCCCGCACCGGTTGCCGCCGACACCATCGCCACGTCTTGCCGCTAACGCCGACCGGCCGGGCAAGCACCGGCTCCTGATTCAGAAAGCGGCCCAAATCGTCAGCGAGGGCTTGAGCCGTCGCGTAACGCCGGTGCGGCTCTTTCTCCAAGCACTTCAGGCAGATCGTTTCCAAGTCGCGCGGGAGGATCGGATTCAGCAGGCGCGGCGACGGCGGCTCGGCGTTCAGCACTTGCTGGAGCGTTTCGGTGAGGGTTTCGCCTTGAAACGGCGGGCGGCCGGTCAAGGCGTGATACAGCATCGCGCCCAGAGCATACACGTCACTCTGCCGCGAGACCTTGCCCCGCTTGCCCAGCGCCTGCTCGGGCGGAATGTAATTCGGCGATCCCAGCACCTGGCCGGTGAGGGTCACCTCCGAATCGCCCTCGAACCGTTTGGCGAGCCCGAAATCCGTCACGTGCGGTTGGTCTTGGGCGTCGATGAGCACGTTCGACGGTTTCAAGTCGCGATGCAGGATGCCGCGGTCGTGAGCGTACTGGATCGCTTCGGCAATGGTCCTCAAGTAGCCGGCAGCGCGCCGTGCAGGTATGGGCTGCTTGCCAATGAGATGGGCCAGACTCTGTCCCTCCACGTAATCCATCACAAAGTAATGCTGCCCCTCGTGGACGCTCACTTCGTGGATGGCGACGATGTTGGGATGCTGGAGGCTCGCGGCCAGGACGGCTTCGGCGCGGAACCGTTTGGCAAAGTCCGGACTGGCCTGCGGCCCGAACAGGAGCATCTTGAGCGCGACGATGCGGTCGAGGCTTTTCTGGTGCGCCTTGTAGACGATCCCCATCCCACCCCGGGCGATCAGTTCCAAGAGTTCGTAGTCGCCGACGAGCTGAGGCAGAGAGACGCCTGGCGTCTCCGGTGAAGTCTCTTCCCGTGAAGAAGGTTGGCCTTCCTCAATTTCGAGCCCTCCGCGCAGCAGACAACTGGGGCAAAGCCGACCAGCGGCGTATGCCTTCAGCGCTGTCCCGCAGCGCACGCAAACTCGGCGCTCAGCCATAAACGATCCGTTCTGATCATCCGCTGTTCACCACTGTTCTACGACGAAACCCGGCGACTGTTACACGCTCTCTCACCAACAAACTGTCGCCCAGTGTTGTGCCCTCATCCTCGCCCCCTGATCACGCTGATCAGATGTCGCAGCTCCGCATCCACTTCGCCGGGATCACTCACCGTGTGCGCCACCTCGACCCGCAGCCGCTCCCGGTAATCCGCGCGCAGCCGGTGAACCGCCACGCGGAGTGCGCCTTCGGTCAACGCCAGTTCCTTCGCCAGCACCTCATAGGAGGCTGATCCGTCCGCGCCCCACAACAGATCTTGGAGCGCATCGAACAGCCGCGCTTTGCCGCTTTGGGCGTAGTCTTCGCGCATGCGAGCCAGCACCTGCTCGAGCAACGTGAGCGCCCAGCGCTCCTCGTAAGCACGTTCCGGGGTCATTGGCTCCGTGAGTTCGCCAACGTATCGGGCCTCGGCAACATCGCCGTCCAAAGGCAGCACGAACGCGCCACCGCCGCGCTTGGTGCGATGCGTATGCTTCCAGTCATCGGCCAGAAAATTCTGAAGCGACTTGAGCAGGAACGTGCGAAACCGGCCGCGCGTTGGATCGGCGACGCTGAAGGATTCTCTCTCGATAAACCGAGCAAAGAACTCCTGCGTCAGGTCTTGGGCATCTTCCGGGCTGTAGCCGCGCCGGCGAACGTAGGCGTAGAGGGGATACCAGTAGGCGTGGCACAATTGTTCCAACGCCGCCGCTGCATGGGCATCGGCGCTGTGGCCCGCCGCCAGCACCACACTCCAATGCGTGGTGGCGAAAACGACTGCCGTGGAATTCACGAACTCGCTCCAGTAAGGAGTTCTGCTTGGAGCGTGCGCTTTCGACGGCAGGAGTCAAGGCCGCAATCGCCCCAGCCGCCGCGGCTCCCGGTCGTGACCGTCCACCAGGCAAGAAAGTCACCCGCGATCAGCCCTCCACCCGCCGCAGCAAGCAAGATCAGCAACACGGCAATTCAGTAATAGCTTGCCGACCGCGCGCTGGCAGCACGAAGGCTCGACCGACTACAACGTGCCGAAGATGACGTCGGGCGGCTGGGTGAATCTAGAGAGCGGCGTTCCACGGGACGTGGTCGCCGAACTGAAGCGCCGCGGGCATGATATCCGCAGCGACCTTGGCGGCTACGGTGGTTACCAGGCGATTCTCTGGGACGCCACCAACAGGGTCTATCACGGCGCCAGCGAGAGCCGTAAAGATGGTTGCGCGATGGGGTATTAAGGCGAGGCAACGCCCCATCTCCCGGCTTTGGCAACCTCAGATGCCCTCTATCTTCGCCGGCTCCAAGCGCGGGACCAGGAGGTGGATGACCAGCAACGCTGTCAGATAGGTCGAGCCGGCAATAATGAAGACTGGCACGTAGCTGCCCGTCTTCTGAAGAATCGCCCCGACCAGCATGGCAATGAACATGCCGCCAATGGCACCGCCCGTGCCGCCAATCCCGACCACCGATCCTACCGCCTGGCGCGGGAACATGTCGGAAGCCAGCGTAAAGATGTTTGCCGACCAACCCTGGTGCGCGGCAGCCGCGATCGAAATCAAGCCCACCGCCACCCACAGGTTCGCAACGTTGGCAGCGAACATGACGGGCACGACCGACAATGCGCAGGCCAGCATGGCCGTTTTGCGCGAACGATTCGGGGTCCAACCCAGCTTCATGAACCATCCGGAGAGCCACCCGCCGCCAATGCTCCCCACGTCCGCCACGATGTAGATCACCACCAGCGGCAACCCGATCGTCTTCAAATCCAGGCCGTGGTTGCGATGCAGGAAATCCGGAATCCAGAACAGGTAGAGCCACCAGATGGGATCGGTCATGAACTTGCCGATGGCGAAGGCCCACGTCTGCCGATGGGGCAGGAGTTTTCGCCACGGGATCTTCACGACCGGATCGGGCGGGTCACTCCGGATGTAGGCCAGTTCGGCTGGCTTGAGCCGCGGATGATGATCCGGCTCGCGATAGGCCACCAGCCACCAGATCACCCACACGAAACCGAGCGCGCCGGTGAGAATGAACGCCCATTGCCAGCCCCAGTGCAGGGCGATCCACGGCACGGCCAACGGCGTCAGAAGCGCGCCGACGTTCGTGCCGGAGTTGAAGATGCCGGTGGCGAGGGCACGTTCCTTCTTCGGAAACCACTCCGCCACGGTCTTGATCGAGGCTGGAAAAGCGCCGGATTCGCCCAGGCCTAGGGCGAACCGCGCCACGGCCAGTCCCACCGCCGCGCCCGTGAGGGTGACGATCATGAAGCCCGTGGAGGCATCCAGGTTCAATACCGGCAGTCTCCAGGTCGTCACAAAACCGGCGAGTCCGTGCGCCATCGCCGCGATGCTCCAAAGCGTGACGGAGATGGCAAACCCGCGCCGCACGCCAATGGTGTCCATGAACTTCCCCGCGAACAGAAAACCGATGGCGTATGCCAGTTGGAAACAAAAGATGATGGACGAATAAATGCGTTCGTCCGACCAGCCGAAGGTGTCCACCAGCGTGGGTTTCAGGATCCCGATGACTTGTCGGTCAATGTAATTGATAATGGCCGCGAACAGCAGCAGCGCGCAGATCATCCACCGATGCCAACCGACGCGTGAGGTTTGTTCAGGAGACATAGCGGGCCAGTACTATCGTGCGGACAGTGCGATGTCAAAAACGGTTCCCGCCGGAATTGTGCCGGACACCCCTTAAAAAGTGCCCTCGACGGGCATCTCCGCCGCCTGCCTGGACCTGGTGGGCAATCACTCGGTGATCGGCGCAGGCCCGTACCGGCTCGACGCAGCCCGCTTCTGCCGCTAACTTCCGCGCGCACATGGAACTCAATACGGTCATCGAAGGCCTCATTCAGTATCTTGGCTTGCTCGTGCTGCTCACGTTTCACGAGTTTGGCCACGCGTGGATGGCGCTCAAGTGCGGCGATGACACCGCCAAGCTTCAGGGACGTGTTTCGATCAATCCCATCGTTCACATTGACCTTGTGGGCACGGTGATCCTGCCGCTCCTGATGATTCTGGTGCCCGGCGCGGGGCGCTTCCTGATCGGCTGGGCCAAGCCCGTCCCCGTCAACCCGCACAATCTCAAGAACCCGAAGATGGATGACATCCTCGTTTCCATGGCCGGACCGTGGATGAACCTGGCGTTGGCCGTGGCCCTCATGGGATTGGCACGGGTCTGCCTGCTAGCGGGTACGACAAGCGGCGCTAGTGTGCTGGCCGACATGGCCCAGCTCAGCCTCCTGCTCTGTTTCTTCAACCTCATTCCGGTGCCGCCGCTCGACGGTTCACACGTGCTCCGCAACCTCATCGGCATGAGCTACGAGACTTACTATTCGATCGCGCGCTTCGGCTTCATCATCGTCATCGTCCTGATCAACATTCCCATCGTGCAACAGATGCTGAGCCTGGTGACCATCGGCTCCTGGAAGATCATTGGCGGCTGGTTTGGCGTTTTCTAAACCGGCCTCCGGCGGCTTCAGGGCTGACGCGGCAGGTTGCCGGCCGATGCGTAGTCCGGATTCGCCGTGGGCATCTGCGCGCCGACTTCCTGCTGCCATGCGTGCAGTTGCTTGCGCAATTGCGTCGCCTTGTCAGGCAGCTTGGCCGCGAGATCGTTCTTCTCGCCGATGTCGTCCTTGAGGTTGAACAGCTCCACGTGGTCGTCCTCGAAGAATTCGACCAGCTTGAAATCCCCTTGTCGGATTGCGCCGTAGGGCGTTGCGCCGCCCGGATGGTAATGCGGGTAGTGCCAATAGATCGTGTCCCGCCGGAGCGAGCCTGATTGCCTAAGCAAGGGAACGATGCTCTCGCCATCCACCTTCTCCGGCTTGAGCTGCGCCATTTCCAGCATCGTCGGGAAGTAGTCCGGCGTGATGACGGGCGTCTCGCAAACGCTGCCGGGCCGCGTCACGCCCGGCCACTTCACGAGCAGCGGCACGCGCACGCCGCCTTCGTAGGCCGAACCCTTGCCCGCCCGGAGCGGCAGGTTGCTGGTGACGTCGCTGAGCACCAGCCCACCGTTGTCGGACGTGAAGAAGATCACCGTGTTAGCCGCTAGCTTCAGTTCGTCCAGCCGCCGCAGGATGCGCCCTACGCTGTCGTCCACGCTCTCGACGAGCGCCGCGTACTTCGCGTTGCGTTGCGGACTCTTCTGCGGGTCGGCCTTTGCGGTGTATTTCGCCACGACGTTGCTCTTGCCCATGAGCGGCGTGTGGACGGCGTAGTGAGGCAGATAGACGAAGAACGGCTTCGCTTGGTTCTGCTCGATGAACTTCAGGGCTTCGTCCGTCAGCCGGTCGGAAAGGAACTCGTCCTTAGGCCCGTCCGCGAGCGTCGGGATGTTGTAGGGCGAGAAGTAGCTTGGCGGCTGGCCCTTGTCGTAGCCGCCGAGGTTTACGTCAAAGCCCTGCTTGTCCGGATAGAACTCCGGTTCGCCGAGATGCCACTTGCCGATGCTCGCCGTAGCGTAGCCGCCTTCCTTCAGTGCCTCGGCGACGGTGCGCTCCTCCAGCGGCAGGTGCATCGTCCAGTCCGGCACTTTCAGCTTCGCCTTCGGACGGACGTGCCCTTTGATCCAATCGGTGATGTGCAGGCGCGCGGGATACTTGCCGGTCATCAACGCCGCGCGGGTGGGCGAACAAACCGTGCAAGCCGAGTAAGCCTGCGTGAAGCGCATGCCCTCGCGCGCCAGCCGGTCAATGTGCGGCGTCTCGTAGAACTTCGAGCCCTGGCAGCCAAGATCGGTCCACCCCATGTCGTCCACTAGGATGAAGATGATACTGGGTCGGGCCGCGGGTTCGGCCGCTGCGGCTTGCATCGAATCCATGAAAGCAGTGGTGGCCCCCAAGGCGACTGCCAAGAGGGGACGAAGTGAATGTTTCATTCGGTCGGAATGGATACTGTCGCGCGGTTAGGTAGGGCTCTCTGTTTCTTGCCGGCGTCGCGCTTGGGAGCGGCAGGAGCGTTCGATTGCGCCGGGCCAGGTGTGCTGCGGCCTTGTTCTTTGTAGCGTTCGAGCAGCGCCTTGAGACGCTGGACGATTTCAGGTCGCTCGCCGAACAAGTTGCGCCGCTGCGCCAGGTCGTCTGTGAGATTATAGAGTTCGCCTTCGCATGCGTTCGTCGTGTAGCCGCGCTCCAGTTTGAACCACCCGGGCTCGCCACGTTGGCCGTTGCCTTCACCCGTCGGCGCGTCAATCAGCACCCACTCGGCCTGCCGGATTGCGAACTTCCCGTTGCCTCCATGCAGCACGGTCGCCTCGCGAATCGGCTCCCGGAGAGACTTGCCCAGCAAAGCGGGCAGGATGTCGTAGCTGTCCTCGCCGGCCTCGGGCGGCAACTTCGCGCCGAGCAACGCGGCGCACGTGGCCAGCAAGTCCACATGGCAAATCACCTCGACGCCCACCTTGCCCGCCGGAATGCGTCCCGGCCAGCGCGCGAGGAACGGCACGCGATGCCCGCCCTCCCACGTGTCGCGCTTTACACCGCGCAAGCCGTCCATGCTGCGATGCCCGTGCCGCTGGATGCGATCATACGCGCCGTTCTCCACCTCGACTACTTCCGGGCCGTTGTCGCTGGTGAACACGACGAGCGTGTTGGTCGCCAAGCCAGTGCGAGCCAGCACCGCCAAAACTTCACCGACCGAGCCGTCCACTTGCGCCACGAAATCGCCGTAGTCGCCCGCGTGGCTGCGGCCCTTGAATTCCGGCGTCGGCACGACCGGGTAATGCGGTGCGGTGAGTGGGAAGTAGAGGAAGAACGGTTTCGCCGGCGCTGACTTTGCAGCACTGCCGATGTAATCCACCGCGCGCCGGGTGATCTCCGGCATGATGTTCGTGAGATTCCAGTCTGCCACCCTCGGGCCGGGCCGGTTGAACCCACCCTTCTGCTGCGGCGCGGACAAAGACGGGACGCCGACCACCCGATCGTTTTCGATGAAGCAATAGGGCGGATAGTTCGGCAGGTCCACGCCGAAATACGTGTCGAAGCCACGCGTGATGGGTCCGTTCGCGATGGGCTGGGTGAAGTCCACGTTGCCCAGCCCGTCCCGGCTCGAAGGCGGCGCGCCGTCTTTCGTCGGCCAGGCCCAGCCGAGATGCCATTTGCCGATGCACGCCGTGGCGTAGCCGTGCTGGCGGAGCAACTGAGGCACGGTCAGGCGGCCCTCCTCGATCAACGGCGCACCCCACGGCGGGAGCACGCCCGATTTGAGTCGCGACCGGAAAGGGTAGCGTCCCGTCAGCAAGGCATAGCGCGTGGGGGTGCAAACCGCCGCCGGCGCGTGCGCATCGGTGAAACGCAGGCCCTCGCTTGCCAGGCGGTCAAGGTGCGGCGTCGGGATCTTCGACTGCGGGTTGTAACAGCCGAGGTCGCCATAGCCCAGATCGTCGGCGAGGATGAAGACGATGTTGGGACGGGCGGCGGGAGCGGCCGACAAATCTGCGGCGAACAGCAGCAAGCCCGTCTGCAAAGCGAACCAGGAACAGCGTGTTGTTTCATCTATCCATCTCGTTGTCGGCCGTCCGGCGTAGCGGCGTGTCGGCAGAGCGCCGCATTGTTCTCTGGCGGGTCTGCAGTCAGCGGCGCTCTGCCGAGACGCCGCTACGAGAGGTTGCGGACTCTTCATAGGTCAGGAAGCCGGCTTCGCGTCTGTCAAACGTCCCGGCTCGCGCACGCCCTTGCCCGTCCGCTTCGTCAGCGAATCTCCCAGGTCCTCGCGCGATTGCTCGGCCAAGCCTTCCATGCGCTTCACCATGTCCGGATGCTTCGCCGCCACGTCGTTCATCTCGCCAATGTCACTTGCCAGATCGTAAAGCTCGGCCTGCTCGACCTTGCGTTGTTCGTAGGCCGCGGGTTTGCCATCAAGCCCACCGGGTTTCTCCGCCAGCGTGCGATAGCCGTGCGGCAGTTGCAGCTTCCAGTTCCCGCTCAGCACCGACTGAAGTTGGTTGTTCTCGTAGTAGAAGAAATAGGCGTCGTGCGGATTCTTCGCGCCCGGCTGACCCGAAAGCAATGGCCAGATGTCCAGTCCGTCAATCTTCTGCGGCGGCAGTGCGGCGCCGATGAGCTTCGCGAACGTCGGCAGGATATCAATGGTCATCGCCGGCTCCGTGCAGACGCTGCCTGTCGGAATCTTGCCCGGCCAGCGCGCGACAAACGGCACCCGCACGCCGCCGTCCCAGCACGTGCCTTTGCCCTCGCGCAACGGCCGCGCCACCCCGGCGTGGTTACCGTAGGAAAGCCACGGGCCATTGTCCGAAGTGAAGATGACCAGCGTGTTGTTCTCCAGACGATGTTTGCGCAACGCCTTGAGAATCTGCCCCACCGACCAGTCGATCTCCATGATCACATCCCCGTAGAGGCCTTGCTTGGACTTGCCCTTGAACTTGGCGCTCACGTGCAGCGGCACGTGCGGCATGCTGTGCGGAACGTAAAGGAAGAAGGGCCGGTCCTTGTTTTTTTCGATGAACTTCACCGCCCGTTCGGTGTACCACGTCGTGAGCTGGCTTTGCTCGTTGGACGTGACACACGGGATCACGACTTTGTCGCCCTCGATCAACGGCAGATCCGGATAGCCGGGGCGGCGTTGACGTTCGGCGAGCGGCTTGTTCACGTAATCCGGGTGCCACGGCCACATGTCGTTCGAGTAGGGCAGGCCGAAGTATTCATCGAAGCCCTGGCGCACGGGCAGGAACTCCGGCTCGCGTCCCAGATGCCACTTGCCAAAGATCGCCGTCGCGTAGCCGCGCTGCTTGGCAATCTCCGCCAGCGTGATCTCGTTTGGGTTCAAACCGATCTTCGCGTTCGGGCCGAGCGCACCCTGGATGCCGACTCGGCTCGGGTAACAACCGGTCATCAAAGCCGAACGCGACGCGGAGCAGACCGGTTGCGCCACGTAGAACTGAGTGAAGCGAACGCCTTCGCGCGCGAGCCGATCAATGTTCGGCGTCTTCCAGCCCTTCGCGCCGAAGCAGCCAACATCTGCGTAACCGAGATCGTCGCAGAAGATGATGACGAGGTTGGGCGCTTGGCCGGGTGCGGCGGTGAGGGGCAGCGCCGCGAACAAGGCGAGGAGGGCGAAGGTTCGTCGCATGCCTCATGCTTCCGACAAGTCCGGCTGCCCGTCGAGCGTTTTCTTCTGCCCGAGCTGTGTCCTCGCGATTGGACCGGCAGCGTTCCGAGTTGATTCTTGTGGTTACACTGCCCTCCGTCGTCGCTGCCGGTGCTTCATGCAGATCGCGCCGCGCCGGCCAATCCCAGCCCGATGAAGATCAGCGTGAACACCATCGCGGGGATTGGATTGGCGAACGCCAGAAGCCCCGCGCCGTACGACATGCCGCTGACTACCCACACCGCAAGATAGGCCGCGACACATGGTCGCCTCCAGCCGCACCGCAACCGGCGGTGCAGCGGATAGAAGACGTAGCGGGCGGATACCTTTTGCGATACATAACTGCTCGCAGTGACGTCAGAGTTGCTCGACCGTTCTTCGATCCTCCTGCACCCTCAGACGAATGAGATTCGTGCGGGCAATGTTACCCGCACTGCAAGACGCTCTTCGTCTCCATGCAGTCAAAACACATGAAGACGTAGATCATTCCCACGTCACCGAACATGTACTGCTGTTGATTCGATAGACAATCAATAGCGTGAGGGTTGTGATCTTCATCGTGCTCCATTGAGTCGAGCTGAGCCACAAACGTCATCTTCTCTTTACAGCTCTTGCATTTTGGCACCTCAGGATTCTGACACCAAGTCGGCTCCCCGCCGAGCTTGCTACGGATGCCAAGATTGTCCTTGTCCGGAAAGGCCTTCTTGCCGTTGGGGACTTTCTCAAACTTGATGCGGTATTCTCTCAAGATTTCAGGCATAGTGAGTTTCTATAAGGGTTTCGACCAATCGGTCTTTCTATAGCCAGAAGTTGGTTTGGCTGGCACACGGCGCGTTGGCACAGATCGCTCATGTCAGGCCGGATTCAAAGCCGGTTGGGCTCGCATGGCAAGAATTTTGACTCAAGCACAGCAGACTTGTGGCGCCATCGGGAACCGTAGCGGCGCCTCGGCAGAGCGCCGCAGACTCTCAGGTGCCAAAATGGCGGCGGTTTGCCAACCGCCGCTACGTTGAGGCTCAGCGGGCCGCTGGCTTCGCCCGCACGAACCCTCGCCCCAGCCACCCAAACCCCGCCAGCAGCAAAACCGTGGCCGCCAAGATCAGCGCGCGAGCGCCCTGCGACGCCGTCCGCACTGTGCTCGCTTCCAGCCGGATGCTCAGGTCTGCTTCCTTGTCCACGACCACGGCGCGCTTAAAGGTAAGCAGGCGGCCTTGCTCGGGAATCGCGGCGCGGATGGCGGCGGGGCTGCTCACCGCGGCGTCCTGTTGCTGCACCAACCGCTGGGCCAAGCGCATGAACACGGCGTTCTCTTCGGCGCTGTTCCGGTCAATGATCGTCTTGGCATCCTGTTGCGTGTAGCCGATGTCCTTGCGCCCGCGCGCGTCGCGGAGCTTGGCCGCCGGCGTCGCGGCATCACCAGTCGCGGCGGCCTGGCGCACGTTCAAGCCCACAAGCGCTTGCTGAAGCTTCAAGTTGTTGAGCTGCACCCGCGCGTCTTCGTTGAACGCGTCGTCGCCGGCACTCAGCCCGTAGGCGGCCTGGAACGCGCGCCGCGCCTGCTGCGGATCACCCCGTTCCAGCAGCGTGTTGCCCATCGCCAGCATCTCCTCGGCTTCCTTCGTCTTTGCGCGTTGCCCGAGCGCTTCGCTCTGCAAATACGTTTGCAGGTCAACGGCGGCGGCACGCGGCACGGTCTGTTGCTGCTGCAACTGGAGCGTGCCCGTCCAGTCGGTGAGCTTCCACTTCTCGTTGAGGAACACCCGCCACGCGATGTTCTCCAGCGGGAGATCGAATTTCGGCGCGGCGAGCTGCAAATCCAGCGCGCTCGAACCGGCTTTGCCGATCTGGCTGCTGTAGAAAATCTCGACGGGCACGGGCTTGTAGTGGAACGGGCTTCCAGCCTGTTCCCCCCCCGCAGGCAGGATGCCTGTGCTACTACCCGGCTCCAGCGGAATCAGAATCCGGTCCTGCTCGCGCCAGGGCCAGACGCCGTTCTGGTTCACGAATGCGAACCAGAACTTCGCGTCCTTCGGCAGCGTCACGTGCAGCAGGCGTTTGTCGCCGGGCAACATCTCCAGCCGCACTTGGGTGAGCATCACGCCGTCATCAGAGATCACCGAGGTGAGCGTGATGTTGTTCACGCGCGCGGGCAGAAGTTTCGCGGCTTCGTGGCGATCGAGCTTGAGGGGCAGTTGAAACGCCGGCTCGACCAGCCGATACGCGAAGTTGGCGGACGCCGCGGGCAAATCCTGTTGCAGTGCGCGCGGGATGCTCTGCCACTCGGTGGGTTGGAGCGCGGCGGGCGCGGCGTCCACGCGCACCTGCAACCGCCCGCCCGCCTGCACGGTCACGAAACCACGCTGGAGATTCACGTCTGCAGCCTGCACTCCGCGCAGGGTCGTTTCCGCCGTCTGGTCGGGCATGAGTGTCTGATAGGTCGCTTGCAGCAGGTATTGGCCGATGACGCGCCGGTGCAGCTTCACTTCCCACGCCTGCAACTCGTTTGTGATGGCGCCAGCGACGGGCAGGAAATCGGAAACCTGCTCACCCTGAAATCGCACGCCCTCAGCGCTCGCAGGCAGCCAGACGCGGAACGCCTTCAAGCCGGTGTTCTCTATCTGGTATTGCAGGTTCGCGGCGACCTTCACCTGCGCCTCGTTGACCGTGACGTGCTGAAGGCTGGTCACCTGAATCCACGGGTCCACCTGTTCGAGATCGAGCGCGAGCTTCCACGGCGTCTGCAACACGCGGAACGCCAGCACGCCCTTTTGCTTAATGCCGGACTTCTGCGGGTCGAGCTGCGTGACGCCATCGCGCGTGGCGACCTGCAAACGCATCCCTTGTTCCGGCACGACCAGCAACGTTCCGCGCTGCTTGCCCGCCTCGCGCAACACGAGTTGCGGCACAGCCCAACCGTTCGTCGCCTTCATCCCCGGCCCGGCCAGACTGATGGCGAATGTCTGCTGGCCAACCGTTTTGCCGCGCAGTTGCAGCGTGATGACGCGCCCAGCATCGCTCTTCGCCTCGGTCCAATGACTCAACGCCGCCCCGCTGATCGCCTCGACGTCCATCCCGGCGGGCAGTGCGAAGCTCAGCCGGAAAATCCCGGCCCGCGTGATGTCCACCGTCAAGTTCGCCGCGAGGACAATCCGATCTTCGCCCAGCGAAAGCGTGTCCTGCGTCTCCACGCGCACGTCCGGCTCGACGGGCGATGCCTTCACGGAAGCCATGGCCTTCGTGTCCGCATAACGAAATGCGCGGCGGACGGTCAGTCCCGGAATCTGCGCCGCGAGGGATTGCGCCACCGTGCCCGGGAAATCTTCGAGGTTGATCGGCGAGAGCGCCTCCGCGTTTACGGTGTCGAGCTGGACTTCGTTGCCCGTGGCGACGCCGAGCAAGCCGATCTGGCTCGCGGCGCCCTCGATGGAAACCAAACCAACGGTTTGTTCGAACGGCAGCGGCCCGGTGGCGACCTGCGAGCGGATAACGAGCGCGAACGGACGCGACTGTGGCTGCCGCAGATTGACGCGCAGCTTCCGCGTGTCCGGATCGAAGCGCCACAGCGAGACAAGCGGCGGGTTGGCGCTCGTTGGGTCGAACACATCCGTGACCGTCGCTCCGCCAGGCACATCAAACACGACTTCCGCCAACTCGCCTTGCGCCGGGCGGATCGCCGCGTAGTGCGCACCCTCGATCACGCCTGCCGAGGGCACAAAGAGCTGATGCAGCTCGGCATAGAACACCGACTTTTCGCTCTTCACGTCGCGGCTGCGCGGCTTCCAGCCGATCCAGGCGTCGCCCGGCGCGAGCACCAGCTTGGCGACGGTGTTGCTCCCAACCGCGTCGCGACGGACCGACACCGCCTGCGGCGAAAGCACGTCCACGTCGAGGTTCACCAGCGTGAGTTCGAGTTCGTTGACCAGACCGGCTTGCGTCGGCAGCGCGATGCCGCTTTCGTTGTCCTTCTTCGTGACCGGCAGTTGGTATTGGACTTCCACATCGAACGCCCCGCCTCGGTCCGCACGCAACTCCTGCACGCGCCGCGCGCCGACTTGCGATTGCACGAGCTTGAGCGCCTTCGTCGGATAGGTAACGTGCGTGAGAACCGCCGGCTCGAAGAGCAGCGGCAGCGTTTGGCCTTTCTCCGCGTTCCAACGTAACTTCACCGTCGCGAGCGCGAACTTGTCTTCGATTCGGATTTGCTGCGTGACCGAATCGGCAAGCGGTGGCGGCGGCGCAGGTTTGGTTTCCGCGAAAGAGAATTGCAGCGATGCGAGGAGCGCCAAGGCCGCGGCCGCCGGCACTCCGTGACGCGCGACGGGCTTCGTCGAAAGCGGCAGCCGCAAGAGTCGCCAGACCGCCGGCAGGACAACGTGCAACGCCAGGAACGTTCCGATGACCGCGATGAACCATGGCGCACCGTTGGGCCAGCGCAACGCCGCCCACGCCACCAGCGTCCAGCCGACCAGCCAGCTCAGCGTCTTCACGCGCGACTCGACCGATACCCAACCGAACACCCACACCGCCAGCGCGAGCAGCACCGGCCAGCCGTAGCCGACGGACTCCATCGCCGGGGCCTTGTCAGGCACGTTGGCAACCTCAGCGGTGAGGGCGCTGTTGGGTTGCTGCACGGGCGCGAGGAAGGAAACGTCGGCTGGCAGGAAGCGGTCTTGACGCCCGGCCAGATCGGCGAGGTTGACGAATGCAACCACGGACATCACCAGCGCGACGAAGCCAAGGATCGCGCCACAAAAGTATCGGGCGCTGAACTTCGAAACCCCTTCCTGGCACGTCCAACGCCACACCACGACGGCCGCCGCGAGCAGAACCAACCCGGCCAGCAGTGCGGTCCAGGCGCCGTTCCGGTAGTTCCCTGTGAAGAGGCGAGCGAGCCCGGCGAATCCCGAAACGTCCGGCAGCCCGCCCACCGGCGTCAGCGAACCGGCGCGGTAAATCAAACGCTGGCCCGCGTCCGGCGACAGCTTCCATTCCGCCAGCATCATTGGGGCGTTCACGACCGGCGCGGCGACTTTCACCCGCGACGCGTCGGCAGATTTCGCCGCGAGCTGCAAATCGAGTTTCAGCACCGCGTTCGGATCGGCGCGCTGCGGCAACGGGATGAGGTTCGCGTCCTTGTCTTTCACCGGCACGACTGCCGCGCCGTTCACCGTCGCCGACCAAAGCTCCGTCCCCGCGGGCAGGGTGAGCCGGAAGTTCGGGTTGCCCCGGCTCTTCACGAGATAGCTGGCGGTCGTGAGCACCTCGCCCTTCTGCGAGATGCGCGTGACGAGCGACGCGCGGTCCACGACCTGGCTGAGCGAATCGCCCTGCGCCAGTGGGCTGAGCGCGAGTTTCAAATCGAATGGGCGCGACGTGTAGCGATACGCGGCGAGGATGGGCGCGTCGAAGAACAACCGGTATTCCGGGGGCACTTCTCCAGTTTCGAGCGGCAGCAGGTTCGGCGAAACCTCGGCCCGCTTCACATCGAACTGATTCGCGCTGATGACGAGCGTGTGGCCTTGTTCGGATTGCGCGTCGGTCGGGCGCACGCCGGTGAACGCGAGCGTTTCGCCCTGCGCCTTGAACGGCCGCTCGTAGGTCGCGAGCAGAGTGTAGGCGCCCGAGACCGGTGTGTGCAACTGCACCAGGAAGCCGTTCGTGGTCTTCTGCCAGTTGCGGATGTCTTTGCCGGTGAATTCGACGTTGAAGTATTCGTCGGACAGCTCGACGCGGAACGCCGACACCGGCGCGCCGGACACGACGTAGTTGATGAGGCTGCTGCCGTAGGCGATGCCTTCACCGATGGAGAACAGATGCAGCGCGTCGGCTTGAACGGTTTGTGGCAGACGCTCGACGCGCATCGTGGCGTCCCATAACGGCTCGCTCAAACGGAACGCGGATTGAATCCCCACCACCTTGCGCGGGAAGAAGGCCGTGGCGATTTCGGTCAACGCTTGCGTGCGCTCCGGCGTCAGGCGGAAGCCCGCGTCGGCTGAAACGGCGATGTGGCCGCGCACGGATTTCGCTTTGCTGACCTCAACGCGCGGCAGAGCCCAGCTCGCCTGGCCCAAAGTGGCGTTGCGCTCCAGCCGAAGTTGAACCACCTGCCTGCCAGAAACCGGCTGGCCATAGACGAGGCGCAGTTCGTTCTGCGATTCGCCTTCCGGCTCGCTCAGGAAGTAATCGCTCAGCCCCGAGGCGTTGAGGCGCGCGATGGCGTAGCCTTTCGGCACACGCAGCAGCAACTCGCGCAGCGGCGCCTCGCGGATGTCCAGTTCGAACTCCGTGTCAATCGCCTGCTCGCTCTCGGCAAGGTGATAGGCGAACACCTGCGAGACGCCCACCTCCGGCAGGGTCTGGTCCGCTTGTATTTGCAGCGCGTAGTCCGCGCCGGAGAAACGGTAGGCGAAGCGTTGGCTGCCGCCTGAGCGGAACGCCGCTTTGGTCGCATCGGTCTCGGGGAATTGCTCCGGGGAAATCTGCGAGAGCCCGCTGGCTTGCGCGACTTCGAGCCGCACCGCGCCTTCGTTCACGATGCGATAACAGCCCGCAAAACGCGTGGCTCCCTCGGGACGCAATTGTATCGCTTCAGCCGATTGCGGGAAAGCGCCCAGCGGGGTCTGCATCTGCACCTGAAGCGCGAAGGCGTTCTTCTGTGGCTGGTTGAATTGGACGACAAGCCGGCGCTCGGCGGCGTTCGTGCCCGGCTCGACATTCCACGCGAGCACTTGGTCGCCCTGCACCCGCGTGACTTCGCCCGTGCCGCGCAGCAGCAGCGTGAGGTGGGTCATCTCGCCCTGCATAATCTTGCCATCCAGCAGCGCCACCTGCCGCATGAGGCCGGGGCTGACGCTGATTTGGGACAGCATTTCGGCAGCAAAAAATAACTTGCCCTCAGCTTCGGGTCGTTTTTCCTTCCATGACAGTTTCACCGAGCCATCCGACGGCAGATAGCTCACGAAGTCGCTGCCCTTGCGCTCGGGCCGCGCCGCCCCGACGAACTGGAACTGCGTGTCTTCGACCAAGCCTTGCAGAGAGATCGGCTGTAGCGTGCTCGGCGCGACGCGGAAGTCCACGGCGCTCCAGCCATCGCTCTGACGCACGGCGGCATCGAACTTGATCTGGATCGGGAACGTGCCGCTGCGGTCGAGCGAGAGCACGAACCGCCCCTGCTCGACGCGCACGCGCCACTTCGGATTCGTGTTCACGCCCGTGAGCGCGACCGTGCCGGAAAGCAGTTCCAGCAAGCCGCCCTTGGAATTCTCCACCTTGGCGTTAGCGCTGAGCGTGAACTCGGCACGATCATCCTTGAGCTCGCCGACGAGCTTGAAGTCTTGCAGGGTGACAGTGGGAGGCGGCGTGTTCGTGGCAGGGGGGGGAGTGTCTGCCCGTGCAACCGCAGTTGCGAGCGCAACAGACATGACAACTGCTGTGAACCAGTCGAGGATGCGGCGAAGCTGTGGTTTCATGGCGGCTTTTGTAGGCGCTTGGTGGGTGGATCATTTCCGGTTGGCAATGAAATCATCAATGCTCTTCTGGGAGGGGAGATTGGTGGCGGATGCACGTGCTGACTGGGCAGGGATATCCGCCAAGACTTCGATGCTCTTCGGGATTTCCAATTGCTCCAGTTTGATCGCCGGATGTGCGATGAAGAGTGTCAGCGTGGGCGGCGTGACGGTCGGAACTTCGCGCAACCGGTGAACGCCGAACTTGCGCACGCCGGGCGTTTCCTCCGGCAGATGCGCGAACCACTCGTCCAGCCGCGCTTGGTTGCCGATGGAAAACAACACGCCGGTGCCATTACCATCGTCAAGCACCGTGCTAAACCCCAGCGACCGCGCCTCCTTGCCTGGATTGAGGCGGAGCTGGAGCTTGGGTGACTTGATGGTAGCCAACTTCCCGATTAGGCGATTTACCTCGGTCGTGTTCGTGACTTGAAAACCGTAGCGGTTCAGGTCATTGGGCCACTCCGAGAACCAGGGATTCCAGCCTTCCGTTCGCGCCGGGTCATTGACCAGCGCCAGCGCGCCTTCCGGCCAACTCGCTTCGGCGGAAACCGCCTTGCCGGGCCAGGCAACTTGCGATGTTCCGAACATTCCAAAAACGCAGGAGCCGGCAAGCAACACTGCTGCGAGGGACCATTTTGCCACACTCGCCACGAATGCTGATGAAGTGCGCTGTCTCATGTTCATAGCCTTTCATCCGGCAACGGAACCTCACCCGCGAAAGCCTCGCCATTCTTGGGGATCAGCTTGTCCACGGCCTCGCGCAGTTCGGACCAGGTCTGTCTGAATTGACGGAATTCCAGCGGCTGTTGACGGAGCACGTCGTCCCGCTGCTGGCCGCGCGTCGACGTGAGGCCGGCCGCGGTAGCAACAACGTTCGTGTTTTGCTCATAGAGCTCATGCCACGAGCGCATCCGTAGCCGGCGATTTCCTTCGGCGATTGCGATGGTGGTGTAGCTCGCGTCCGGACCGAAATAGACTCGGGCAAGTGCCGCGTTTGTGAAAACTCCCCGGCCTTCGAGCTTGTCCAGCAGCGATGCCAGCTGTGACGGGGCGAACTGCCCTTGAAGATATGGCGGCCCGCCTTGAATGTGTGACTCCGACCAAACAATGCGCCCGTCCTTCCACAATGCGGCGATGATTGGGTAAGGCGACTCTCGGGACCTCGCGGGTCCTCCGGCAAATCGGTAGATGGTCAACACAGGTTTGTTCGTATCGTCAGCCCGGAGAGAAGGCGCGAAGACGATGCCGGCTGCGAGAATTGTGATCAGGAATTTCATGATCGTGTCCTGCTATTTTCCCGCCAGACTCTTCGCCTGACGGATCATCCATTCCAGTTTCTTCGGGCGCGCATCGGCGCCGTAAATCTCCGGCACGCCGCTCAGGTAGCTGAGCAACGCATCCGGCGTGACCTCGCCGGCGAACGGGCTGACCACCAGCCATTCGGCGAAGGCGCTGGCGCTCGCGGCGAGGCGCATGGCCGGGCTGGCTTGCTCCAGCGAGACGGTGTTGCCGGTGTAAGGCACAGCCCACTCGTGCTCGCGATAATCCGTCGTGCCGGGGAGCTTGAAGCGGCAGCGCACGATGCACAGCGGGCCTTCGCCGGCGGGATTCACTTCCACCGTGTAAAGCGCGTTGCCGGCTTCTTGGGCGGCGATCTCGGCGGCGTCCACGGTGTTGTCGCGGAACTGCTCTTTCGTGAGCTGATGCTTCGCGTAGCCGATCTGGCGATACGCCGTGACGCGCTTCGGGTTGAACTCCACCTGCACCTTCACGTCCGACGCAGCGACTTTGAGCGCACCCGCGAGATGGCCGGCAAACTCCGTGGACGCCTCGTCCGGCGAGTTGATGAACCCATAGCGGCCATCGCCGTTGCGCGAGAGGACTTCCAGCAAATCATCGTTAAACCCTTCCCAGCCAATGCCGAAGCAATCGAACGCGACGCCCTGCGTGCGGTGCGACTCGACCTTCTGCTTGAGCGGTTCGGGCTCGACGTTGCCGAGGTTCGCCGCGCCGTCGGTGAGCAGTACGACGCGGTTGATGCCGCCGGCGAGGTAATGCCGCAGCGCGGTGGCGTAGGCGAGGTTCATCGCCTCTTCCAGGTTCGTGCCGCCCTGCGGCGTGAGGCCGCCGACTTGATCGAGCACTTCGCCCGACTTGTCGCCGGCCACGCCGTCCACCCATAGGCGCGGCGTGCGGGCGAAGGTGATGACGCTGAGCTTGTCCTGCGGCTGCAACTGCCCGGCGAGCACGCGCAACGCCTCGCGGATGATCTGCACGCGGTCGGCGCGCTCCATCGAGCCGGAGTTGTCGAGCAGCAACACGAGATTCAGCGGGCGCCCCGCCTGCCGGCCCGCCGCGGCGGTCTTGAGCGAGAAGCGCAGGAGGTCGCGATTGTGCGCGAACGGATACCGCGCGCGCTCCCAGGCGAACGCGATCGGCACGCCCGGCGGCGCCTCGGGATCGCGGTAATCGAAGGCGTTGATGAACTCCTCGGCGCGCACGGAAGCCGCGTCCGGCATCTGACCCTTCTCCAGACTTGCGGCGGCGAGCTTGAACGCCACATCGCTGACGTTGAGCGAGAAGGTGGAGAAAGCGTTGTCGCTGGTCTGGACTTCGGGCTGGGGAATGAGAGCAGGGGTCGCGGCCCTCGACTTGCGTGGCTTGCTCGTGTCCAGAGAGAATACGACGGCGTATTCTTCGATGGAGTACTTTAGAGGCGGATCGGAAGCTCTCGTGATGGCGTCCAACGCATCTTGGAGGCTGACGTCACTTAGGGAAGGGGAAAACGTTACGATCATGTTAGTGGAATCGTTATTGAGCAACCCCGTTGTCGGATCAACGTTTCCACTTGCCGGTTTTGAGTTGGGATCGAAAATGAAATTCACCCCTTTCTTGTCTGGATCTCGCTTCGCGCTTTCAGAATGCAGTTGGCCAAGAACTTCGCTGAGCGGCAAACCGCTGTATTGCACATCGTCCAGTCGGATCCGTGTCAGCTTGTCTGTAATGATCTGCCGTCCTTTCCCGATGCGTACCAAATTGGTACGTGAATACGGGTTCGATACCGACCGTTGATTCTCGGCCGAGGGCTTCTTCTGCAGCACCTCGGATTCAGCAGCCGCGGCGGGCGAATCCTTGCCCGTTTCCGACGAAGGCAGAACGATAGATGACGCCGGTCTGTGAGTGCGCGCCGATTCTTCCTGTTGCTTCACATTAGCAGACAAGCGCACGTCGGTAGACTGCTCCCGGCCTACATTTGTTGACTTGGGGTCAGTAGCGGCCCCTTGCGGCACAACGGCCTCGGCCAGAACTTCTGTGGCAGACTGGATCACGTCCAGTTCTTGCTGCGTGCCGCGCACGGTGAGCTTGCCTGTGCCAGCATCATAGGAGAACGACTTGCCAAGTCCTGGGTTGAGATCCACGCCAAGCGCCGTGAAGTAATTCTGGATGGCGCCTTCCAGCGAATTTGCGTAATTGGTCCTCGGAGTGGGATACGGTTTGCCTCCGCCGCCACGACCTCCTCCTGCTACGTTCACTCGCACCCAAGGTTGCGCGGCAGGGGACTCGGCTTCTTGACGACTAGAATAAATTGCCCCAGCCGATTCCAGTCCTTGGCGGAACGCGTTCGGGTCGACTCGGAGACTCTTGGTTTTCAGCGCTGCATCGGTGACGGCGCCTGTCTCCCCGAGGTCTCGGTCACCTGCGGAGCGAGCCTGTGTCGAAGCTGATGACGAGTCGGGCGCGGTTCCCAGGTTCCCGCCCGTTTCTGTTATTGGCAAGACGATGGCAGGCCGCTGCCCACGGGCGGCTCCATCCGTCACAACGCCAGCAACGTCCTTCCCGGCGGTGGTCGTCACGGTAAGTGCATCTACATCCATGCTCTGCACCTTTTCCGCGGGGGCGATACGCTCGCCTTCGGTGAGCTCGCGGCCATTGGCGAGATACCGATCCCGCAGTTCAACGACTTGCTTCCGATCGGACTCCGCCGCGCGGCGAGACAATACCAAGTCGCCGGCATTGTGCGCGGGCTCGCCTCCTCTGCTCGCGCTGGCCAACGGTGTGACGCCGCGGCCGGCCACAGTTTCACTCTCTTTTGCTTCAACTGGAGCCAGCGGCTTCGTTGTTGCGACGCCGAAGTTGAGCGTTGGTCCCTCAACTGCGGGCGCTGTGGCAGGGGACACGGATTGTTTGACGACACCCCCGGCAAGCGGTTCGCCGGCGGACGCGATTCCGTACCTGCGGCGGAACGCGGCCTGGAGTTCAGGATCTGCTGCCGCTTGCGCCGCCTCAGGCTGACCGAGGACAACCGTGCCGGCGGGCTTCGTTCCCAGCGGCTCAATGTTTGGGCCTTTGGGCAAATCCTCCGGCGAGCCCCTCAGGGCAGGGGCCGGGAGTTGGGGTTGGAACGGCACTAATTCGACACCATTGGCTTCAGTGATGGCAGCACCAGCCAAACTGGAGCCTGCCCGGGGCGCGGGCGAGGGGGATGCGGGCGGGGGCTGAGCTTGAACACCGCCACCACCGGCCCCGCCCGCAAACCGGTAAAACTGTATGCCGAGCGATGGTGTGTCACCCAGGGCGGGGGGCTTGTCGCCGTTCGCGTCCGCATCAGCCTGGGCCAGGGCCTGCCGCTCGGTATTGAGTTCTGTGAACCCTTGTAGTTTCACCGATGCTGGTGGAGGATTCATCGCGTAGCCGCCGTAGAAGACGCCGCCCGCTGACACCGCGTTGGTGGAGATCGTGGCCGTCACCGGGTTTGGAGCAGACGCTGGGGACGCGGTTGAGATGTCCGATATGGGTTTCAGGCCGAATGTATTGCGCTCGACAACTGCATCGTAGCGCGGGAGCGTACTTGCGACCGAATGGTCGGCGAGCGTCACTGTGCCGCGACCTTTGGTCGTATCTGTATCTCGGATGGTGAAGTCGTGGATGTAGTCCCGGGACTCGTTCCGGCCAGGACGATCAGCGGACTGCGCGACAACGAAAGCGTCTTTCGCGGACGCATCGCTGTAGAATCCACGGGTGACCGCGCTTTCGTCCCAAAGCGACGTTGTTTGGCTGTCCGCGCGACCGGAGAAATCACTCTTGGCGGCAATGCCTTTCTCGAAATACCACGACTCAGACTTGGTTGCGGCGAGAGCGTCGCCGTCGGTGGGTTTTGCGTCGTGAACGTAACGACCCAGGAAACGGTTATCCTCGGAGCGGGCTTGGTTCGGCTGTTCCAAGACGCCCTTCCATTCCGCGTCGCCGCTGGCGGACTTCGTTTCTGCCAACTTTGGGCTATCGGCGAGCTCATTGACCGCCGGCAGCACGATGGAGGAACTGGGGCGGGGTGCTGAGGTAGGGGGAGGAGACGGAGGAGTTGCGGCAACGAATGCGCCGACGGCAGGTGGGGCGACAACGGCGGCAACCGACGGCTCGCCCGGCGATGAGGTGACGGATGGAGTCGAGGGCGGAGTCTCGGCTGATAGCAGCCGCTGTGTTTCACGACTGAGCCGCTCAGTCTTGCCAGCATCAAGGTACCCCACGGCGTTAGCTGATTGGAGATGCGAAGCGTCGCCCACGTCGCCCGCCGAGAAAGTCAGCATTGGCAGTCCGTAAGTCAAATCACCGCTCCGTGCCGTGGTGGCGGGCGCGCCTTCTGACTGTGGGACAGCGGAGGGTACTGGGGCGACGGCCTCTGGGTGCTTGAGGGCGTATGCAGCCTCGGAATCGCCTTCCGCAACGCCTAGCTCAAGTGTCGGCATGAACCTTGAATACCAAGGATGCACCGGGGAGTAGCTCTTACGATAGACACTCTCACTCCGCGACTTGGAACGGGAAAGTCCCGGCAGCAACACCGCGATGCCAAGCAGCGCCACCAATGCTGCGGCAACACTCATCGGGATCATCCAAGCATGCCTTGTCCTCTGGGCGTTGGCCAACTTCGGCAGCAAGGGAACGGTCTTGAAGTGCGCGAGCAGCTTTTCCCGGCGTTCGTCGGACAACTTGAGCGGAGGTTGGTCTGCCGCCGGCTCGACTTGAGTGGCGACGGTTTCGCGGACGAGGCCGATGGTGGTTTGCAGGTGATCGTGGAGCTTCGCGAGTTCGGCGTCTTGGGCGAGGGCGCGGCGGACGGCGGCGGCTTCGTCGGAGGAGAGTTCGCCCAGTAGCAGCGCGGTGAGGCGCAGTTCCAGTTCTTCGCGAGGCGTTCTGGGGGAATCGGGATTCATGGCGGGCCTCCCGGCAAATCCGAAATCCGAAATCCGAAATCCGAAACAAACCCGAAGCTCGAAATCCGAACAGCCGCGTTCGCGGGCGGGTGCATAGCCGGATGGGTGGGGCTTGAACCGCAGAGACGCGATGGACGCGGAGACGGGAAGAAAACGGCGTAGCGGCGTCTCGGCTGGGCGCCGCATTCAAAGAACCCCAACGAGTAGATGGCGGCGCTCGGCCGCGACCCCGCTACG
>CAZWJC010000010.1:0-63736 GCA_964634255.1 uncultured Verrucomicrobiota bacterium | reverse complement strand
CCACCGTCACGGCCAACGATCTTCAATACCCCATCGGGACGAAGTTCCAGTCCACGCTCGGGATTCCTTCCCTCAACTCGCCAATCAACACAGTGTATTGGAGCTGCCTCTACGATCCGGGCAACAACCCACCACAGGTTTACCTCGCCACGACCAATTGTGTCATCACTCCGGTGCAGGTGGACGCGAACACCACTTGGAAAACCGTCTATTCGGCGAACCAGTATTCCCCCACAAAACTGGCCCTGAAACAGGATGGCTCACTGTGGCTCTGGGGAATGTCGCCTTTTGCCAGCGTCACCAACACGGCGGTGTATCTGACGCCTCCAACCCATCCGTATCCCAACGTGCCCTATCCTGTGAATGTGTCCATGTTGCCGGTGCCCCAACGTGTGGGAACAAACCTCTGGTCCTCCGTGGACCTGCCCGGCACCGCCGCCGTCACCGCCTCAGGCGATCTTTATCTGTGGGGCCAGAACCAGAACGGCCAGCTCTTGCTGCCACCCGCATGGCTGCCCCAGCCGGTGCTGAGCAATGTCGTCTGTCGCCTCCCGCTCGTCATACCGTGATCCAGAATTATCCACGTTCCTATGAAGACTTCCGCACCCGTTGGACTCCTCTTCCTTGGACTCGTCTGCTTATCGTTGTCGCCTGAGCTGACTGCTGGAGCGGGCTTCCAAATCACGACGACGGCCACCCGCACGAACCTCCATCTCCAAGCCACCACCGTGCCAGCCGGACGACTTGAATGGTTACAGGGCAGCCAACCGGAGGCGGTGACAAACGTGATTCAGGTGGAAACCGTGCCGGCGACCCAGCACGACTTGCCCTTGAGCTTGAGCGGTTCGGCCGCGTTCTTCCGCGCTGCGATATTGGACACGAACGCCTTCAAGCTGACGGCGGAGCGTTCGCCGTTGGCCTCGGGAAGCTACTTCTCCGTGGCGGTTACCACCTCCGGAGTTCTCCAAACTTGGGGCGACAATTATCACGGCCAATATGGCAATGGCCTGCTTCCGCAGTATGTCACCAACTACGGTACGCACGTGGCGTGTTGGACGGTCGGGGCCTCGATTACCACCACCAACGCCGGACCAGGACCAGTGGCCCAATCGGCAGAAACCAACTGGATCGCGGTGGCGGCCGGTATCTCCCATACACTCGCACTCAAAGCGGACGGTTCGCTGTGGGCCTGGGGAGAGAATAGCCAGGGGGAATTGGGCTTCACGAATGCAGGGATATTCCCTGTGCCAGTCCGAATTGGAGTCGGCCAAACCTGGAAAGCCGTGTTGGCCTCAGGTCATTGCAGCTTCGGCATCCGCAGCGATGGCACGCTTTGGGCCTGGGGTTACAACAGCGGATCGGTGTTGGGTTTGGGCGACGGCTACACCAATGCGGCGTCCGTCTGGATTCCCACTCAGGTGGGAAGGGCCACCAATTGGGTCAAGGTTGTTGCCTACCAAGACCAGTTTTCGGTCGGTCTTCAATCAGATGGATCGCTCTGGGCTTGGGGGAGCACCGACCTGCCGGCCTATGTCCGCGCGGCCTATTCGCCCACCAACGTTGTCATTCCGCTCACCTCCAGCCCTGCTCCCACGGGGTTGCCCGGCCCTTGGGTGGATGTGACCACAGGGTTGTTCTTGAAGCTGGACGGCACGCTGTGGGCTAACTCCGGGCCGACCAACGGCGCCAGCACCGACTATCATTGGTGGGGCTACATCTCTTTTGTGCAGTCCCAGCAGAGCGATCCTGCCAGCCTCTACAACCTACTGGTCGGGGCCGGCGTCTCGCCGGAATGGGCCATGGATTATGCGGTCAACCTGCTGTGGCCCGGAGCAGCCAAGTTCAATCCCGATTTCGCCCTATTCTCTCAAGCGTATTCGGACCAGAACCTGTTGCACCCATTCTCCAGTCGCGGCGGCTGGCTCATGGTGCGAGGGGGCAGTGCCTTGAACCGAGATGGAACCCTGTGGACTGTCGGTGGAAGCGGCTACGGCGGTCCAGACGACCACGGGATGCAGCTTCTCAGCCCGGACACGGACTGGGCTTATGTCACCGGCGGCATGGTGGCCGCGAAGAAGGATGGGACCATCTGGAGTTGGGACGGAATCGCCAATCACTCGGTCAAACGCGTGGATGACATGGTGCCATTGGTAACCACCCAGAAATGGCTGCGCGTGAAAAAGACGGATGCGGATGTCGTGGCGCTTGATACGCACAGCAACCTCTGGACTTGGGGACTCAACACTTACTGGCTGGTGGGAGTTAGCGGGAAGGGGCAGTTAGGGCTGGGCGATAGCTACGCGCACCTGACGCCAACGCAGATCAGCCCCGCTGGTCCCTGGCGGGATTTCGCGGCGACCGCGTGCTTCACGCTTGCCGTTCGAAAAGGCGGTGAACTGTGGGCCTGGGGCAACTTCAACATGACCGGAACCAACGTCGCCACCCCGCAGCGGTTGAATCCGGAGCGCCCGTGGCGATCCGTGTTCGCCCACCTCGACCACGCGTATGCTTTGGCCGAAGACGGCACGTTGTGGGCCATGGGCCGCAATGCCTGTTCAATCGGTAGTCCAACCGTCGGGGTCTTGGGGTTGAACTACACCAACGACGGCGTGTTTGCCACGCTGCAGCAACTGCCCGGCACCAATTGGGCGTCGGTGAGTCCATCCGAAGATTTCGCCCTCGCCCTGAAGACTGACGGGTCGCTCTGGGGATGGGGCGGCACCTACCAGTATTCTACGCTTGGTGGCGCTGAGACGTTGCCGTTAAGCGGTTACGACTTCGGGCTGGGCTATCATTCTTCCGAGGTCTTCCCGGTGCCGACTCCGATCAGCAGCAACCGTTGGTCGAGCGTGTGCGTGCAGGCCTCGGAGCTGGGCTTCATCCAGGCCTGTGGTGGCTTCGGTATCCGAACGGACGGCACGCTTTGGGCCTGGGGCTATGAGAATGTCTGGTCGCAGCTCGGACTGGATTGGCTGGACCAACTTTACAATGTGCAATACTGGGGATGCTCTGGAGCTGGAGGAATTACCCCGCCAGTCTTTGAGGGTGGACAAGAAGGAGCGCACAACACGTTGCAGCCTCTTCAGGTGGGCTGGGACACCCAATGGAAGAGCGTCTGTAGTGTCGGCTCAGAATCGGCCGGGCTCTATCCATACACGACCGCGAACCTCAACTACGGCGTCACGGTGTACACGCTGGGACTGAAGAAAGACGGCACGCTCTGGGTTTGGGGCAAGTCTCCTTTCGCCAGCGTGACCAACCAGCGGGTCTATCTGACCCCGGCGTCTCATCCTTATCCCGGCGTGCCGTATCCGAAGGTTGCCTGTGCGATTCCGGCACCGCAGCGGGTGGGCACCAACTTTTGGTCCTACGCGGACCTCGAGGCCGCCATTACGACCAACGGCGACCTGTACATGTGGGGCGGCAACGACGCGGGCCAACTGCTGCAACCACCGGTTTGGATGCCGACCCGTGTCCACAGCAACCTGGTCTGCCACCTGCCGGCGCGCACGTTTTGAATGGAGACGAGGGCGCTCGGAGTGTGATGGCGCGGGCTGACGTCCGTTGCTGGCGACAACGGAAGACCACTACTGCAA
Source organism: uncultured Verrucomicrobiota bacterium (assembly GCA_964634255.1). Lineage (GTDB taxonomy): Bacteria > Verrucomicrobiota > Verrucomicrobiia > Limisphaerales > MWDV01 > MWDV01. The sequence continues at coordinate 60,140 of CAZWJC010000010.1, read as the reverse complement.
CCTCCCGAACTTCTTCTCCAGCTCGCGGTAGTTGAGTTCGATCAGCGTGGGGCGGCCGTGTGGACACGTGTACGGCATCGCGCAGCGGCGGAGGGACTCGACGAGCTTCAGCAATTCCGCGCCGGCCAGCGGATCGTTCGCCTTCACTGCATGGCGGCAAACAGTCTTCGCCACCGTGTGTTCGCCGAGGCGCAATGCATTCACTTCCTGCCCTGCAGCTTTCAACTCGTCCACCAGATCGAGCACGAACTGGCGCGCGTTGCCGACCTTCACGAACGGCGGGAGGGCGTCGAGTAGGAACGTGCGCTCGCCAAACTCGCTCAGGCCCACGCCCAGCCGCACGAGTGCCGGCAGTTGCTCGCGCAGAAATGTCGCGTCCCGCACGGACAGCTCAACCGTTTCTGGTAACAACAAATGCTGGGTTGGTGACTGGTCGCCGCGTTCCATCCGTTCCAGCACCTGCTCGAACAAGACCCGCTCGTGTGCGGCATGCTGATCCATGAGCACCAACCCGCGATCCGACTCGAACAGCGCGTAGAGCCGCCCCACCACGCCGATGAGGCGGAGCGGAACATCGAGCAGCGGCGTTGGCGCCGGCAGCGAGGATGGTGGATGGAGGATAGATGGATCGGGAGGCGCAGGGCGCAGGGTGTGAGGCGCGGCGGGGATCGCCGAGGGCTGATGGCTGATGATCGGACCCGAAGCGACTGGCGTTGGTGGTTGGCGATCGGCAAATGGCGATTCTTCGACGGGTGCGGGTTGAGTAACGGACGCAAAACTCCTGCCTGCCGGTGGCGGTTGAACCGGATGTGTTGCCGGCTCGACAACAGTGGTGGACGAGAGTTTCGCAGGGAAGTTCGGCAGCGCCGTTTGCTTGTCAGGAGTCGGCGCGTCGGCAGAGGCTTCTGACTTGGCATTGCGCACTTCCAACTTCTCAGTTCCGGTTGTGTGAAACGCCAGCAGCGTCTGGCGCACGGCCTGGGTCACGAGGCGGCGCACGTCGAACTCGCGATGGAACTTCACCTCACGCTTCGCTGGATGGATATTCACGTCCACGGCGGCGGGATCAATCTCGATGAACAGGCAGCAGACCGGATAGCGGCCCTTCATCAGCGCAGTGTGATAGCCTTCAATCAGCGCAAAGTTCAGCCCGCGATTCTCTACTGGGCGCCGGTTGACGAAAAGGTGTTGGTCCTCGCGTGTCGCTCGCGAGACCCCCGGTGCGCCAATGAAACCCCAGACTCGGAAATCCGAAGTCCGAAGTCCGAAGTCCGAAGCAGACCTGTCGGATTCGTCGGATTCATCCGGCGACGACTGCATCGGGGCGGAGAAGTTCACGGTGAGAAAGCGGCGCTCGTCACCGTAGAGCGCCCGCAGGCGTTCGCGGAGGGCCGCGAGTCGGGCAGTAATGTCTTCGCCACTCTTGGCGGCCGGCAGTTGCCAGATGAGTCGGCCGTCCCTGTGAAAGGTGAAAGCGACTTCGGGGAACGCCAGGGCGGCCAGGGTGAGGTAGTGCTGGATGTGCGCGGCCTCGGTTTCTTCGCTGCGCAGGAACTTGCGCCGCGCGGGCAGGTTGAAGAAGAGCTGGCGGACTTCAATGCTCGTGCCCGGTGCTGTGCCTGCGGCTTTCACCTCCAGGATTTTGCCACCGGCGATGACGATCTGCGTACCCTCGGGCGTTTGTCGTTCCGCGTTCACGCGGCTGGTGCTCCCCGAACCGCCTGAAGGCGGAACTACGAGCGGGTCCGGCTCACGTTCGCGTGTCGTGAGCGTGAAACGGCTCACGCTGGCAATGCTGGGTAGAGCCTCGCCGCGGAAACCCATCGTGGCGATGGCCGCCAAATCCTCGGCCCGTTGAATCTTGCTCGTGGCATGTCGCTCCAGGCAGAGCAACGCGTCGTCGCGGCTCATGCCCGTGCCGTCGTCCGTCACGCGGATGAGGCTGCGCCCGCCGGCTTGCACCTCGACCGTGATCCGCCGCGCTTGGGCATCAAGTGCATTCTCAACCAACTCCTTCACGACGCTTGCCGGACGCTCCACCACTTCGCCGGCGGCGATCTGGTTGGCAACCTGTTCGGGGAGAAGGCGGATGCGATTCATGCAAGGTGCAGTCCGGTGAGTTTTCGTAACGGCGTCCGAGGGGAGCGACCTTCAAATCGCCCGCCTCGACGAAGAAGAGCGGAGCTCTGCTGGGTGGCCGCTACGCCTCCGAATCTCAAATCTTCTCCGGCACCGTCCAAGGTTTGCGGCGTTCGCGGTCGAGGAGCTGGTTGGCGTCCTTATCGCCGATGAACTCCTCTTTCACCGGATCCCACTTCAGTTTGCGGCCCGTCCAGCGCGCAATGTTGCACAAATGGCAAACCGTGGCGGAGCGGTGACCGGTCTCGACATCGGCAATCGGCTTGGCGCGCGATTTGATGCAGTCGAGCCAGTTCTTTTGGTGGTCGTCGTTGAAACCGGCCGGGCGCTTGCGCAACACGTCGATGGCCAGTTCCTCGGGATCGGATTCGCACTTACCGCGGGCGATGGCCACGCGCCCTTTCTCACCGTAGAAGACGGCGCCGCCCATCGTTGCCTCGGCGCCCGGCTCCACCAACACGCCGTTCGCGTACCGGAAGAACACCTTGGGTTCGAGGCAAAGCTTGTCCCCGCGTTCTTTGCTCTCAGATTTCGAGTAGGTCGGCGGATCGAACTTGCCGCCTTCGGGCCAGATCTCAACCGGCCCGGTTTCATCCATGCCAAGGGCGCACTGGATTTGATCAAAGCCATGCGCACCCCAGCCGGTCATTTCGCCACCACTATACGGACGGAACGAAAGCCAGCCCGGGTTCGCGCGCGGCAGGTAGAGATCCTGGTTGAACGGCACGGCTGGGTTCGGTCCGCACCACATGTCCCAATCCAGCTCGTCCGGCACCGGCTGGGCCGGCAGGGCGCTTTCCCAAGGGCTGGGATAGTTGTAGGCAATGACCTTCGTGACCTTGCCAAGGCCGCCTTTGCGGATGAGTTCGCAACCGGCATAGTTCTGCCACTGGGAGCGTTGCTGACTGCCGACCTGCACCACGCGGTTGTATTTGCGGGCCGCCTGTACCATCAACCGCCCTTCCCGAATGGTCAGCGTCATCGGCTTCTCGACATACAGGTCCTTCCCAGCTTGGAGGGCATGCACGCAAATGTGCAACCGCCAGTGCTCCGGTGTAGCGGTGACGATCGCGTCCACGTCCTTGCGTTCCAGCAACCGGCGGTAATCTTGGAACGCCACCGCGTTGTGCTTGGTAGCGGACTCGCGGGCGCGTTTCATGTTCACATCCGCCACGGCAACGTAGCGGGCTTCGGGTTTCTGCAGCAGCATCTGGAGCAGCCCGCCCGCCTGCCGGCCAATACCAATAAAGCCGAGGCCGATCTTGTCGTTCGCGCCGGGCTGGCCGCGGGCCGCCAGCACGCCGGAGGGCAGGATTTGCGGAAGCACGAGGCTGGTGGCCGCCAGCGTTGAGGCGCGAAGGAAGTCGCGTCGTGAAAACCGTGAGCTAGAGGCGGAAGGATTCTTCGTCGTCTTCATGATCAATGCGCGTTGTTGCGAGAGCTTTCCACGATTGGACGCGGTTTGCGAGATGAAATTCGCCGTGTGCCATTGGCATGAGCAGACCCGCGCGGAATGCAGTCCAAACGCGTTGAAATGGCGCGCTCGGCTAGGCGATGCCCGCTGCTTGCGTCAGCCGCCGTTCCTGCTACGTTTCCGCCCTGTCTGCCCGCGGCGGCCGGGGCGCACCGGTATGTGCGAGCCACCCCAAGGGACCGTTTGCATCGGATTCGCAAGCAACCGGCGGCGCTCGTCGTGGCAGCCCAAGAAAACATCGGAACAGAAAGCATTCAAATGACTACATCGTTTATTGTTCAGGGCCGCCTGCATCTGGGCGTGGCGGCGGCCGTGTGTCTCGTGGGAGCGGCGGCATCTGCCGAAGATAAGCCGGCGGAAAAGAGTCGCTGGGAAACCACGGCCGCCGTCGGGGCAACCTTGACGCGTGGCAACAGTGATACCTTTCTGGGCACGCTGAGTCTTGACACCAAGCGCAAATGGGCGAAAGACGAAGCGGCTCTCGGCATCTCCGGCGGATATGGCGAGACGGAGGTGAACGACGAGACGGAGAAGAACACTGAGTATATCCGCGGTTTTGGGCAATACAACCGCCTGTTCAGCGAGCGCTTCTACGGCGGCGTGCGCGTGGACGGCGAGTATGATGGCATCGCCGGCGTGGACTACCGCTTCCGCGTCAGCCCGCTGCTCGGCTATTACGCGATCAAGAACGCCCGCACAAGCCTCGCATTCGAAGCTGGTCCCTCAGTGGTCTTCGAGAACCTCGAGGCGGAGCACTCCGACACCTACTTCGGCGTCCGATTTGCGGAACGGTTCGAGCACAAATTGACCGACACCACCAAGATCTGGCAGACGTTCGAGTACACCCCCGACGTGGAACGTTGGGTGGAGAAGTATTTGCTGGTCGCAGAGGCGGGCATCGCTGCGGCCATCACCAAGCAGATGGATCTGCGCGTGGTGGTCCAAGACACCTACGACAGCGAGCCTTCTTCCGGACGCGAAAGCAACGATTTCCGGGTCATCGCGGGCGTGGGGTACAAGTTCTGATCCGACAGAACAGTTTTCTCCGACAGCCGGTTCGCAAACGCTGCGAACCGGCTGTTTCTTTGCGGCAACCGGGATTCGCACGGGCCAAACGCTTCAAGCCTCGGCTTCAGCCGTCACCCGACAACTGCGCCGGAATTCACGTGGAGTCTGGCCCGTCGTGCGCCGGAATACCGTGGCCATGTACTGGCTGGACTCGAAGCCGCACGCAAACGCGATGTCGGTGATGCTGCACTCCGGAGCAGCACTTAATAACTTCTTCGCGGCTTCAACGCGGCAGCGGGTCAGGTATTTCGCGGGCGGCAGGTTGGTGATTTGCCGGCAATGCTCGGCGAATGCGCTGCTCCCCAAGCCGCACTGCCACGCCATGTCGGCCAGATTCCACGTCCGGTCCAAGTGATTCGGCAGCGCTGCCAGGAACATCTCCACCGTGCGTCGAGTCGAAGTCAGGCGTGAATCCAGCGTCGCATTCTTTTCCTGTAACAAATCCAGCAGCGTAACGAAGAGTTCGTTGATGCGGAGCTGGAGCTTGGTTTGGACCGCGTTCGGATCGGTCGTGTCCACCAGGCGCGCCATTCGCTCGAAGCAGGCGCCGATCTCGTCGTTGGCACACCACACGGGCTGTTCGTTGTGGCTGAGCAAGGTTGTCAGCCGTTGCTGATCGTTAGGAGAGAGGATGAACCAGTCCGGCCATTTCCAGACCTGATCGGGGCGGCGCACGCCGACATCCAGAATCAGCCAGTGCAGGCGGCTGGGGCCCACGAGTGGATTGCCCACCCGATGGACCTGCCAGGGCCGGGTGATGGTCAGATGGCCGCTTTCGAGCGTGAAGCTCTCGTGATCTACCAGGAAGTCCAGCTTGCCGCGCGAGAGATAGGTGAGCTCGATGCCCTCATTGCGATGCCGCTCCAAGCCCCAGCTCTGCGGGCCCGTGGCATCCCAGAAGCCGACCGTTGACACCTCTGGCAGCATGCGCGGGGGTAACGACCGGCCGGGATAACCACGGCGCACGAGGGCGTGCAGCCGCACTTCCCCCTGCCGGACCGCGGCGCGGAGCGGCTCACAGCGGTCTGCGTGAAACGTGGCCCCCGGACTGAGAAACACCGCAGAGCGCGTCAGACTATCTCGCATGGCTCCAGGTTAGAGGATTGTGCCATCCTGGAAACGTTCAAACTTTGACGCCGTGGGAAATTGAACGCTTTGGTGGCGGCGGCACGGTAACATCGGCGACGCTTGGTTCAGGCGGTTTCCGCTCCCGCATTCTCTTTCATCGAGGCGTTCAAGCGGCGCCGTGCGGAGCAGAAACTCGCCAATCGATCAAGTCACCGACACAGCATATCAACAGAAGCTCTATGAAAACCGGACAGAAACTTGGGGTTGGGATTCTCTGCATAACCGCGCTGGTCACCGGCGCGCCACAAACACACGCCGCCATCACCGATGGCCTCGCAGGCCACTGGACGTTCGACGAAACCGCCGGCAGCGTGGCGGCCGACACCTCCGGTTTGGGCAACAACGGCAGCGTCCTGCCGGGCGACGCGCAATGGACGACCGGCCAGATCGGCGGCGCGCTCGGTTATCGCGGGCCGGGTCTGGGCGACGACTACGTGGCGGTGACCAACTGCCCGGCGGCGACCGGCGCTTTCGCTGTTTCCGCTTGGGTCTGGACGGATCCGCGTAACGGTACCTGGCCGCAAAGCACCATCGTCGAAAACGGATTGGCCAACGGCGGCCCGTTCGGCTTGGTGTCCCGGTTGAAGGACGAGGACCAGGACTTCGGCCCGCTGGGCAATTCCACCACTGACACGGTGGGCGCCAAAGCAGTCAACGACACCGCTGCGCTTCCCACCGGGGTCTGGCAGCACGTGGGCGTGGTGGCCGAGGGCACGACGATCAAGCTCTATCGGAATGGCGCACTGGCCGCCTCCCTGACGGATTACAGCGGCGCGTTGCCGGCCTCGCCCTCTTCGTTCCTGGGCATCGGCGCGACCCTTGACGCCACGGGCACGGCCACGGGCGGCTTCTGGCAGGGCAAGATTGACGATGTCGGTGTGTGGACCAACGGCTTGAGCGCCGATCAAATGGCCGCCGTGTTCATCGCCGGGTTGGCAGGCAAGAGCCTCAGCCAGGCGGAAACCTACCTGACCGCGGCTCCCGTGATCACGGAACAGCCGCAGAGCCAGACACACTTTGCGGGCGAGGTCATCTCGTTGGCAGTCCGCGCCGCGGGGCCAGGCGAATTGAAATACCAGTGGAAGAAAAACAGCGCCCCCATTAGCGGCGCCACGAACGCCACTTACACCATCACCACTGCCCGGGTCACGGATCAAGGTCAGTACACGGTGGAGGTTTCCACTTCGTTCGGTACCACGCCCAGCGCCGCGGCGACGGTCAATGTCCAAGCCGTCGGGCTGGCTACCGGTCTGGTTGGCTATTGGAAGTTCGACGAGACCACCGGCACGACCGCTGTCGATTCGTCCTCTCACCATAACAACGGCGAACTGGGGAACTACCTGACCACCACAGAACACTGGGTGCCGGGCCAGATTGGCCGCGCGCTCGAATTCGGCGGACCGGATTCACTGCAGTATGTGCGCGTGCCGGATTATCCCAAACCCACCAACACGGTCACCGCTTCCCTCTGGGTATATGCCGACTCCCGCACGACGTGGGCCACCTTCCTCAAGAACTGGGGCGGCACGAAGGCGGGGCAATTCCACTTCGGGCTCTATGACACTGGCGGACAGGAGAACATCTACATCAAGCAAGCCGATGGCAAGACCCCGAACGTCAGTGAGCCGCTGGTCTTCCCGCTGAACAGTTGGCAGCACGTGGCGGCTGTTTGCGACGGCACGAGAGTGCGCCTGTATCGCAACGGTTCCGAAGTGGCTTCCGTCACCTACGACGGCACGCTGGTCGCCCCAATCGCGACCGCGTTGGGCATCGGCGCCAAACTAAACGATGATGGCACCGAGCCCAATTACAGCCTCTCGCCGGGCTTCTGGGATGGCAAGATGGACGACGTCGCGCTGTGGAATCGCGGCCTCGGGCCCGATGAGATCACTGGCATCTATCTCGCCGGATTGGCTGGCAAGGGAGCGTTGGAAGCGGATGCCTTCATTCCGACCGCGCCAATGATCCTGGCCCAGCCCGCCAACACGTCGGCATACTTGGGGCAGATGGCCCGGCTCACCGTGCAAGCCTCCGGGGCCGTGCCCGTCTCCTACCAATGGTACCAAGGCAACACGCCCATCGCCGGCGCCACTACCTACGCCCTCACCTACGGTCCCGTGACCCAGGCGGACAACGGCACCACCTTCAAAGTCGCCATCACGAATTCTCTCGGCGCCACCAACAGCCTGCCGGCCACATTGACCGTGCTTCAGCGTCCGGCGGCGACGCTGGTGTCCGAATGGAAGTTCGAGAACAACACGAGCGACACTTCCGGCAATGCCAACGACGGCACGGCTTCCGACGTGGTCGGTTACGTCAACGGCGTTTCGGGTAAGGCCGTGCGATTGCCCGGCGGCGTAACCATTGCCAACGTAGCAGCGAACAACCTGCCCGGCTTGGCGAGCGATTCCTGGTCCATCAACCTGTGGCTTTACCTCACCAACAAGCCGACGTCACTGGGCTATTTGGCTGGATTTGGGCCCGTCCTGAACACGGGCGCCGGCACAGCACGAGGACTCTTGGCGTTCAAGGGGACCGATAACCAGAGCATCTACTCGTGGGGCAACAGCCGGGACACGGAAACCGGGAAGCCCTATCCGCTCAATCAGTGGGCCATGATCACCATGACCTACGACGGTGCGGACGGCCCGACCAACGGCGTGACACAGGTGTTCCTGAACGGCCAGCTCATCGGTCGGAATACGCAGGTGCGCGTCAACCTGCCGGCGGATCAGCAGCAGATCAATCTGTGTCCGACCAGCAACTGGAGCATCGCTCCCAGCGCCGGGGACTTCGACGAGTTCACCATCTGGAAGGGGGCGCTCACCACGAGCCAGATTGCGGCGCTCTACGAGACCGCTTACCCGGTGTTGCGCACGAGCCGCGCTGGTCAGAACCTGGTCCTGTCCTGGACCTCGGCTGCGACCGGCTTCACGCTCGAGAGCGCGGGTGATGTGTCTGGTGCGGCATGGAATCCGATTGTGGGCGTGACTGGGAACTCGGCCACGGTGCCCATCGGCACCACCAACACGTTCTTCCGTCTTCGCAAGTGATGGGATGAGCGCTGGATGACTGTGGGTTAGTGGTGCGAGCGGCTGGAAAGTGATTTCCGGCCGCTCGTTCTTGGTAGAGCTCCGATACCAAGTGAAGCCGGTTGTCAGTAGCAGCTCTGCGCGATCACCCAGCCGGATGTCTGTTACGCGCTGCGCGGATCTGGTTTGGGCCGCGGCCGGTTGCAGCCCGCAGCGGGTGAACGGGTCGGCTGATCGCGTGCGACGGGGTCTGCCACGTCGGATCATGCTGCAAGAAGTTATGGTCACTGAGGTGCTCGAAATTCTGGGCCAAAGCACTTGCAGACTTGAATCGCAGAAGCCCGCCCTTACAGTGCCCATCATGCAACGAAAGCACCGCCCTCGACGTGTTCTGCTGGTGCTTGGTTGGTACGATTACCGGCTTCACCGCGGCATCGAACAGTACGCCCAAGAACACCGGTGGCATCTCTCCGAGGATTTGGCTCGGGAGAAGGTCATCCCCTGGGGCTGGGATGGCGATGGAATCCTCGCCTGGCTTGGAGCCGGGGATGATTTGGCCGAATTTGTAGCGCACGCAGAAAAGCCCACGGTGGATTTCAGCTTCCGCCGTCCGCATTTGAAGTTTGCCCGGGTTTTGGAGGACACTGCGGCTGTGGGGCGTCTCGTGGCTGAGCACTTTCTCGCTCGCGGCTTTCGCCAATTTCTCTATTACAGCGACGCGGACAACTGGGTTTATAACGAACGGGGACGAGCATTTCTCCGCGTGCTTGAGCAGGCGGGCCACACGGGCCAATGGTTGCGCTGGCAAGAGTCTTCCTCGTATGGCGACGACCGCCATTCCTGGAAGCGCAAGCATTTGTGGCTCGCCGACAAACTAAGGAAAGCAGCCAAACCAATCGGCGTATTCGGAGCGAGCGATGGCCGCGCTCTGGAAGTCCTGGAAGCCTGTGACAGCGCGGGCATTGCCGTGCCGGATCAAGTGGCTGTCGTGGGAGCGGGCGAATCGCTTCTGGCCGTCGAAGCCATGCCCATTCCCGTTTCCAGTGTGGATGTGAACATGCAAACGATCGGCTACCGAGGAGCCGCCTTGCTCGATGACCTGATGCAACAGATGCCCAAGCCCGTCGACGCCATTCGCGTGCCCCCTCTCGGCCTTATTGCTCGCAGGAGCAGCGATCTCTTCGCGGTGGACCATCCCGGTCTGGCGCGAAGCCTGCGCTTCATGACCGAGCACTGCCATGAACCCATCGGCGTGGATGACCTGGCTCGCGTCGCCGCCATGTCACGCCGCGGATTTCATCACGCTTTTGTCGGGAAAGTCGGTCGCCCACCAGGTCATGAGTTGCAGGCGCTTCGCATCGCGCGTGCGAAGACGCTTCTGACAGAGTCTCAGCACAAGATGGAAACCATCGCCGCGGCCTGTGGATATCAGAGCGCGAACAGCTTCTCGGTCGCGTTTCGTCAAGCCACGCAGATGAGCCCTCGCCAGTATCGAACTAGCATGACGGCTCACCCCCACCTTCCCCGCACCTGACAAGACGACGTCCCCCCCGATGCCATTTCCCCCAACACCTGCAAACGTAACCACACCATAGGCTGCACGATTGCCGTGGGAAGTGTCCTCATGCCAGTCCGCCCACGCGTTGCGTATGAACCAACCGATTGGTAGACGAGGAAAAGAAAGCCTGCACCGTAGATAACATCCTCAAAACGACGATGGCCACATCTCGGCTCGATGACGCGGTGGGCTTTCGCGCGCGTCTGCGCGGCAGTTTTTTCACACAACTATTCAGAAAATCACAACAAAACCCGGTTCCGGCTTTCGTATTCTCTGAACATGAAATGCCTCAGACCCTTTCGCGTTTTCGCTGTGGCCCTCCCACTGGCAGCGAGTCTGCACCTAGCCAACGCGAAGGCGGCCCCGAACGCACCGGAGGTCGCTGCCCCCAACATCCCCGCAAACACTCTCAGCCTCTCGAATTGCGGCGGTGTCGGCGACGGCAAGACGCTAAACACCGCCGCCTTCGAACAGGCTTTGGCAAGACTGTCTGAGAAAGGGGGCGGCACACTCGTCGTCCCGCCAGGAATCTGGTTCACCGGCCCCATCAAGCTGCGCAGCAAGATCAACCTTCACTTGCAGCGCGGAGCGCTGGTTCAGTTCTCCGGCGACCCCAAGCTGTATCCGCTCACGGTCATTGACCTCAAAGGCGAGAAGGAGGTGGATTCCACTTCGCCGATCTCGGGAAACGACCTTGAAGACGTGGCAATCACCGGCGCGGGGATCCTCGACGGCGGCGGCGATGCCTGGCGGTTGGTCAAGAAGGGTAAGCTGACGGAATCGCAGTGGAAGGCGCTGGTTAAGTCCGGCGGGGTGCTCAACGAAAAGGGCGACGAGTGGTGGCCGAGCAAGTCGGCAATGGACGGCGCGAGGGCCGTGATGGAGTTGCAGAAGCGCGGCTCGCTCAAGCTCGAGGACTACGAGCCGTATCACCAGTATCTCCGCCCGAAGATGCTTCGGCTCGTTGGCTGCAAACGGCTGCTGATCGAGGGCGTCAACTTCCAAAACCCGCCCAATTGGACGATCAACCCCGTGCTGTGCGAAGACGTCTCCGTGCTCAACGTCACCGTCCGCAACTCACCCGCCGCCCAGAACAGCGACGCGCTGGATCTGGAATCCTGCCGCCGCGTCATCGTGCGCGGTTGCACATTCGACGTGGGTGACGACGGTATCTGCCTGAAGTCCGGCAAGGACGCCGCGGGCCGCCGCATCGGCGTGCCCACCGAGGACGTTTTGGTTGAGGGCTGCACGGTGTATCACGCCCACGGGGGCTTCACCATCGGCAGCGAAATGTCCGGCGGCGTCCGCAACGTGCGCGTGGACAACTGCACCTTCATGGGCACGGACATCGGGTTGCGTTTCAAGAGCACCCGCGGGCGCGGCGGCGTGGTCGAGAACATCCACATCTCGAACATCCGCATGACGGACATCCCCGGCGACGCGATCAACTTCAACCTCTTTTACGGCGGCAAAGCCCCTTTAGAGGACTCCGGCACGCCAGCGGAAATCAAGGCGCCACCAGCGACTGAAGAAACGCCGCAGTTTCGCGACATTCACATCGAGAACCTCATCTGCCGCGGCGCGCAATCGGCCATTGTGCTCCAGGGGTTGCCGGAGATGCCCCTGCGCAACGTCACCTTGAAGAACGTCTCCATCACCTCGGAGAAGGGCGTTTCGGTCACCGATGCGGAGAAAGTCACTTTTGAAAACGTCCACGTGGAGAACCGGAGTGGTGAAGGAGTGAAGACCCTGCGCGTGAGCAACTCGAAACTGGAGTTGACGAAATGAAGCCGTCAAACGATGAAGTCGCCACACCCGCAGCACGGGCTGCCAACGGCGCATCGAGCCGCGTGGGACGGTATCGGTGGATCATCTGCGCGTTGCTGTTCTTCGCATGCGTGATCAACTACATGGACCGGCAGATTCTCGGCCTGCTCAAGCCCGACTTGATGCGGATTCTGAACTGGACCGAGAAGGACTACGGACTGATCGCGATTTGTTTCCAGGCGGCCTACGCCGCGGGTCAGGTCGCCTACGGCCCCATAGCCGAACGCTTTGGCCTGAAACTCACCTATGGCCTTTCCATGGTCTTCTGGAGTCTGGCGGCCATGGCCCACGCGTTGATGCGAACAGTGTTCGGCTTTGGCGTGGCTCGACTGGCGCTCGGTCTGGGTGAAGCGGGCAATTTTCCGTTGGCAAACAAGACCGTGGCGGAGTGGTTTCCGCCCAAGGAACGCTCTGTGGCCACGGGTCTGTTCAACTCTGGCGCGAACGTCGGCTCGATCTTCGCTCCGTTGCTCGTGCCGTGGTTGTTCATCGCCTTCGGTTGGCAGATGTCTTTCGTGGTGCTCGGCGCCTCCGGTTTTGTCTGGCTGGTCTTCTGGTGGATTTATTATGACCCGCCGGAGAAGTCCAAGCGGGTCACGCCGACCGAACTGGTTCACATCAATACCGGGGTCGCTGAGACGGCGGAAGTCCGCATTCCTTGGACGAAGTTGCTCCGCTATCGCGAGACTTGGGCCTACAATTTCACCGGCATCCTCATCGGACCGGTGTGGTGGTTCTACGGCTTCTGGCTTCCTGGCTTCTTCCACGACCAGTTCAAGCTCGACATTCGCGGCTTCGGGCTGCCGCTAGCCTTGATCGCGACCGCGAGCTGTTGCGGCAGCATTGGCGGCGGCGGGCTTTCCGCTTGGTTTCTGAAACGGGGCTGGACGGTGAACGCAGCACGCAAGACGGCTTCACTGATTTGCGCCTGCTGCACGCTGCCCGTCATCATCACGCCACACACCAACAGTGTCTGGCTGGCTACCGCCTGTTTTGCCCTCGCTTCGGCTGCCCATCAAGGTTGGTCAGCCACGATGTATCCAGTCGTTTCGGACATCTTCCCCCGGCCGGCTGTCCCCTCCGTCATTGGATTGGGAGGGACGCTCGCTTCGATCATGTCCCTCCTGTTTTTCTGGCTCGTAAGCACGATCCTTCAAGACAAAGGCTCGTACGGGATAATCATGACCGTGTGTGGCAGCGCCTACGTGATTGGCTGGATCATCTTTCACATCGGCGTGCCTCGGATCAAACCGCTGACCATCGAGTAGCTTTCCCATGGAAACGTCGCATTTAGGATCATCGGCGACCGCAGATTCAGCGGCCCGGGGCAAAGTGCTCGACTACGCTTTCCCCTGGCTGCCGGATCAGGGTGATAGGACCTACTGCAATCCCATCCTCTACGCCGACTACTCCGACCCCGACGCTATCCGGGTGGGCGACGATTTCTACATGACCGCGTCCAGCTTCAACTGCACGCCCGGTCTGCCAATCCTCCACAGCAAAGACCTCGTCAACTGGACGCTCATTGGCCACGCGCTGAAGAATCTCCCGCACCCGCGCTACGATCAGGTTCAGCCCGGCTGCGGGGTTTGGGCGCCGGCCATCCGGTTTCACGCCGGCAAATACTGGATTTTCTTCCCGACGCCGGACGAGGGCATCTTCATCGTCACCGCCGAGCACCCAGCAGGCCCGTGGTCGCTTCCACATTGTGTGCAGGAAGGCAAAGGACTGATTGATCCTTGTCCGCTTTGGGACGACGACGGTAAAGCCTACCTTGTTCACGCCTATGCCGGTTCACGCGCCGGCATCAAACACCGGTTGCGGGTGCGACCGATGGCGCCGGATGGCTCGAGGCTGTTGGGTGAAGGCGAAGTTGTCTTTCATCAACCTGAGAAGCATCCGACGATCGAAGGCCCCAAGTTCCTGAAGCGGGACGGCTGGTATTACATCCTCGCTCCCGCCGGAGGCGTCGAGACGGGATGGCAGGTCGCGTTGCGCTCGCGAAATATCTACGGCCCCTACGATAACAGGATCGTGCTTTCGCAAGGCGATACAGATATCAATGGTCCGCATCAGGGCGCGCTGGTGGACACACCCAACGGCGACTGGTGGTTCCTGCACTTTCAGGAGGCCGGCGTTTACGGGCGGATCGTCCACCTGCAGCCGGCTCGCTGGCAGGACGGTTGGCCTTTGATCGGCGCCAACGGCGAGCCGGTCCGGCGACATACCAAACCCATTGTGATCCCGGCGCAGAAACGCTGTGCGCCGCGAACAAGTGACGAATTCGACACCAACACGCTCGGCCCGCAGTGGCAATGGCACGCAAACCACTCCGCTGACTGGTATTCCCTGACCGCGCGTCCGGGTTGGCTTCGGCTGTTCCCGAACTTGGCAACCGCGTCACTCAATGCGCAGCCGAACCTCCTGCTCCAGAAGTTCCCCGCCCGCAGCTTCACGGCGGAGGCGTTGGTGGAATTGTGTCCTCTGCACAGCGGCGAGGAGGCGGGATTGGTGGTGAGCGGAGAACATTCTGCGACCGTGGGGGTTCGACACGACGGGTCCAATACCCGTCTCCTTATCCGAGTAGACGACAAAGAGACGATCTTGCGCAAAACCACCTCCCGGCGAGTTCGACTTCGGGTGCAGCTAGAGGGCGGCGGACGGGGTCACTTTAGTTACGCCGTTGAAGGCGACTTTGTTTCCATTCCGCAGGGCTTCCAAGTCAAGAAAGGTGTATGGATTGGTGCAAAGTTGGGGGTTTATAGCATAGGGCACATCGAGCATGGAGACACAGGGCATGCCGATTTTAAGTATTTCAGGTTCTTTTAGAGCTAGCTCTTACGTGTTTTATGTACAATGAGTTACTTTCAGAATACGTAAGTCCACACCTCATCCACTTCTAGCCGCTCCACGTTCGCCGCTCCGGTACGCTGGTCCGTTCGGCATTTCAACAGGGCAGTTGATTGGAAAGGAGAAGCAGGATTGGAATGAACCTGCTGACTACAGATTGCAGCAGTCCGCTGAACACCTTGGGTGCGCGGTGAACTTGCATGCGCGCAGATAAAGCTCGTCTCCTGCCAGTGGCAAGAGTCACTCCCACTCGATCGTCCCCGGCGGCTTGCTGGTGAGATCCAGCACCACACGGTTCAGGCCGCGGACTTCGTTCGTGATGCGCAGCGAAATCTTCTCCAGCAGGTCGTAGGGCAGCTTGACCCAGTCGGCGGTCATGCCGTCCTGCGATTCCACGGCGCGGATCACAACCGTCCAATCATACGTGCGCTCGTCGCCTTGCACGCCCACGCTGCGCACGGGCAGCAACACAGCGAACGTTTGCCAAGTCTTATAGTAAAGTTCGCTCGCTTTCATCTCTTCGACGACAATCGCGTCGGCGCGGCGCAGGACCTTCAACTTCTCCGGCGTCACTTCGCCGAGGCAGCGCACGGCAAGACCCGGGCCGGGGAACGGCTGGCGATAGACGATTTCTTTGGGCAGACCCAGTTCCAGCCCGAGCAGGCGGACTTCGTCCTTGAACAGGCTGCGTAGCGGCTCGACGAGCTGGAACTTCATGTTCTTCGGCAGCCCGCCGACGTTGTGGTGACTCTTGATCAGCGCCGCCGGATTGCCGGCGATGGGTACGCTTTCAATCACGTCCGGGTAAAGCGTTCCTTGCGCCAGGAACTTCGCCTTGCCCGCCCGCTTGGTCGCCGCCTGGAAGACTTCGATGAAACTTCGGCCGATGATCTTCCGTTTCTTTTCCGGGTCAGTCACCCCCTTCAGCCGCTTCAGAAACAGCACTGAGGCGTCTTCGTATTGCAGTTTGATGTGGAAGTTTCGCCCGAAGACCTCCTGCACCACTTCCGCCTCGCGGGCGCGGAGCAGGCCGTTGTTGACAAAGATGCACGTGAGTTGGTCGCCGATGGCCTTGTGCAGGAGCGCCGCCGCCACGCTGGAATCCACACCACCGCTCAGGCCCAGGATGACGCGCTCCTTGCCGACCTGCGCCCGGATGGTTTGCACGGCCTGCTCGACGTAGTTGTGCATGTTCCAGTCGCGCCCGCAGCCGCAGACCCCGTGGACGAAGTTGGACAGGATTTCCTTGCCGCGCGGCGTGTGGACGACTTCGGGATGAAACTGGAGGCCAAAAAACTTCTTAGTCGGATGTTCGATGGCGGCGTAGGGCGAGTTATCGCTCGTGGCGACGACGACGAAATCCTTGGGCAAGCGCGTGAGTTTGTCGCCGTGGGAATTCCAGACCTGGAGTTCATGCGGCAGGTTGCGAAAGAGCGCGCAACGGCGGCTCTTCACCGTCAATGTGCCCTTGCCGTATTCGCGCTTCTGGCCTTTCTCCACGCGCCCACCGAGGAACTGGGCGAAGAGCTGCACCCCGAAGCAGATGCCCAGCATCGGCACGCCGAGCTTGAAGATGGCGCGGTCGGGCAAAGGCGCATCCTTGGCATAGACGCTCGACGGCCCGCCCGAGAGGATGATGCCGCTGGGCTTCAGCTTGGCGATCTCGGCGGCGGGAGTGTCGTAACGGAGGATGGTGGAATAGACGTTGCACTCGCGCACGCGCCGGGCAATGACCTGCGTGTACTGCGAACCGAAATCCAAAATGACGATTTGCTCGTTCATGGAAAAAACATGAGGCGCATGATTCTCCTGCACACAGCGTTTTTGACGAGGAAAAAGTGGTGGCCACCCATCCAGCCCATAACGCATTCCCTTGTGGTGTATTGCCCGGGTCCTATTCCCCTTGCTGAGTACGCAAGAAAGCCCGCCAAAACCGGCGGGCTTGGTTCTGAACTTAGAGAATTACTGGGGCACTTAGCTGAGCTTCCGCTTCAGCACACCCAAGCCTATCAGGCCCATGCCCAAGAGCGCCAGCGAAGCGCCACCGTCGGGAGTCGTCGGGATGTCCTTCCAAGACTTGCCCTGCGTCACTGTCGCTTCAACAGTCGCGCCGCATTCACCCAAGCCCAACCACCAATACTGTTCACCGAAGGTCTCATCGCTCAACGTCACGGAGAAGACACGATCTCCTGCATTCACCACCGTTGGGCCACTCCAAATCACTCTTCCCGCTTGATAGAAGCCAAGGACACCTACGGAGACTCCAACGGTTGACCCGCCAATCGTAGCCGTTTCAGAGGGCACAGCAAAATCCAACACGGCGCTGATAGCCTTGGGCGCCAGATCATCCGAGTTAACCCAGTCTTCGTTCGCCCAAATCTTGAAAAACGAGAACGAGTAGGAATCGCCATCATCCAACCCGAAGGCGACGCTCGCAAGGTCTGCATCAAGGGCTGTATTGATCAGCAGACCGGGGTCAGACGTGTTCGCTGTCACGCTAGACCCGGCTCCCACTTCGTAGGTCAACGGTATGGCATACGATGAACTCGCCAGAAAGGCGAAGGTCGTCCCCAGCATCAATCCGACTATCACTCTCTTCATAAACTCTATCCCGACTTTGGTTTTAGGTTTCTGAGGTGTTCGTCGCCGTTTACACTTCGGCGCCAAAACCGCCTCAACACCCCCTAAAAAGCATGCTTGGGACCAGCCCCGGTGGTCTTCTCGGTGATGCACCGGTGCGAAGTCAAAACCACAGGTTTTCGGCCAATTTCTAGTAAGATGAAAAACTACAGATGCGGTTCATCCGCACTCATCCTCCCTACAAATCAGGATAGACTCGACGCAGAAACTGTAAAGGCTGCCCTACACTCTCAACACTTTGAAGATCGGCTTCGGGCAATTCTGAGTTGGCGAATGGACAAGACAATTCCTGCTTTGCGGTGGCCCGGCAACTAAACGCCGGCGTTCCCGAAAAAACCCCTCAACCGCAGGCTGCTTTCGCCGATTACAGAAGCACAAACTGTGTATTGCTGAAGCCATGCGATTGCCTGCTGTCGCAGAACCGTTGCCGGATACCGACCTTTTGGCGGAAGCACCGCCGTTCGCCGAATGGTGGAAAGGTTTCTTCGAGGCTTCCGAAGATGCCCAAGTGGTTTGTCGGGCCAATGGACTGATTCTCAACCTGAATCCCAGTGCTGCCCGGTTGTTCCGACTTGTCCCGGCGCAGGCCGAAGGACGAGTTTCCATCCTCAAGTCGGTCAACCCCGTGGTCCACAAGAAGTTGCTGACCGCACTTGGCCCGCGACGCGCGCGTTTTCAGTTGTTCCACGGCGTCCTCACCATCGCCGAGGGATCGCCCCGCCGGTTGACGGACTTGGAGATTACCGCCTTTCCGGACGACCTCGCGCTGCTTACTTTCAAGGACGCCACCCCACGCATGCGGTTGGAGTCCCACGTCCAGCGGCTCATCACGGCGATTGACGCCACCCCGGATGTCTTCTTCCTCACCGACGCCGATTACCGGATCATGTTCGTGAACCCGGCCTTTCATTGTGCCACGGGGCATGGCATTGAGGAGGTGTTGGGCCAGACGGACGAATTCCTTCGCGCTCAATGCGAAAACCAGAAGGTCCGGGCCTATCTGGATGCCGTTAGCCAAGGCCGCGAGTGGAAGGGAGAACTGCTCAACGTCCGCCGGGATGGCACAACCTTTTTCGTCGAGTCCACCATCTCGCCGATCTCAGACATGGCGGGCCGGTTCATCGGCTACGTGGCCTGCGAGCGGGACATCACTCCACGCAAGCGTTTGGAGGACGAATTGCGGGTGGAACGCGATTTCGTTCACAGCATCCTGCATTCGCTGGATGGGGCGATTTATACGCTGGACCGCGAGTTTCGGCTGACCCACGCCAACGACGGCTGGCGGCGCTTGCCCACCGAGCACGCCGGCATCCGCCTCAACGGCCCCCCGCAAGTGGGCCGGCAGCTTCTGGAGTATGTGCCGGATTCCTCCCGGCAGGCCGCCCTTTCTGCCGCGTTCCTGGAAGTCCTCCAAACGGGCCGTCCCCGCGATGATGCGTTCCAGGACTTGAATGGCCGGCATTGGTTGATTCGCATTTCGCCATGGATACATGCCAAGGAAGTGCGCGGACTCATCTGCAACGTCACGGATCAGACGCATTACCACGAGTTGCAGGACCAGCTTTTCCAGGCGCAGAAGATGGAGATCATCGGCACGCTGGCCGCGGGCGTGGCGCACGATTTCAATAACCTGCTCCAAGCCATCCAAGGCAATACCGCGCTCGTGCTGCTTCAGACGACGCAGGATTCCAACCTGCGCCATTGGGCGGAACAGATCAATGTGGCCGCCGCACGTGCTGCGGATATCACCCAGGAAATCCTCTCGTTCAGCCGCGAGTCCGAGGAAAAGCGCACCGTGCTGGACTTGAACAAGGTCGTGGAGGAGACCGTGGCCCTGGCCAAGCGCACGTTGCGCGGAAACGTCCTGCTCGAGGTCTTGCCCCACCGCGCCCCGTTGCGGGTGAAACTCGATGCCACCCGTGCGAGTCAGGCGCTGCTGAACCTGTGCGTGAACGCGCAGGATGCCATGCTGTATGGCGGACGGTTGACCATCACCACAGCCCAGGTGCGGCTGACCCCTGAGCAATCGGCCAAGCACGGGATCGCGCCGGTGAGCGAATTCGCCCGATGCAGCGTGGCGGATACCGGCACGGGCATCCCTGCTGAAATCCTCGCCCGCATCTTCGAGCCGTTTTTTACCACCAAGGAAAAGGGGAAAGGAACCGGGCTCGGCTTGGCCATCGTCCAACGCGTGGTCAAGGAAGGCGGCGGATTCGTGGAAGTGGACACCGTTCCGAATGGCGGTACGACCTTCCATCTCTATTTGCCTGTCGTGGCGGACGCAGTCAGCGCAACTCCAGCACCCCCGGTGCAACAACTGCAACGCGGCTCCGGCCGGGTCCTGGTGGTGGACGACTTGGACCTCCTGCGGGATTTCACCAAGAGTTTTCTGGAAGCCTCCGGGCTGACGGTGGATGTGGCCGTGGATGCGCCCTCGGCGATTAAGTTCCTGGAAAGCAATTCAACGCCAATTGACATCCTCTTCACGGATTACAGCATGCCGGGGATGAACGGGATTGAGTTGATGGAAATCGTCGCCCGCCGCTGGCCGCATATGCGGCTCATTCTGTCCTCCGGTTATCTGGATGAGCAGGCCATGGAACGCGTTTCCGGCCTGAACGCCCATCTGCTGGCCAAGCCCTACGAGATGAGCGAGGCTTCGAACCTCGTCATGAGTCTGCTCCCCACGGGCGATTTGCTGGCGTTGAATTGATCGCCAGAAACTTGGTAACACTAAGCAAGTAAGACTGCGGCCCGCTTTGGCCACGCAGCCGACGAGAACCTGCAGCGACCCGCGCCTTCACGACTTCCCTGCATTTTTTGGGGGACTTGGCCCTCTGAAATCTCCCACGAAGGCTGATGCTCGGACGACGGCTCAACGCACCCACGCTCCGCCCCGATTGACAAAACTGAGCATCAGAACGAGGGGGAACACGCCCGACTCGACAAGCGCCCAAGGCCAGACCAAGATTTCCGCATGGCACTCACGCCGTCCACCATGCTGCCGCTCGGCACGGTAGCGCCTGATTTCCGGTTGCCGGACGCCAGCGGGCGCCTTGTTGCGCTGGCCGACTTCAAGGCCGCCCCCGCCTTGCTGGTCATGTTCATCTGCAACCATTGCCCCTACGTCAAACACCTCCGCGGTGGCCTTGCTCAGTTGGGCCGCGACTACCTGCCTCGGGGCGTGGCCATCGTTGCCATCAGCGCGAATGACGTGGCGAATTATCCGGAAGACGCCCCGGCGCGCATGCAGGCGGAAGCCCGCGCCGCCGGCTACCTGTTTCCGTATCTCTACGACGAAAACCAAGCCGTAGCCAAGGCCTATCATGCCGCTTGCACACCGGACTTCTTCCTGTTCGACCAGGAACGGAGACTGGTTTATCGCGGCCAGTTTGACGACAGCCGACCGGGCAATGGCGTGCCTGTCACCGGTAAGGATCTCCGCGCGGCCCTCGACGCGGTGCTCGCGGGCAAGCTGGTGTCACCTGACCAGAAGCCGAGCATCGGCTGCAACATCAAATGGAAGCCGGGGAATGCGCCGGACTATTTCTGAGCAACGATGTATCTCGCAATTGAAATCGGCGGCACGAAGCTGCAAATCGCACTGGGTGACGCGCGCGGCAACCTCCTCGAAAAGCACAAGCTGGACGTGGACGCGGCCCGCGGCGGCGAAGGCATTCGCGCACAAATCAAGAACACACTCCCGCCACTGCTGGCCGGACGCCTCCTCGCTGGCGTGGGAGTGGGTTTCGGCGGGCCGGTGGATCGGCGTACGGGGAAGATCGCCTGTTCCCACCAAATCGAAGGCTGGTCCGGTTTCGATCTGGCCGGCTGGTTGAAAGAGTTGACCGGTGCGCCCGTTGTGGTCGAGAACGACGCGAACACGGCGGCGCTCGGCGAAGCCTTGCGTGGCGCGGGAGTCGGCTGCAATCCGGTTTTCTACGTCACGCTGGGCAGCGGTGTGGGCGGCGGGCTCGTCCTCGACGGGCATATCTACCACGGCGACGCACCCGGGGAAGCGGAGATCGGACACGTGCGACTGGATCGCAGCGGCGCTACCATCGAATCGCGCTGCTCCGGATGGGCGGTGGACAGGCGTATCCGCGCTGCCAATGCGGAACACCCGACGAGCGTGCTTGCGAAGCTGTGTCGGAACGAATCCCGAGCCGAGGCGAAGCATCTGGTCGCGGCCCTGGCGCAAGGCGACGCGGTGGCCCGGCGGTTACTCGAGGGCGTGGCTGCGGACCTGGGGTTTGGGCTCTCGCATGTCGCCCACCTGTTTCATCCGCAGGTGATCGTGTTGGGCGGTGGATTGTCCGGTGTGGGTGAACCGTTGCGGGCTGCGGTGGCAGCAGCACTCCCGGGCTTCATTATGGAAGTGTTTCAGCCCGGACCTCGCGTCGCCTTGGCGAAGTTGGGAGAAGATGCCGTGCCGGTTGGAGCACTTTGTCTGGCTGGCGCGCGGGTGTGCCACCCGCAGGAGGTGGATCACGGAAGACGCGGAGGGAGTTCGTAGCTTTCGTGGTGAGCAGCACCCGATGCCACCATCGCGTCCGGGGCGTGCTGCGGCTGAGACAGCCGCGCGCCGGATTTGAGTGTCGCCGCGGGAACCTGCAAGCCAGCTTGAGTCTGTGGGCAACGAGCCCTACACTTCCACGCAATGAACGATTGGATTGCCAGTTACGTCCAGGCCCAGAAGGCCGCGCATGATTCCATCCCGGTTGCCGGCGTCGCCCAACTCGTCGAGACGCTGCGCACGGTTTTGAGAGCAGACCGGCAGGTTTTCATCTTCGGTAACGGGGGCAGCGCCGCGAACGCCTCGCACTTTGCCACCGATCTTGGCAAGGGCGCGTCGGACAAGCTGGGCCAGCGCTTCCGCGTGCTTTCGCTCACCGACAACGTGAGTTGGATGACCGCGCTCGGGAACGACTATTCCTACGAGGACGTCTTCGTCGGCCAACTCCAAAACTTCGGCCGGGCGGGCGATGTGGCCATCGGTGTGAGCGTCAGCGGCAATTCGCCGAACTGTGTGAAGGCGCTGGACTGGGCGAAACAGCACGGTCTGAAAACCGTGGCGCTGGTTGGGGCGAAACGCGGGCGGATGGCAGAGGTTGCCGAGCAGGTGCTGGTGATTAACGACACCCACTATGGCCGAGTCGAGGACGCGCAAATGGGCGTTCTCCACATGTGCTGCTATGCGTTCATGGAAAATCCGGAATTGAGGAAGTGACGGTCGAGACCGGTTGCCGGGCCACTAGCGATCGAAGGCCGGTTTCGTGGATACTAGCGACGTTGCCCCGCTTCGGCGTTGCTTTGCCGTTCCCACTCGGGTTGGCATTGGGTAGCCTGCCCTCATGCAAGTCTATGATCATCCTACTTTCCGGATGGCGTGCCAGCAGTTCGACGAGGTCGCGGATTACCTCCAAATCCCCCAAAACACCCGTGACCGGGTGAAGTACCCGAAACGGGCCATCACGGTGGCCATCCCCGTGCGGTGCGACGACGGCCGGACGGAGGTCTTTACTGGTTACCGCGTACAGCATCACCTAGCGCTCGGCCCCACCAAGGGCGGGCTGCGCTTCCATCCCGACGTGACGCTGGGCGAGGTGGCAGCCCTCGCGATGTGGATGAGTTGGAAATGCGCTCTGGCCGGCCTGCCTTACGGCGGCGCCAAAGGGGGCGTGACGTGCGATCCCAAGCGGCTTTCACTGACGGAACTGGAGCGCATCACCCGGCGTTACACGCAGGAAATGATCCCCTTCATCGGACCGCAGACCGACATCATGGCGCCAGACGTGGGAACTGACGAGCAAACCATGGCTTGGATGATGGACACCTACTCGGTTCACAGCGGGCATGCCGTCCCGGGCGTAGTTACCGGCAAGCCGGTGGGCATTGGCGGTTCGGTGGGCCGACGCGAAGCTACTGGGCGTGGCGTGGCGTATTTGGTGAATCGTGCCAGTGACGCCACCGGGTTGGACATCACCAACGCGACGGTGGCGATGCAAGGTTATGGGAAGGTCGGGTCGGTGGCTGCGTTATGTCTCGCCCGGTACGGGGCGAAAGTTGTCGCCGTGAGCGACGCCAAAGGCGGGGTGTACAACGCTGGCGGCCTGGATCTCTGGGCGTTGGACAAACACGTGGCCCAACACCAGACCGTGGCGGGTTTCGCGGAGGCCGAACCGCTGACCAACGAGCAATTACTGGCCCTCCGGTGCGACATTCTCGTCCCCGCGGCACTGGAGCGGCAAATCACGGAAAAGAATGCCGGCAAGCTCCAATGCCGCATCCTGGCCGAGGCGGCCAATGGTCCCACCACTCCCGAAGCCGACGCCATCCTGCGCCAGCGTCCGGAAATCTTCGTGATCCCGGATATTCTTTGCAACGCCGGAGGCGTTGTGGTGTCTTACTTTGAGTGGGTGCAGGACCTGCAAAGCTTTTTCTGGAGTGAAACGGAGACCGTGGACCGGTTGTTCCGCATTCTGGAGAACGCCTACACGCAAGTCCTTCACCAGAGCCGTAAGGAAAAAATATCGATGCGGCTGGCGGCGTTGAGCCAGGGCATCCGGCGCGTGACGGAGGCCCGGCACACCCGCGGCTTGTTCCCGTAAAGCACGCGCCCTTTGACGAACGGGGCGCATCACGATACGATGCGGTGCTAAACATGAAGCGTGGTATAGCCAGAACGGCTTTGGGCTTGGCGCTGGCGGCATTGGCCGTCGGCGGGCCACTCAGCGCCTATGCGCAGCCCATCAAACGCACTCGGCCGATTCAGTTTTCCGAGCCGCGAAGCGATACGGCCGCCACGAATCGCCTCAACGATTTTGCAGAGGAAAATAAGAACACCCTGCGCACATTGCAGGAAGGCATGGGGCGGTCGTTCGACGTGACGGGGCAGGACGCCAGCAGCACCCAACCGTTGCCTGTCGCCCCGCCAATCAGTCCCGGACTTCACAGTCGAAAAATCCAAGAGCTGCGGGATCGGGAGAAAAACTGGGTCTTCGTCAATCCCGAAGAAGTCCCCACCGGACTCACTCCCGAGGAGATGATGCGGTTATCGGAGTTTGAGAACGACGGCCTTCAGAAAGGTAAGACGACCGTGCTGGAGCGTTACCTCGAGAAGTTTGGTAGGGAAGGTATGGGGGAAACCAACAGCGCGATGGGGGACTTGGGGGACTCGAATGACCGCGAATCCGTCTTCGGCGAAGACCTGCGAGAGGATGAAACCCACTTGGACCCCGTGAAGGCCAGCGTCCGGGAAGCCGAGCAAAGCCTGCGGCGAACCATGAGTGAAGAACCGACCACGAAGTTGATGCCGGAGCTTGGCGAAGCCTCGGTCATGCCGGGACTATTCGACACCCCGAATGCCAAAACCGCAGCGGACAAAGCCCAGGAATTGCGTGCGAGCCAGTTCAGGCAAATGCTGCAGGCCGACTTGCCCAAATCCGCCGTATCTGCGCTTCCGACCCTCCCCAATGTCAGCGGCGGCTTGGGTCGGGATTACTCCAGCAGCCTGGGGAATATGAGCGGTATGGGCGGCCTTATTCCCGGCAGCAGTGCCATCAGTTCCCCAGCACCCGCGGTGACACGTCCCACGCCAGGGCTTGGGTCCGCCGCCCTGTCGAGCGCGGGCATGCCTGCTGCGCCCAGCCTTTCCTCCGCACCCCGAATTACGCCAGCACCACTACCCGCAAGCCGACCAGCCGTCGCGCCAATGTTTCTCGATGGCAACAAGCGGAAGTTTTAATATCCTTGCTCCACCGCCGTCCTGAAGGGCGGAGTCCGAGACGGACGACAGCCGGCTCAGTGCGACATCGTCAACACGAGCACCTGTTCAAGAGTGGAGACGCCTTCCCGCGCCCGATCCAACGCCACCATCCGCAGCGTGCGCATCCCGTCGCCAATCGCCACCTTGCTGATGTCCTGCGCATTGGCGCGGTTGATGATCAGCCTGCGAATATCGTCCGTGATGGTCATGGCCTCAATGATCGCCAACCGACCGGCATAGCCCGAGTTCTTGCAGCGCTCACAGCCGCGCCCCCGGAATAGCGTAATGCCTTCGAACGCCGAGGGGTCCATCCCCAGATCTTTATACATCTTCGGGGGATAAACGATCGGATCCTTGCAGTGCGAACAGATGCGACGCATCAACCGCTGCGCGCAGGCCAGAATGACCGACGATGAAATGAGAAACGGCGCGATGCCCATGTCATCCAGGCGCGTGATGGCGCCCGCGGCGTCGTTACAGTGCATCGTGCTGAGCACTTGGTGACCGGTCAGCGCCGCCTCGATGGCGATTTCTGCCGTCTCGGTGTCGCGAATCTCCCCGATCATCACGATGTCCGGGTCCTGGCGCAGGATGGAGCGGAGAGCGTTAGCGAAGGTCAGCCCGATCTCCTTTCGTACCGGCACCTGGTTGATTCCTGGAATCTGAAATTCCACCGGATCCTCAACCGTAACGATGTTGTAAACGGGGTTGTTGAGTTCGTTGAGGGCGGAATAGAGCGTGGTGGTCTTGCCCGAACCGGTGGGGCCGGTGACGAGGATCAGGCCGTGTGGCGCGTCCACGGCTGCCTTGACTTGGTTGAACGTGCTTTGGTCCAGGCCGAGTTTGTCCAAGCTCGCGGACAGATTTGTCTTGTCGAGCACGCGGAGCACGATCTTCTCGCCGTGAACGGTAGGCATGACCGACACGCGCAGGTCGTAGTCCTTGCCACCAACCCGCACCCGCATGCGTCCGTCCTGTGGCAGGCGGCGCTCGGCGATGTCCAGGCTGGACATAATTTTGAAGCGCGAGGCCAGCGCGAGCTGCATCTGCTTGGGCGGCGGCGGTGAGTCGAGCAGCACGCCGTCCACACGGTAGCGCAAACGCACCTGCTTCTCGAAGGGCTCGATGTGGATATCGCTTGCCCGGTCCTTGATGGCTTGCACGAGGATTAGGTTGGCCAGCTTGATGACTGGAGCCTCTTCACTCGACGCGGCGAGCTGATCTAGGTTGACCTCCTCGACCGCGTCCTTCGACACCTCGATATTGTCCGCGTCAGCCTCAGCCTCACCGCGTTTCTTCGCATCCTGAATGATGTCCTCCATGCTGCCGCTCTTGGCAGCATCGAAGCCGTTCAGCTTGTCGAGAATAGACCGCTCCGACGCGATCATTGGAGCCACATCGAGGCGCGTAATACGCTTAACGTCGTCCAGCGCCAGCACGTTTAGCGGGTCGGCCATCGCCAGGAACAGCTTGTTCTCGAGGCGTGAAACAGGCACGACCTTGTGATTCTGCGAAACGTCGCGTGGCAGGAGGTCTGCGATCTCCACCGGGATGCTGATCCGGGCGAGATTGATGGGTGGCACGTTCAGTACACGACCCATGGAAACCGCCATGTCGGCCTCGCTGACGTAGGCCTTCTCTAACGCCAGCTTGATCAGCCGGGTGCCGCCCTTCTTCTGCTGCTCCAGAAGTTCCTGCACCTGTTGAGTGGTGAGCAACCCGTCCTCGACCAGCGCGTCGGCGATGCGTTCCCCAAATGTTTTGACTGGAGGCATGGCTTAACGAAAGGCCTTGCGAAGGTCCTTGACGATCTCGGCTGGCGGCGCGAGATACCACAGCAATCGATTGGGTGTGGCAGCGGCAAGTTCCTTGGCCGCCTGCACATTGAACGGATTCGCCGTGGCAACAAGCAGAGACTTGCTCATGCGGTCGAACGGCAGCACGCACCAGCGCCGGCAGGTGGCGGCAGGAAACTTGCGGGCCAGTTCCAAGTCGGGGTCGTATTTCTCCAGCGGCAGAAAGCCGAGCCGGGTCTTGTCGCTTAGCAGTTTCAGGGATTTGTCCACCGGCAGGATGGCCTTGTCCGCGAGGATCTGAATGAACGGCTCCACCACGCCACTGGGCGCGGCGGAGAGGTCGGGCGTCTGCCAACACAGGTCGAAATCCCCCGCGGAAATGGTCTTGGACTCGACAAAGATGCGATGCATGGCCTGCCGACCATCGTCTACCGAGGCGGAGGTGAGTTTTTCGGTGGCGCGGCGGGCCGGAGGCGGGGCGGTTTTTGCTGTCTGCTCCCCTCCAGAAGCCACGGCAGGCTCGGCCGTAAAACTCGCCGCCCTTGCTTCAATCTCCCGCAACGCCGCCTGCACATCCCGGTCTTCCGGATACCGCTGGAGAATGGTTTCGTACTCGAGGATGGCAGAGGAAAGCTGACCCAACTGAACGTAGGCTTGGGCGATGCGCTTGGCCGTGTCCACGAGTTCCTTGTCCCGGCCTAGCTTCGAGTAGGCTTCCTTGAGAATTTCGAGCGATTGATAGTCCTGCGGTTGCGATTGAGTGATCACCTCGAACATCTCAATCGTCTGCATCAACTGAGCTATCTCGCTCTGAGTCAGCGTCGTTGCTGTAGCCATGAATTTCCGGCTCGATTCAACTTGGTGGCCCTTCCGACTGCCCGACATGCACCCTACCGGACGGGTCGCGGCCTTGTCTTAGCATTTCGTCCGCCACTCTACGGCCCGGCTTCCTTAAGCGCAACCCCTCGTTGGTTTCCCTTCCTTGCCCACAATCGGTGGTTCTCAACGTGTGGACTCCGTGCCTCAGCACCGTTCAGGGGTGTCGGCAAACAAGACAGCGAATTAGCTGGTACGCCTTCGCGCACGAGCGGCGAAAGTCCGGTAGCTGTCACGCATCTTGGCTGGCTACCCTATGCCATCTTGCCACCCCCGTGCTTGGCGGAAAGCACACTCAAAAAAACGTGTTTATCTGTGAGCTGCTTTCTTGTATGAATCATGGTGACATGAATGAATTACTCAACCAAGTCGCGTTGGTCACCGGAGCGGGACGGGGCATAGGGCAGGCAATTGCCCTTCGTCTGGCCGCCAGCGGGGCGGACATTGTTGCTGTGGATTTGAAACTCGAGTTCCTCCAACAGACGGTCGAGGAAGTGCAGAAACTCGGCCGGAAGGCTTGGGCAGTTGCCGCCAACGTATCGGACGCTCAGAGCGTGGATACGGCCGTCGAGCAAAGTCTGAAAGAGGCAGGTCGTGTGGACATTCTTGTGAATAACGCCGGCATCACTCGCGACGGTTTGTTGATGCGTATGAGCGAGGCCGATTGGGATGCTGTGTTGGACATTAACCTGAAAGGAACGTTCCTTTTCACCAAAGCGATGTCGCGAACGCTCTTGAAGCAGCGTTCTGGACGAATCGTCAACATCGCGTCGGTAATCGGTCTGATGGGCAACGCAGGACAGTCCAATTATGCGGCAAGCAAAGCTGGAGTTATAGGGTTAACGAAGTCCTGCGCGAAGGAATTCGCCAGCAGAGGAGTAACAGTTAACGCTATCGCACCTGGTTTCATTCAGACCGCAATGACAGCTAAGTTGAATCAAGAGCAAAAGGACGCCATCGCCCGGCAGATTCCTTTAGCGACATTAGGGACGGCAAACGACGTCGCGAATGCGGTCTGGTTTTTCGCGCTCCCGTCCTCTGGATACATCACGGGGCAAGTTTTGCCGGTTGATGGCGGAATGGTGATGTAAGAAACGATTTTGGCAATTCGGGGCTTGACGGCTCTGGATGCCTCGCATAGACACATCGAAAACGAACTGGAGAAACCCATGGCTGAAAACAATATTGAGCAGCGAGTAAAGAAGATCATCGTCGAGCAACTGGGCGTGAATGCCGATCAGGTTACGCCGGAAGCCAAGTTCATCGAAGACCTTGGCGCCGATTCTCTCGACACGGTGGAGTTGGTGATGGCCTTGGAAGAGGAGTTTGGCCACGACATCCCGGACGAACAGGCCGAGAAGCTCCAAACCGTGGGCGACGTAATTAAATACGTCGAAGAAATCCAAGCCAAGTAGCTGCATCGCGAGAAGTTTCGGGGCAGTTGAGGCTGACACCAGCTCCGGCTGCCCCTTTTATTTTTTATGGCAATTTCACCTTCTGAACGCAGGGTAGTAGTCACAGGCTTGGGTTTGGTGACGCCGATCGGACAAACCCTCGATACTTTCTGGAACAACTTGGTTACGGGCCAGTGCGGCATCGACAAGATCACACGTTTCGACGCGAGCGCTTTCGACACCCAGATCGCGGGGGAGATTCGGGAGTTTGACCCTACCCCGGCGTTCCCTTCGCCGAAGGAAATCCGCCGCACGGACCGTTTCGCCCAATTTGGCATCTACGCCGGATGGGCAGCCCTCAAAGACTCTGGCGCTGACCTTGATAAACTGAACCGGGACGAGATCGGTGCGGTCATCGGATCGGGCATTGGCGGTCTGGAGACGACCACCCTCCAGCACAAAGTGTTGCTCGAACGCGGCCCCGGCCGGCTCTCGCCGTTCATGATTCCAATGCTCATCAGCAACATGGCCTCAGGCATGTTCTCGATGTACTACAACCTGCGCGGGCCGAACTTCGCCACCTGCTCCGCCTGCGCGACAGCCAACCATGCCATCGGCGAAGCCTTTCGCACCATCAAGTTTGGCGACGCCGTCATGATGTTCGCCGGCGGCGCAGAGGCCACGATCGTCCCCATCGGCATCGGCGGTTTCTGCTCGATGAAGGCGATGAGCACCCGAAACGATGATCCCAAGCGCTCCTCGCGTCCCTTCGACAAGGAACGAGATGGTTTCGTCATGAGCGAAGGCGGCGGGGTATTGGTGCTTGAGGAACTGGAGCACGCCAAGAAACGCGGCGCGAGGATCTACTGTGAGATCGTCGGATATGGCAACAGCGCCGATGCGTATCATCTGACGGCTCCTTCCGAGAACGGCGAAGGCGCCGCGCGCTGCATGAAGATGGCCCTTCGGAGTGGCGGTTTGAACCCCGAGGACATCTCCTACATCAACGCTCATGGCACGTCCACGCCGCTGGGAGACATCGCGGAGACCAAGGCGGTTAAGACCGTGTTCGGCGACCACGCCCGCAAGCTGGTCATCAGTTCCACCAAGGGCGCGACCGGCCACATGCTGGGCGCGGCGGGGGCGGTCGAAATGACGGCTTGTATCTTGGCGATGAAAAACGATCTGGTTCCGCCGACGATCAATTACCAGACACCCGATCCGGACTGTGACTTGGATTACGTGCCGAACAAGGCGCGCGAAATGAAGGTCAACGCCATCATCAACAACTCGTTCGGTTTCGGAGGCCACAACTCCAGCATCGCGGCGAAAAAGTTCGTCGGCTGACGATGAAACCGGCGGCGCCGTCTGACCGGACGCCGAGGGCCGTTTACCTCGGCGTCAAGGGTTCTGTCATCGCGCTGGATGCGAGTTCGGGCGCGCAACTTTGGGCAACACATCTCAAGGGTAGTGGCTTCGTTCATGTCGTCCTCGACGGCACCAATCTCTATGCGACGACGCATGGTGAGATCTTCTGCCTTGACCCGAAGACCGGGGAAGGTTACTGGCACAACCCGCTCAAGGGTTTTGGCCTGGGGCTGGTGAGTGTCTGCACGGAAGGTGTCCCGTCGAGCCTGCTCACGCTGGCCGCCGAGTTCCAGCGTCAGCAAGAAGCCGACGCTGCTGCCAGTGTGTCTGCGGCAACGGCCGTGCAGTAGCTGTCGAGCTAGAACACCGTGGCGCTGTCGTGAACTTCCTCCCCCTTATCGAAGCCAAGCGCGACGGCCAGCCGCTCACGCCGGCGCAGCTTCGCGAGATCGTCACGGCCTGCGTCGCCGGTCAGATTCCTGACTACCAGCTCGCCGCGTTTCTCATGGCGGTCTTCTTCCGCGACCTGAACAAGGAAGAAACGACCGCCCTCACGCTCGCCATGCGCGATTCCGGCGACGTGCTCAAGTTCCCGAAGGACAAGCGCCCGCTTGTGGACAAGCACTCCACCGGCGGCGTTGGCGACAAAGTCTCGCTCCCGCTCGCGCCGTTGCTGGCCTGCCTCGGCCTCCGCGTGCCGATGATCTCCGGCCGTGGCCTCGGCATCACCGGCGGCACGCTGGACAAGCTCGATTCCATCCCAGGCTTGCAGACACTTCTGCCGGCAGAGCGCATTGTGGAGATCGTCCAGAATGTCGGCTGCGTCATCTGCGGCCAAACTGATCGCATGGTGCCGGCGGACAAGAAGCTCTATGCCTTGCGTGACGTGACTGCCACGGTCCCCAGCATCCCGCTCATCGTTTCGTCCATCCTCTCGAAGAAACTGGCGGAAAGTCTCGACGCCCTTGTGCTCGACGTGAAGTTTGGCTGCGCGGCCTTCATGCATTCCAAGGCCGCCGCCCGCAAGCTGGCCAGGGCCATGGTCACGCTTGGCAACCAGTGTGGCGTGAACACACGCGCCATGCTGACCAATATGGACGTGCCGCTCGGCCGCGCTGCCGGCAACTGGCTTGAAGTGAAGGAGAGTGTCGCTTGCCTCGAACCCAACGCGCTGCAAACGTCCCGCTCACAGGACAAACAGAACTGCCGGCAGGATGCCGGCAGCACGCTCACTGACCTCCGCCACCTCGTCCTTGTCTGTGCTGCGCATCTGCTCGTCCAAACGAAGAAACAGAAGTCCTTTAGCGCCGCCTTGAGGCACTCGGAAGCCTGCCTCGACTCCGGCGCGCCACGTCGCAAGTGGGACGAGCTGCTCGCTGCCCAAGGCGCGGATCTCGACGCATTCAACCGGAAGCTCGCCCTCGACCACACGGCGCCGGCCGTATTGGAACTCAAAGCCAATCGCAGAGGTTGCGTGTCGAAGTGCGACGCGAGGATTATCGGCGAAGTCATCCGCGACTTGGGCGGTGGGCGGTTGACGAAGGATTCCGTGATCAACTTCGACGTGGGTGTGGATCAACTCGCCAAACCCGGCGACACGGTGAAAGCCGGCTCAACCCTCGCCCGCGTCCACGCAGTTGACTCCAGTCAGGCTGAGATGGCGTGCCTCCGCCTCAAGAATGCGTTCGCAATTGCCGCCAAACCCACGAAGAGGCCGCCGCTAATCGCGGAAGTCATCACCCCCTAGTCATCGTCGTCGTCTTTCGCGTCGTCGAGCTTCAGCCCCAGTTTTCGCAAGCCCTTGCCATGCGCACCGGCGGACGCGACCGGATACGGCGTGTCCACTCCTTTCACAGAATGCCAGAGGATGCGATTAAGCGTGTCCTCGTCCGCGCGATCCACCTCATCCCAATTCTGTTCCAGGCTCTTGAGCGCCCAATGCAGTGCCTCGCCGCGCAACTCGGCCTTCTCCTTGTTCAGTTCGTCGAGCGGAATCCGGTTGGGCTGGCATTGATACGGTTTAAAGTCAGGTGTGGTCGTGAAGCACTCCGACATCAACGGCGAAAGCGCAACCATCTGGTTCATCGGGGCGACGCCGAACATCCGCGACATCGTGTGCAGCACCGAGGTCTGGTTGTAGAACTGGCTCACCACCGCGCCGCGTTTCGTGTAGGGGCTGACGACGAGGCAGATTGAGCGGTGGCCGTCCACGTGGTCGTAGCCGTTTTGCGGATCGTCCTCGTTCACGAAGATGCAGGTCTTCGGCCAGAACCGGCTCTCGGAGATGCGCTCGATGATCCGGCCCATTGCGAGATCGTTTTCTGACACATGGGCCCGAGGGGTGGGCAAGCCGGGGCTCGTGCCGGACGTATGATCGCTGGGCAGCATAATGATGACGAGGTTCGGCCAGTCGCCGCGCTGTTCATACTGCTCAAACTCCTTCAAGAACACGTCCGCCCGAACGGCGTCGGGGATGCGCATGTTCCAGCCAGGCGAATCCGGACAGCTATAGCGGCGCAACGTGTCGATCTGGATATCGTGCTCGAAGGTGATCTTCCCAGCCTTGGCTTGGTGATCCTGCCAGACCTCCAGCCATTTCGCGTTCTTGGGTTGTGTCGCCGTCTTGCCCATCTCGCCGTAATTGCGGAACGAAAGTCCCTGCGCCAAGACGTGATCCCAGATGAAACCGCTGGAGGCGAAGCTGAGGGGGTCGTCGCCGGAGAACGGATAACTGCGTGCCCAGCCGCCGAAAGACCTCTCCAGATAGTCCGTCGCGTAGCCTTCCATGGCCCACGCGTGCCCGTCGGCCGAACAGACACCGTTGCAGTAGTAGTTGTCCAGCAGGACGAACTCCTCCGCGAGGGCGTGATGGTTCGGCGTCACTTCGCGGCCAAAAGTGCAGAGGTTCGTATCCGCATTCCCTTGCGGCAAATCGCCGAAAACCTGGTCGTAGGTGCGATTCTCCTTGATGATGTAAACGACGTGATCGAACACGGAAGGTTCGCCCAGGCGGTTTGGCACAGGCACGGGCCTGCGGCGGCTTTGCGACTTATCCCACGCGCGCAACATCTGCGGCACGCGCGCATCCGCCATGACTTGGCGTGTGTGAGCGCGCAACGCAGCCGCGTCCGGAATCGCGACTTTGCTGACTGTGCCCAGGTGATTGTGGCTGTTCCAACCCTTCCTGTCCTTCGACGGGTTGCGTGAACCGAGGCCTTTGGTGTTCGCGATGTAGAGGTGCTGCCCGTCGTTGAGCAGCCCACCCGGGTACCATGCGGTCGGGATGAAGCCCGTCACTGCACTCTTGTCGCCGGGAGACTGTGCCAGCGAAACCACCGCCACCGCGTTATTGCCGCCATTGGCAACGAACAACGTCCGGCCGTCCTTGCTTAGTGAAAGCGCATTTGGCGCGCTGCCGAAGGCGACGCTGGA
This sequence comes from uncultured Verrucomicrobiota bacterium, assembly GCA_964634255.1. Classification (GTDB taxonomy): domain Bacteria; phylum Verrucomicrobiota; class Verrucomicrobiia; order Limisphaerales; family MWDV01; genus MWDV01. Next base: position 25,790 of record CAZWJC010000010.1, on the reverse strand, counting down.
ATCCGGTTTGACGGAGATTGTTTCCACGACTGCCAGGGAGCTCGCGTCAATCACGCTGACCGTGTCGGAATTGGCGTTGGCCACGTAAACCCGGCCGCGCGCCGCGTCAAGCTCCAGGTCGGAAGGGTGCAAACCCGTCACGATTTGCGCGACTTCCTTCCCTTGATCCAAGTCCACGACCGACACCATGCCGCTACTGGCCACACCGCGTTCGTCCACCACGGCATCCGTACCGGCGGACTTGGCGGTCTTGTCCCCGGCGCGCGCCCGCCGCCCGCCCCAGTTCGACACGAACGCCTTCTTTCCGCCGGCGACCAACACCACATCGTACGGCGCCACGCCCACTGCGATTTCTTTCAAGACCTTGCCCGCTTCGAGGTCCACGATCCCGAGCGTGTTGTTTCGTGAAAGGCAGACGTAAGCCATCTTCTCGTCTTCCGACAGCACCAAACCGCACGGCGCCGAATCGCCCTTGGCTCTGAGCGCGTCCTTGAACCCTGCGCCCGACGCTCCGGATGTCGAGGCTTCGTCAGCCTTCAGCATCGGTCCAATCATGGGGATCTTGCGGCCCAACTCCAGCTTGCCGGTGGGAGTCACCTTGATTTCCCAAAGCAGGTCCTGCGAGGTCGTGGCGAAGAGACGCGAGCCATCACGGGTGGCGACGATGCCGTGCCACGAACTGCCACCCGCGCTGAACTTCAGTTCCTGTTTGACCTGCCAGGTCGCCGCGTCGAGTGCCACCACCCCGCGGTTGTCCTTCACGTAAATCGTGCGTCCATCCGGCGACGCAACCAAGTCCACGGGCCGCCCATTAAACTCGACAGACTGTCCTGCCGGATGCAGGAACTGAAGCGTGGCGGTCAAGTGCCCGCCGGCAGGTTGTGGTCCGACGTGTTGGATGGACTTGGGCTGGCAGCCAGTGAGGAGGCAGACGGCAAGAGCGGCCCTCGCGAGGTATTTCATAGCTGGTATCGTTCGCGACACAGTTTAGCGGAAGCCTCGACTCAGAGGAAAGCGTCGTCTCAGTCTGCGCCGCGGTCATGCGGCGTGCCAGTCATTAGCCTGCTCAACGTGCGCCGCGGCACTCGAAAAGTTGCACCCGTCGGAACACCCGGTTGCCGAGCTTAACCTCGAAAACGCCGAGGTCGGTCACGGTCTCGAACTCGGCAATGAGTCTTGGCGGCGCGGGTTCAGCCGCCGGCAAAGCGGCATAGCCCACCGGCTGGCCACCAAGCCACTTCCAAGCCCAGCCCGACTCGAATTTGGGGTGATCCGATTGCTGGACGAAGATGGCGTTCTGCCCCTGGCGATTCGCGCCGTAGCGGTATTCCGGCCAAAAGAACAACTGGTTCTTCGGCTTGGAGGAACTCTCCGGATAAACCAACGGTGGCGGTGCTTTCTTCGCAGCGGGCAGATAGAAACTCAGCAACCCGGTGATGCCATAGTGATCGCCAATGATGAACGCCGGGCGGCCTTCGGATTCCAGTTTCTTCCGGGCGGCCTCCACGAGTGCTGCGGTTTCCTTCCAGGCCCGCACCCGGCGGAGCGGATCCATCTCGCCCGGCAACGACTGTCCCGCCAGCTTCCCGATGAGCCGGCTTTCGTGCATCAGCACAACTACCAGCAGCCCGAGCGTTATCCCGGCGACGAACCACCGTGCGACTGTCCGGCAGCCCTCTCGCCAGCGGGCATCCCAGTACGCGACCATAAGGCAAAGCATGGGCAGCACAGCAGGCGCGATCCAATTGGGATGGATGCGGGAACGGAGCGAATAGATAACGTGACCAAGGAACACTGGCGCGCCCATGCAGAAGAAGAACAGCCAGAGCGGGCGCTCAGTCCGCCGCCGCCAGAACGCGACCATCGCCCAGAGCGCCGCGCCGAAGAAGACCGGATTCAACAAGCCAAACTCCGCCCCAAGGAATTCGCCGAAGTAGCGCAACGTGGGCCGCCAGGCTTTGTCGAGCGACGCGTTCGTAGCGACGTGCGTAGCGGAGATCCAACCGTGCTGCGTATTCCAGACGACCACCGGCAAGGTGCAGAGCGCCACCACAAGCAACGCCAGATACGGACCCGGCTTGCGCAAGTGCAGCCGCGCCGGTTTCCAAAGGACGAAGAAGATGGCCCAGCAGAGGATTTGATAGGTGGCAGTGTATTTGCAAAGGAAGCCAAGCCCCAAAGCCAGCGCCGCCAACAGCCAGTGCTTCGTCATGCCATCCGCCTGCACTGCGCGCCAGCCGGCGAACATGGCCAGTGTCCAGCACAGCACGAGCGGCGGATCAACCGTCATCAGGATGCCGCCCACCGCCAGCAATGGGGTGGCGGAGATCACGAGGAGCAACAGGAACCCTTGTCGGGCGCCGACTTCGCGTGCCATAAACCGCAGGAGCACCACCGACAGGATGGTCGCGAACACCGGCGAGAAGAATCGCACGCCCAGCTCCGTGTCGCCCCAGAGCGAAGTGCCGGCGAATTGGATAAGCGCGATACCGGGCGGCTTGCTGTAGTAGGAAAGCGCGAGATGCTTCGACCACAGCCATTGGTAAGCTTCGTCTTCACTCAGCGAAATCGTTCCCGAGGCGATGTAGAACAAACGGAAGAGCAGGAGCGCCGCGATCAGCAGGTAACCCAGCCGCAACCAGTGTTGGTCAGTCGTCGCGGCTGAAGTTGCGGCAAATTCAGGGTCTGCCGGGCTGTCCGGATTGGCGAGTAGCGGTAGCCTTGCCCACCAGAGCGGGAACCACTTCCGGCCAACCCAACACCAGAGTACGTTTATCAGCCAGACAGTCGCGAACCCGGAGCCCGCCCCGAGAATAGCGCCGACGAGCACATCGGCGGGATAGTGCACCCCGCAGTAAACCCGGGAGAAGGCTACGGTGGCGGCTGCCGGTACGAGGAGACGCCAACTGCGGCGGTAGAACAGGAAGCCCACCATGGCGGCTGCCGCCCAGTTGGTCGCGTGGGCCGAAGGAAAGCTGCCACGAGTGGAAGAGCGGAGCAGCGCTCGGGTGTCGGTCACGGTCAATCCCGGGCGGGGACGGCGGATCGAATTGCGAATCGAATTGCACAGGAAGCCGTCGGCCAAGGTGATGGCGAGGGCCAGCGCGAGCACGAAGATTCGGCCGCGACGACCTCCTCTCCAGAGGAGCAGCAGCGCTGTCAGCAATACCAAAGGGAAGAAGAGAACATGCCCCGCCAGCCGGGGCATCAACCAGTCAAAGACTGGATTGGCCAGCGACTGGTTGACGAAACGGAAGAGGGCCGTGTCGGTTGCTTGTAGCCAGAGCATCATGTTCGACGGCGGGCAGCATGCCGGACGGCAGGGAGGCCGTGCAACCTCCAATAGGGGAGACAATGAACGCCAAACCCCGAGCAAGCGGAGGAAGAGCCGTCAGAATGAACCCGTCTCACCACCGAGAATGAATACGGAAGCCGCATTGCTTTTCAGCGGTTTGCCGCCTGACCGCGCGGGCTTGGGCCGAGTCACGCACTCATCTCACCGCCCACTTAGACGGAGAACGGTTGTGAATTTCTTGAGCGTCTTCAAGGCCAACCAAACGATAAAGCCAATGCTCACCAGCACCAGCCATCCCATATCCAAGTGAGGTTCGCCCGCGACGACAAAATCCCCAGCGACCTCCAAGCAGAACATGGCGCTCAGAACGGCCAGGAAGCCATCCGATTCCCGCTTCAATACGGTCCTCCAAGAGAATGGCAGATCGGCCTTACGATATTGCCCGAGCTTCGGAATAAACGTGGGGGTGGAGGCAGCCCAGTCCAGATATTCATGGCCAAACTTGTTTCGCAAGAAAGCCTCCTCGGCAGCGATGATGCGTTCGTAGTAAAGCCAGAAGGCAAGAACGTAGATCAGCGTCAACCACCACAGGTGGGCAAATGCCGCGACACCCAATCCCATAAAGAAATTCCCAAGATACAAGGGGTTTCTCACGACGGAGTACGCGCCGCGAGTGTTGAGCGTGTCCGCAATCTGTCGCTTTGTGGTTCTGCCAGAGGTCCCTTTGGGTGTGTGTCCGATGGTAAACGCTCGAATGGCTAGCCCTAGAGCGCTGATCGCCAAGCAGACACCTTCCCAGAAATGGTCCAAGCTTTCGCTCTGGCCGGGATACTCGTAGTCCCGCAATGCCAAGAGGTAAACGCCACCCATCACGAGGGGAAGATAGCTTCTCCATCGAAACAACCGACCGCCTGTGTCTTCGAGCTGTTCGGTCAGTAGCATTGGCTGGGTGGTGTTGTCTTGAACGTATCCGTTTTCGTAGCTTGCACAAGCTCCCAACTTGCGAGGGGATCAGCTCAGGCTGGACTCCGTGATCTCGCTTGGTTCGTTGCCGAAGGCTGTCTGCTCAAAGACGCTCGTGATGGACGTCAGTACGGTGTCCTCGTCTTCCCCGTTGATTTCCAGGTTAATGACCATGCCGGCGGCGGCGCACAGAAGGAGAACGGAAAGAATGCTGCGGGCATCCGCCACTCTTGCGCCCACTTTCAGGAAGACCGCTGACTTGGACGCCATGGCAAGTCGTACCAACCGCGAGGCCGGGCGCAAATGCAACCCCTCTTTCCAAGGGACAACGAGTTGAGTCTGTTTCACGCGGTATCAGACACCCGCCGCGCCGATGCGTTCACATTCAGGACTGCGATGGTCCGCATCCCCCTGATCAATAATGCGGCTAGTCGCGGCGAAAGGCGGAGCGTGAGCGGCGATAACACGTCGTGATTCGCCTATTTGCAGCCAGACGAAGGGAAGGAGACCACCCCTCGCTAAGCCAAAAAACACGTCGAAGTTTCATGGGTGGCGCACCGTCAAACTGGTTGACTCGGGCGGCAAAGTCACAACCATACGACGGCGCGATGAATCACGTTCTCAAGGTTCTGAAGTTTGGCCTGCCTTACCTGCGACGATACTGGGTGAGGCTGACGGCCGGGGTGTTGCTGGGCATCCTGTTTGGGGTGTCTAACGCCAGCTTCGTCTGGGCCAGCAAGACGCTCGTTGGTCGCATGGTCCCCGCAACCGAAACGCAAGTTCAGTCGGCATCACCGAAGCCGCAGCAGCAGCGTTTCTTCGACCGGATGAAAGCCCAGTTGGACCAGACGACCAACGCGTGGTTGGATCCATGGCTGCCGGCCATGGGGCGGGCCGTGGACTGGCGACAGGTGATGGGCGGCCTGCTGTTCTTCCCGGCCTTGGTCGCCGTGCGCGGGATCATGGGTTACCTCAGTTCGTACAGTATGGCGTGGGTCGGCGAAAAAGTCGTTAACGACCTGCGCACGGACGTGCTGGTGAAGCTCAATAGCCTGTCCCTGGATTATTTCAACCGGGCGACCATGGGCGACTTGATCATGCATGTGAACGGCGACACGGCCACGCTGCAACGGTGTCTGCGCATTGGCTGCGCGGATCTGATTCAACAGCCCATGACAGCGATTGGGGTGCTGGGCGCCATGTGTATCATTGACTGGCAGTTGACGCTGGCCGCCATGATCTTCTTCCCCGCCTGCGTCATTCCCGTGGTGGTGCTGGGCAAAAAGGCCCGCCGCGCCGCCCGAGCCGGCACCGAAGTCGGCATCACCCAAGCCAGCCTGCTCTACGAGATTCTCTCGGGCATTCGCGTGGTCAAGGCGTTCGGCCTGGAAACCCTGCAGGTGGACCGTTTCTGTCGGTACTCGAAGCAGATTGTGCGGCAAAACATGAAGGGCGTCCGGGCCAAGGAACTTACCAACCCGATCATCGAAACCGTTTCAGTGATGGGTTTCGGAGCGCTCGTCGTTTACATCACGTACCAGAACCGGTCGGTGTCGGACATGGTGAGTTTCCTGACCGGCCTGATTCTCTTCTATACGCCAGTCAAGCGTGTGGCGGCCATTCACGTCATGTTTGAACAGACCGCAATCGGGGTGAGCCGGTTGTTGCACATTCTGGGGCAGCAGCCCTCGGTGAAGGACCCAGCCAAGCCGCAGCCGCTGCGCGAGTTTAAGTCAGGCATCGTTTTTGACAACGTCCGCTTCACCTATGGCCACGAACCCGTTCTGCGGGAGTTCAACCTTGAAGTACCCCGCGGCTTGAAGTTGGGGATCGTGGGGGAAAGCGGCTCTGGCAAGAGCACCGTGGTCAACCTGCTCTACCGGTTCTTCGATCCCGCCGAGGGAACGATCCGCATTGACGGCTTGGACCTGCGCGAGATTTCCAGCGCGGACCTACGCGGCCTGATGGCGATGGTCAGCCAGGAGACCATCCTGTTCGACATGACCGTGGCGGAGAATATCGCCCTCGGCAAACCCGGCGCCACGCGCGAGGAGATCGAGGCAGCGGCCAAGGCCGCCTACGCCCACGAGTTTATCCTGGCCATGCCTCAGGGATACGAAACGCGGGTGGCTGAACGCGGGTTGAATCTCTCGGGCGGGCAGCGACAACGGCTCTGCATCGCCCGGGCCTTCATCCGCAACGCACCGATCCTGGTGCTGGACGAAGCGACGGCTTCCCTGGATTCCAAGGCGGAAGCGGAGGTCCAGGCCGCAATGGACCGGTTGGCCGAGCATCGCACGGTGATTGCCGTCGCGCACCGGCTGTCCACGCTGGCCACCTTTGATCGCATCATCGTGCTGGCCGAGGGGCGGATTGTCGAAGAAGGTGGCTTCGAGGAATTGCTGCGCCGGAATGGCGTCTTCACCCGCATGGCCGCCCGTCAGGGCATTCTCGCCGGGGATCGCACGCCGGTTTCCACCTGAGTCGCCGCGTCAGGAACGCGGGGATTCCGTCGGCGAAGCGCCATGGGGTCGACTCGCGGCGCCGCCGCTGCCAAGCTCCTTCTCGAACAGAAACGCGTATTTGGCAAACACACTGAAGAACGTGGTGACGGCGATGATCCAGCCGCGCCAACCATCCCGGAAGCCTTGCTTCAGAACCAACCGCTTGCTGAACGCCAGCCAGGGTGAAACCACCAGATTGTACCAACGGCATCGCACGCCCGCCTGTTCCATGCTGTCCGCAGAGATGCGTGCGTAACGGACCGTTCGTTCGAGGTGATCGCGGAAGTCCCGGTAGGAGTAGTGAAGCAAGTCCCCTTTCAGTCGGGCGACGCTGCCGTTCACTTCCAACCGGTCATGGGGGTCGCGTCCGGTCCACTGGGCCTGCCCCCGGCGAACCAGCCGGAGCCGCCATTCCGGACTCCAACAGTGATTGACCCATTGACCAAGGTAAAACGTTCGCCGGTCAATTTCGTAGCCGTCGGCGATGGGGGAAGCGTCGGAAAGAAGTTGCCGTAAGGATGCAGCGAGTTCGGGGGAAACCGCTTCATCCGCATCCAATCCCAACACCCAGGGTTGGGAACAAGCGGCCAGCGCCCGGTTCTTTTGCACCACATGGCCCTGCCACGGTTGGACGCTGAACTGCGCGCCGTAATCCCGCGCCACCCGCTCGGTGCCGTCTTTCGATCCCGAATCCACCACGACGATTTCGGACGCCAGATCGCGCACGCTGTCCAAACAGCGGGACAAGCGTTCCTCTTCGTTCAAGGTGATGACGGCGACGGACAACGGCAGGCGCTTCTGCATGGGGCATTGGATAGAGCGGGAGACGCGCCGGCTCAAGGTTAATTGCGGTGGCAGCGGGCGGCCCTGGCTGGGTCCGCCTCTGAGGATCAACAAAAGCGTTGTGGAGGCGCATGGATTCTGAAAGAACTTACGGCGTCATCGCGGCGTCCGCCGCGGGGCTGACGGGTGAAAATCCTCCATCTCAACAACGAAAAGACGTGGCGCGGCGGCGAGCGCCAGACGCTGCTGCTGGCTGCCGGCTTGCGGGATCGCGGCATCACGTCGGTGATCGGGTGCCGACCGGGAGGAATGCTGGAGCACAAGGCGCAGGCGGAGGCTGTGGCCACGCGCCCTATTCCCGGCAATAACGCTGGGGCAGCCCTTGCCCTCGTCCGCATCGCGCAGGATTTCGATCTCGTGCATTGTCACACCGGCCGGGGACACAGCTTGGCCGCCTTGACCGCAGCGGCGCATCGCAGGCCGTTCCTGGTGACGCGCCGGGTGGATTTCCTGCCGGGGCGCGGCTGGTTTAACCGCTACAAGTTTCGGCGCGCCGCTCGGATCGTCTGCATTTCCAGATTCATCACCGACCAACTTTCCGGTTGGGGCGTGCCTCGGGAACGGTTGGCCACGATATCCAGCACGGTGCCTCGCCCCGCTCCCGCATTGCTCACTCCGGAGCATCGGGCGACCATCCGTGCGCGCCTCAAGATCGGGCCGGAGGTCAAACTGGTCGGCAACATCGCCGCGCTGGTCGGCCACAAGGATCACGCCACGTTGCTTCGAACGGCGAAGGAAGTGGTCAAACTTCGAAACGACGTACGCTTTGCGATTTTGGGCGACGGAGAGTTGCGCAACGAATTGCACGCCTTGCGGCGCGAGTTGCGGCTGGAGGAACACGTGCTGATGCCGGGAAATGTGCCGGAAGCCGAGCAGTGGCTGCCGGCGTTCGACGTGTTTGCGATGAGTTCGTGCATGGAGGGCCTCGGCAGCATCGTGCTGGATGCGTTTGCCGCAAATGTGCCCGTAGCGGCAACCGCCGGAGGCGGGCTGCCCGAAACCGTGCGTCACGAAGAAACCGGCATGCTCGTGCCGGTCGGCGATCACCTCGCTCTGGCGCGAGCGATCATCCGCTTGCTGGATGATGAGAAACTTGCGGCGCGCCTCCGCCTTGCCGCTCGCGACTGGGTCCAACGGGAGCGGTCCGTTGAATGGATGACCGACGATTACCTCGCGATCTACCGGCAAATCTTGGGACTGCCCGAAGATCGTCTCTCCCGCGAAGAGGAATCCAACGCCAAGTGAACTCGGCGCGCGGCTCTGGCTCCGCCGCCCGCATAGTCAGCAACGGTAACAATACGTTGGCTTACGGCTGCTTGGTCGCCACCCAAAAGGCATCTTGAGGCTCGATTTGACCCGTGGACGGGAAAAGCCGGCATGCGAACTGACGGACTACACGACAGTCATTCGGGTCGGGCTCAATAGGTGTCACATCGAAGCCGGCTTCCTTAAACAACGATTGATGCGGCGCAATCGTGACCGCGATCGGGGCGTTGGAGAAGATCGGCCCACTCCCATTTGTGGATATCTCCCGGATGATGAACTTTCCTTCAGTGAGGAGACGGATTAACCCGGCTCGCGAAGGACGCACCTGCCAGGTGTAAACGCGCGAGCCGGGTGGATTTCCCTGCAGGAGTTGCCGCGCAAGAGGCGGCAACGTCTGTGGCGAACGCAAAGGCTGTAGACAACCGCGGTCGATCGCAAAGGTCGTGACCACCAGCGCCGGGATCCACAGCCAACAGCCCAACGGGTCGGCACTGCGGCAAACTCGCACCCCAGCAATCCCGACTCCCGCGAGGGCCAACCCGCCCACGATCAACCGACCGCAGCCGGTGAAACCTGCCAGCAGCAGGATTGTTCCGCCTAGAATCGCTAGCGCCGCGGCGACTCCCGCCAGCCGACGCACCCAAAACCAAACGCGTTCCTCAATCGGCAACTGGGTGAGCGCCAAGGCCACCGCAACGGCGAGCACGGGGAAGGTCGATGTCAGATAGCGCTGCGCCCGCACGGAGCCGAGGCTCAGCGCGACCCCGAGCAGAACGAACGGCAGGGTCGCAAAGAGTATTTGCCCACGATGGCTGCGCCAGAAAGCACCGAAGGCGGCGCGCTGCCGAAGGCCGATCACCAGCACCAGCAGCGTCCAGGGGAGGAAATGTTGGAGAACGGTCCCGGAGTAAGCGGCAAGATTCCCAAACACGGAAAGCGGATTGTGCGTTACGCGCGTGCCGACCTGGTCCTGAAAGAAATCCTGCAAAGCGCCGGCCCCATGGCGGCGCAACATCTCGGCGTACCAAAATCCCGCGAGCGCAATCCCGAGAACGATCGCGGGCCAATGCAGGAGACTCCGCAGCGGAATCCGCGAAGGCTTGTCCACCAGCCAGAAAACGCCCACCGCCCCCAGCGGCCAGAGGCCAATCAGGCCTTTGGTTTGAACCGCCAAGCCCAGGCCACCGAAGGCGAGCAGAGGTCCGATCCAGGACTCGTCTTGTTGAAACCAGATACGGGCGAAACCCAGCGTGCTCACGAGAGTGAACAGACAGAGGAATGCATCCGGCGTGGCACGGGTGGAGATGACCAGCAACTTGACGTTGGCGGCGAGGATCGCCGCGGCTAGAAGGGCGGTGCGTCGATCCCGCGTCATGGCCCACCCCAGTTGAAAGGTCAGGCCTACGGCCAGCACGCCAGCCAGCACTGGGGCCACCCGCGAGGCGAACAGGCTGATGCCGAACGTCTGAAATCCGCCCGCCACCGACCAGTATGTCAGGATCGGCTTGATCAGCCGAATACGTCCGTCGGGGTAATAGGGCGTCCAATAGTCGCCGCTCTGGAGCATTTGGATCGTGGAATCCGTGTAGAACCGTTCATCGGGGTGCACGGCGGCCGGATTCCCGATCGTCCCCAGCAGGATCAGGCAGAAAAGCCCCAGCAGCAGCCCGCAGACGGCGCGCGACAGGAACAGCGATTCTGCCTGGGTCACATCGTGCAATCGTGTTTTCAATGCGCGGAGCGTAGAAGTCCACGCCGTTCCCGCAAGCGAAATGGCGCCGGGCAAGCTCGCGTGTCCTGGCGGTTTGGGGCAGGGGCGTATTGCAGGCTTGTCGTGACAACGGTGGCGCGGCTAGCCTTGCCGGTGCGTTGAATTCGCACACGCAGTTCTGAACGTTATGCACAATCACCCCGGCGGGGAACGCGCTTTGGAAGCCCTTCAGGCGTTACTGGCCTGTCCGCACTGCGGCGGCGCCCTGACGCCGGGGGCGGAAGACGTTGGCTGTGCGGCTTGCCGGAAAGCCTTCCCGGTCCGCGACGGCATTCCGCTGCTCGCAGTGCTGGACGAGCCCGAACTGGCCGCCGCTTCGCACCAAGGCCCGACCCGGGAATCCTACCAGCAGGAATACCAGCAGATTGATGCCGCCGCCGACTACAACGCCAAATACAAGCAGCAACTGCTTAAACGCTGGAGCACCCAGCGGGAGTATCAGTTGCTCCATCGGCTGCTGGCCTCCCAACCCCGGAGTCGCACGCTGTTGGAATTGCCCTGTGGCGGGGGACGCCTCAGCGCCGCGATGGCGCCACACACGGACCTGATGATTGAGGCGGATGTAGCGCTCGGCCAGGTGCAGTACGGCCGGAAGAACAGCCAGAGCGAAACTCCGCAAATCTGGCTGACCGCCTCGGCTCTGCGCATTCCGTTCCGCGCGGCGGCGGTGGATGGCGTGGTTTGTGTCCGGCTTTGCCATCATCTTCCCCATCCTCGGGAGCGCGAACGGCTGGTCGCCGAACTGCTGCGCGTGGCGCGGCGTTTTGTCATCCTGACGTTCTTCGATTACCACTCGTTGAAGAATCTCTTACGTCGCCTCGGCCAGCCGATTCACAAGAAGCGGCCCAAGTACACCATGACGCAGGACGAGGTTCGCGAGATTGCCGCCCGCCACGGCGCGCGACTCGCGGCCTGCCCGGCGCTTTCGTGGATCGGGTCGGGACATCGTTACGCATTGCTCGTCAAGTCGTGAGCAGTTGCCCTCCAAGCCGGGACTTCACGCTCAACATCGGCGCTTCCCGCCTCGCGGCCCTGCCGAGCGCACTGCATCCGGCGCTGGTCTTTCCTGGCACAAACGCGCGACTCAAGGAGGAAGAGGAAACCCTGCTCTGGCGACTCGAACTGCCGGCGGTCGGAGCCGGCATCGTGAAACTCTACCGCCGGCGCGGCGACTGGAACGGCATCCGGGGCCGCGTCCTGTCCTTCCGAGTGCAGCGTGAATTCGTCGGACTGTGTGTCTTGGCCGATGGCGGTGTTCCTTGCAGCGTGCCGCTGCTGTGGGGATGGGGGCGTGCGCTGGAGCACGGACAGTTCGAGCTCTTGGTCACGCGCGAAATCACGGACGCCGTGAACCTCAAGGATTACTTCGCCGCGGGTAGTCCGGCACTGCGCTCTGAGGATTTCCTGCCGCTATTCGACGCATTGCGAAGCATGCACGAGTGCGGTGTGTATCACGGCGCCCTTTGGCCGAAGAACATACTGCTCACTCGTGCGGTGGATGGCGTGTGTCAGTTTCACGTGATTGACCTCGCCCGGGCGGTGCGCTTTCCCGGCAGCATCTTGGGGACGGCCATGGCGCGGTATGATTTGCTCAGCCTGCTTTACAGCCTCGCGCGCGCGAACGTGGATTGCGATGCCGAGGCGCTGCTGCGCCGGCACGGGTATCAACCCGCGGAGGCCCGGCAAATCGCCGAGCAAGCGCGGCGGTATCGTTCCTCCCGGCATCTGCGGAATCGGCTGGCGCTCACCTTCCAGTTGCGGGCGGCCTTTGCCGGACGGTTGCGAACCGGGAATTGAACGTGGCAATCCTCAGCCTGTCTGATCCAAACTCATGAAGTCCTTTTTTACTGGCGCTCGCCCGCTGGTGGCACATTACGCCGGTTGGCTGGCCGCCTGGCTCGGGCTCTTTCTGCTCTTCCGGGTGATCCTCGTTGCTGCGACTTGGTCGCTTCACGGCAACGCGACGCCCGGTCTGTTGCTCGGCGCGTTCGTGCACGGACTCCTATTTGATCTGTCCATGGCGGTGAAGGTCATTGCCCCCTTTGCGCTTTGGCGAATCTGGCGGCCTACGCCAACCCGGATCGAGCGGGGGTTCTGGCTGACGTTGTTTGGCCTTGTGGTGCTCGCCTGTGTTTTCGCCCTGACAGCGGAGGTCGAGTTCTACAAGGAGTTTCAGGTGCGCCTGGGGCCGCTGGCCTTGGAGTATTTCGGCGAACCGCAGGACAACAAAACGGTGCTCGGCATGATCTGGCACGGTTATCCCGTGATCCGCTGGATGTTGGTTTGCGTTACCATCTGGGGACTCTTCTTCTGGTTGGGAAGCCGGCTGCTCGTGCGCTCGTTCCCGACGGCTGGGTGGCCCGCGCGTGTCGTGGCAACGCTGTGCCTGGTGGCGATTACGGTAATTGGGGCACGCGGCGGATTTCGCGGCAGCCCGCTGCGCTGGGGCGATGCCGTGTTCAGTCAGAACGCCTACGCCAATCACATGGCCCAGAATGGCGTGTTCTCCCTGATCGATACCGTGCGGCATGCCCGGCGGGGCAAGGCGGCGGCGGCATGGCGCAAATCCATGTCCTCGGAAGTTGCCTTTCAGACGGTGCAGGCGATGACGCTCTTGCCCGGTGAAACCCTGGTGGCCCCGGGGACCTATCCATTGCTCCGTCGCTCGCCGCCAACCAAGCTGCAACTCAAGAAGCGGCCGCGCAATGTGGTGCTCGTGATGATGGAGAGTTTCAGCGCGCGCTTCTGCGGCGCGACCGGTGCGAGCTACGGGGCCACGCCTTGTTTCGACGCGTTGGCCCGTGAGGGGATTCTGTTCGATCGCGCCTTTTCGATGAGCACGCACACCGCGCAGGGGGTGTTTGGCGTACTCTGCTCGTTTCCAAACCTGCCCGATTACGACGGAATAATGAAACAGCCGCTGGGCACGCAGCGTTTTGGGGCGCTCCCCGCCTTGTTGAGAGAAAACGGTTTCCAGACGCTGTTTCTCTACAACGGCCTGTTCTCGTGGGACAACAAGGAGGGGTTCTTCCGCGGGAATGGCGTCGAGCGGTTCATCGGGCGGCACGATTACCCGAATCCGGTGTTTGTGGACCCGGACTGGGGCGTTTCCGATCTGGACGTGTTTCTCCGGGCAAAGGAGGAGTTCTCTTCGCTGGCACGCGAGGGGAAGCCGTTCTTGGGTTTGATTCTCACCCTGTCGAATCACGCCCCGTTCAACTTGCCCAAGCCCGAGGGCTTGGATTGGATCGCCGGCGGCGGTGATCAGAACCTGCGCATCAACGGCACGCATTACGCCGACTGGGCGCTCGGTCAATTCATGGCGGCGGCATGCCAAACCGATTGGTTCAACGATACGCTCTTTGTCTTTACCGGCGATCACGGCTTCGGTATCGCACCGTTGATTACGGAAGCGGGCCTGCTGCATCAGCATGTGCCCATCCTGTTTTACGGGCCGGAGATCCTCGGTGACCGACGTGAAGTGCGGCATGTGGTCATCAGTCAACTGGACATTGAACCCACGATTCTCGGCCTGCTGGGGCTGGACGTCCCCCACCAATCCTTCGGGCGTGACATCTTTTCCCTGCCGCCGGATGACGCCGGTCGCGCGTATGTAAAGGCCGCGGGCAGTGCCACCGTCGGCTGGATCGAAGGCAATGAGATTGCCATCGCCGTGCCCGGCAAGCCCATTGTGCTCCAGACCTACGACCTTGCATTCCCCCCTTCCGCCTCCGAGAACCGGGCCGCCAGCGAGCCCGCGAAGGCGCAGCAAATGGAGAAGCGTTTGCAGGCGTTTGTGGCGTCAGCCTTGGACGCCTTGGAACACCATCACTGCGCCGCGCCGTGACGAGCCCACCCACCCACATGGGGCAATCTCTCCCAGGACTCCGCAGAGGCTGACAAGTTCCCTTGCGATTGTTACAGTCTGGGCGACTTGAACACTGTCGCCGCGCTCGCACTGTTGGTCCGTGCCAACCTCGCGTTCTTCTTTTCTGGAAAGACGCGTGGCACCTGCCATCACGAACCTCGCCCGCCTGTAGCGTTAGGTGTCGACTGGTTCGGTGTGTGCGTCGCGAGTTCGGAAGATCCCGCATGCGATGATTACGTGGTCGCCCGCCTGAAGGACCTCCGGCTCCGATGCGTGCGCGTGGACTACGGCACCCAATCGCCGGGAAGTTACGTGGAGCGCTTCGTCCAGCGGCTGTTGCGGGAAGGGTTTCAAGTGGCGTTGCATCTGGTGGCGACGAAGGCCGAAGTTGAGGCGCTGATCAAACCGGAAGGCGCGGCGCGCTGGCGCCAGTTCGTGGGCGACACGTTCGAGCGGTTCGCTGGGGTGGAGTTTTTCGAGATCGGATCCACCGTCAACCGCCGGAGATGGTCGGGCTTCACCATTCCGCTTTTCCTTCGGGCGTGGGACATCGCTTGGGATGAGGCCCAACTGCGGCAGGTCGTGCTGGCCGGGCCCAATGTCACGGACTTCGAGCCGTTCTACAACGCCCCGTTTCTTTATGCCCTGCGGCAATCACACCGGTTGCCCGCCATTCACACGAACAATCTCTTTGTGGAGCGCGCCACCGAGCCGGAGGCGTTTGACCACAAGATTCTCGGGCACGCCGGGGCGCGTTGGGTCAAGTTCAATACGATCAAGAAGGCGTCGCTGCTGGGCGCGATCGGGCGCTGGGCAGGCGTTTCCAAAACCTACAGCACGCACGTCTCGTGGAGTCTGCGGCGCATCCGCCGCGTCCTGGAATCAGCCGAGGAACAGCAGGCGGATTACGTGACGCGGTACTGCTGCCTAGCGGCGGTGTCCGGAGGGCTTCAGCGCGTCTATTGGGGACCACTCATCGGCCAGCGCGAAGGGCTGATTGACGACGGCACAACCTTCTTCCCCGAGGTGTTTCACGTCACATTCTACGGGCGTGCCAACGGACCGGTGAGCGGCTATCGCGTCCGACCGGCCTTCCGCGCATTTCAAGCCGTGAACCGCTTTCTGCCGGGTACATCGTTCACCCGACGCGTCCCAAGCTTGGGTTCGCTGGAGATTCTGGAATTCCAGTCACAGGCTCAGACGCTGCACGTGGTCTGGTGTCGGAACGGCGATTGTGCGGCGGCGGCCGAGTGTTATCCCGCAGACATACTTGCTGCGGCAACAGCGCATGATCGCGATGGCAACCCGCTCAGCAGCGCGCCCGCGTTGTTCACCCAGAAACCAGTCTATCTCGTGTGGAAGAAAGGGACGGTCATCCACTCACAGCCTTCTCCGGGAACGATGACCAGCGTTAGACTCGCGTCCGACCCGGCGGTGGAGTACGCGCCGATCACGGGTGGAAGATGGCGCGGGCTGGCGGTGAGTCGCCTTGGCGATGCCCGAATCGAATCCGAGGCGCTGCTGCCGGAACGGCTGCCGGCGATGAAGGCTGGCAGCGCCCAGGTTCTCCGCGACAAGCGAAATCGGGTCTGGGCGGTGCCGGCGCCGTGGGACTCCGGGCGGCAGATTGTGATCAAGCACTTTCGCCCCGCCCGGGGAGTGCGAGGCTGGGTACAGCGACTCAAACCAGGCAAGGCGTTGCGCAGTTGGAATGGCGCGCAGGAGTTGTTGCGCCGGGGTATTCCCACGCCGCAGCCGCTCGCCTGGTTGGAGCGTCCCCATGACCCACAGCGGGCGGAGAGTTACTACCTTTGTGAAGCGTTCGAGGGCGGCTCCTCGGCGCGGCACGCCTTCTAT
Source organism: uncultured Verrucomicrobiota bacterium (assembly GCA_964634255.1). GTDB lineage: Bacteria > Verrucomicrobiota > Verrucomicrobiia > Limisphaerales > MWDV01 > MWDV01. Next base: position 9,423 of record CAZWJC010000010.1, on the reverse strand, counting down.
GCTTTCAACAGCGGCGCCGTGGATTTCCTGGGCGTCTCCCGCGATGACCTCTACCGGGCGATGGCGGAGCTGGTGGCAAGGATGCATGGGCACGGGGTCTTCTTTCGTGATCTCTCTGCGGGCAATCTGCGCCTGCGGCTAAGGCCAGGTGCCGGCTTGGAGTTCGCACTCATTGACACCGGGCGGGCGCGGTGTTCGACCAAGAGCCTCCCCACGCGTCAGCGGTTGGCCGACCTCATGCGACTGTGCCACCCTCTGATCTGGCCGGAGCGCGAGCGGTTTCTGCCGGTCTATTGCCAGGTGGCGAAGTTGCGTTGGTCGGCTTGGATGCGGTTCGCATTCCACTACTACGACTGGAAGCACCGGATCAAGAAGCAGCTTCGGCCGTGGCGGGGGAAACGGGCCAGTTCAGTGAACAACGCCCCGAGTTAACGCGCCGTCGCCTGGAGTTCTTCGATGAACGCCAGCGTCTTCTCGACATTCAACGACATGGGCAAGGCTTCGGCGGTCTGCCGTGCGCGAATGCCCGCTGCCGCGCGGGCGGCAGGATCGAGAAACGGAAGGATCGCCGCTGCGAAGGCATCCGTATCCGCCGGGTCTTCAACGACGTCCCCGTTCTGGCCGCACACGACGATCTCCGAGGCGCCGTTGACGCGCGAACTGATCACCGGCAAGCCGCAGGCCATCGCTTCCAAGCACGCGTTGCTGAACGGTTCGTAGATGGCGGGGTGAACGAGGATGTCCGCTCCCGCATAGACCTCCTCCATGCGAGTCGCATTGCCGAGAAAGCGCACACGGTTTTCCACACCGAGCTGCCGGGCTAATCGCTGATACGGAGCGGAATTGCCTTTGCCAGCGACTTCGAGCCGCACGTTTCCTGGCAAGCGGGCCAGAGCGCGGATGGCGAAGGCCACTCCTTTGCGCTCAAAGCCGGAGCCGACCAGCAGCAGGACCGTGTCGCGCCCTTCTGGTTTTCTAGGGGCGGGGCGGAAACGGTCGCAATCCGTGCCATTGTGGATGACGTGGATCCGTTCCGCCGGGAACTGGTAAAGCCGAATGATCTCCTCCTTGCCCCGGTGCGAATTGGCGATGATGACGCGCGTGTGGAGCGGAGAGAAGGTCCGCCTTTCGATCCAGAGCAGGGCGTGGTGCAGCGGATTTAATCCGGCGAGGGGTCGGCAGATGCCGGACCGATAGTGCCGGCGTTGTCGCAGCCACTCCTGGTGGCAGCCGCCGCCCGCACGCGCAATATCCTGCCGGATCGTCCTCTCGATACTCAGCACCAGATCGCAACCTGCTCGCTCCACCACGCGTCGGCAGTTCAAGGCGAACGATAACACGCGGAGAAACGAGGGGCCGGCCAGCACCGGCACCCGATGCAGCGTCAGCTCGGAGGAATGGGCGGCCTCGTCCCAACGCGCGGCAAGGATGTGGAGGTCATGTCCCCGCGCGCGCAAACCGGCCACAAGCCCGTTGGTGTAGCGCTCTGAGCCGCCACCGGACGGGAAGTAGTTGTGCTTGATGATGCCAATCTGCACGCGGCGGGCAGTGTCCAACGAAAACTCATGAAGTTCCAGCCAAACTCACCGTCCGCATGACTCATGACACTACCCCACGTCGAACCTGATCCACCTTGCGAAGGTCGCAACATCTTTGCTCAGGGATCGGTTTGGTGGACTGCGGTTTCAAGACGGACAACTGACTGCACAAAGAACAGTGACAACGCGAGCGGCAAAACGTAGATTGCCGCAGCATCCCGGTTGGGTGGCGGTGTCGGAGCAGGGACTCGGTGTGACAGAGCCTTTGGTGATACAGGATTCCAGCATCACATGGCAGAGCACGTTGGCAGCCGCCGCTGCGAACCTTCAGCCCTTTGAACGCGCGGTTGCCGACGCTCCTTACGAGGCCAAGGGGGTGCTCTTCAGTGAAATACTCTTCGTGTTGGCCGCCGCGGGAATACCCAGCCCCCGGAAGGTGTTTGAATCCGGTCGGGCCGCGGGCGTGAGCACGTTTCTGCTGAGCCGGTGCTTCCCGAAGACGCCGGTGGTCAGCATCGAACTGGATCGGAATTCACCGGATGTCGCCATCGCTGCCAGGAATCTCCAGGGGTTGCCTAACGTAGAGTGCCTGTTTGGCGACGCGCGGAAGTTGCTTCTCGCGATGGTGGAGCCGGGAGACGCGGTGGTGATTGACGGTCCGAAACACTACCGTGCCTTGCGCCTCGCGATCACACTCCTTTGGCAACGACAGCCCAGAGCCGTCTTCATCCACGATTGCTACTTGGGTTCTCCGGAACGACGGTTTCTCGACGCCCACGTGCCCGGCTGCCTGTTCAGCGATCACACCGACTTTGTCGAGGCCTATCGTGCCTTGGACACGAAATGCTGGGCGCAGATTACCGACATGAGACGAGGCGGCTACCGGATTCCGCATCTGGAGATTCAGGGGAACACAAGCTATGGCCCCACGTTTGCCTGCGTGCCATTTGATGGGGCACTTCCATTCCGCCGCTTGCTGCTGCGACTCCGGATTACTGACCTCATTGACCATTGGCAGAAATCCGTGACCAAACGTTGCGCAAGAAAGACGCGGTAACCTGCTCATTGCAGACACCGTTGTCCGCAGGCTCGGCAGACGCGTCCACTAATGCGGGCGAAGCGGCCTGCGTTCCCGGCGATTCGCTCCTCGAATCGCATTCGCCCGCGTCTGTTGCCGGGTTGTGGCTGGACAGGCCCGGGCGCCTGTGGTACGTAGCCGCCCACAATGACGTTCAGCAACCTTGCGATCCATGGCGGCGCCCCGGTGCGCACCGCGTTCCTGGTTTATGGCAGCCCGCTGCTGGCCGAGGACGAGATTGCGGAGGTGGTGGCGACGTTGCGGAGCGGTTGGATCGGCAGCGGCCCGCGCGTGGCGCGATTCCAGGACGACTTCGCGCGGTATCTCGGCGCGCCGCACGGGGTGGCCTTAAACTCCTGTACCGCGGCACTGCACCTGGCCCTGCTGGCTTCTGGCGTGAAGCCCGGAGACGAGGTCATCACGACGGCGATGACCTTTTGCGCCACGGCCAACGCAATCATCCACAGCGGCGCGACGCCAGTCTTCGCGGATTGCGACCGGTGGAGCGGCAACATCCTTCCGGAGGAGATTCGCAAGAAGATCACCCCCCGCACACGGGCCCTCGTGCCAGTGCATTTCGCTGGGCGGCCGTGCGACATGCCTGCGATCATGGACATCGCCCGCGAGCACAAGCTGACGGTTATCGAGGATTGCGCCCATGCCATTGAAACCACGCTGGACGGCCGGCATGCGGGCACATTCGGCGATTTCGGCTGTTTCAGTTTCTACGTGACCAAGAATCTGGTAACCGGCGAGGGAGGGATGGTGGTGACCCGGCGCGAGGAAGATGCCGATCACCTCAAGATTCTCGGGCTGCACGGGATGAGCCGCGACGCGTGGAAACGGTTCAGCGACGAGGGCTACAAGCATTATCGAGTGATGATGCCGGGCTTCAAATACAACATGATGGACCTGCAGGCAGCGCTGGGACTGAAGCAACTGGAAAAGGTGGAGAAGTACTGGCTGCAACGACAGGCGATCTGGGAGCGCTACAATCAAGCCTTCGCCGGCTTGCCGTGTTTCACCCCGCCGCCAACCGCGCCCGGCGCCCGTCATGCGTATCATCTCTATACGCTGTTGCTCGACTTGAATCGATTGAAAGTCGCCCGCGATGAGGTGTTGGCCGCGTTGACGAAGGAGAACATTGGCGTGGGGGTGCACTACCTGGCCCTGCACACGCATCCGTTCTACGCGGAAACATACAGCCTTAAGCCGGAGGATTTCCCGAACGCACAATTCATCTCGGACCGGACCCTCTCGCTGCCTCTGTCTGCCAAGCTCTCGGAGCAGGACGTGGCGGACGTGATCGGCGCCGTGAAAAAGGTGTTGGAAGCATACGCGCGATGATCCGGCTGCTCAGGTCAATTTACTGCGGGTGTCTTTCCAAACGGGCCGTTTTGGGGCGGCTCCGGCAGAACATTACCAGCGGGCAGCGCCGCGCCTTGCTCGAACACTTTGGCGCCCAAATCAGCTCGAGCACGCGTCTGGCCCATCCAATAAACGTGATCAACGCTGGCAAGGACTTCTCCCGGCTTTCCATCGGGGAGAATGTGTTCATCGGACACAACGTGCTCTTCGATCTGAAGGATCAAATTCAAATCGGGAGCAACGTTACCCTGTCCATGAACGTCGTGCTCGCCACGCACTTGGATGTGGGACAGATTCCGCTGGCCAGGCTCTATCCTCCTGACAAAGGGCCGATCCGCATTCTGGAAGATGTGTATGTCGGAAGTGGGGCGATCATCCTGCACGGCCTCACGGTTGGACCGCACGCGGTAATCGCTGCCGGCGCCGTGGTGGTGGAGGATGTGCCCCCGGGGACCGCGGTGGGTGGCGTGCCGGCCCGAATCTTGAAGCGGTTGGGCGAGGTCTAGAATGAGTACCCCCGTCGTCGCCCATTCAGTCAACCCGTATTGCCCGGCGTCCTGGATTCATCACCAGCTTGTTTTCCTCAAGCGCTACCAAGCGATCGTGATCGCGAAACGCACGGAGAACCTCGCGCAATTTCCCTTTAAACCGCTCTACGCGCAGTACGATCTGCCGTGGTGGCGCCGGGGTTTTGAGAAAGCGGTTCGTCGGTGGCAGGGTTATTTCCCTCAGCACCTATGGGCGCTCCGGCATCACCAAGCGGCCGTGCTCCACTCGCACTACGCCGAATACGGCATGGCCGATTGGCGATTGGCACGCACGCTCGGGATCCCGCACCTCACGACGTTCTACGGCGCGGACATCTGGAAGAATTCCCGGCAGACGGAATGGCAACAGAAGTTCCTCGAGTTCGTCGGCCAGTCGCAGCTCTTTTTGGTGGAGGGCAACGCGATGCGGAATAAGGTCATCGCGCTGGGTGCGGATCCCGCCAAGGTGAAGATCTTCCACCTGGGCGTTGATTTATCCCAAATCCAATTCCTGCCGCGCCGACCGACGGCCAATGGGGAAATCCGCGTTCTCATGACCGGACGCGCCGTCGAGAAGAAGGGCCATATCTACGGGCTGAAGGCCTTCGCCAAACTCGCACCGCGCTACCCGAACCTCCGGCTCGACATGATCATCGGGGGCGGATTCTCGCAGGCGGACGATCACAAAACGGAGCTTCAATCGTGCATCCGCGAGTACGGTCTGGCGGACCGCATCACCTGGTCGGAATTGGTTTCTTACTCGGAGTACCTTCAACGGCTTCGGAACGCCCACATCTTTCTGCAACCCAGTGTCGTTGCGGCCAGTGGCGATGCCGAAGGTGGCTTCCCGGTCACCCTGCTCGAAACCGCGGCTGCCGGCCTGCCGATTGTGGCCACGCGACATTGCGATATTCCCGAAGCCGTGCTGGATGGCAAGAGCGGTTTGCTCGCCGACGAGCGGGACGTCGAGGGGTTGGCGCAGCAGTTGGAAGCGATGGTTTGCCAACCCGGACGTTGGGCGGCATTCGGCGAAGCGGGCCGGCGACATGTCGAGTCCAGCTACAACATTCTTCACCAAGTCGAGCTACTGGAGTGCTACTACGACGAGTTGCTTGGTCGAGGCCCGTTACGGGAATCCCCACCGACCGATTGATCCTCAACGCTGAGGAATGTGAGTGCTTGCGCTCTGAGCGGCGGGTATGTTTTTGCCCGACGCAAACTGCATGAAGAGTCTGTCACCCAGCGAGGGAAGCCTGCGGCGACTGAGAACCGGTGCGTGGTCGTGGTTGATCAACCCTCGGTTCGCCGACAGCCGTTTCTTGGAACGGCTGGAGCGGCCTCGCGAGTTGATGTTGCCCCCGGCCCAGCTCATTGAACGAACACCTCCCCGGCCCAGTTCCCGATTCGCACGCCTGGTTCTTCCGGAATGGCCAGACCTCCCGCTATTCATCAAGTTCCACAAGCCGCGCGGTTTTTGGGCCTCCTGCAAGGATTGTTTTCGACATGCCCCCGCCCGCCGCGCCTTTGCGAACGCACTCCGCTTGCAGGAACTGGGCATTGCCACTGCCACGCCTGTGGCCGTCGGTGAACGTTTCCGATTGTTCTGGTGGCGCGAAGCCTTTCAAATCAGCTCAGAAGTGCCAGAGGCCGCCACCATGAATCGGGCATACGCGACGTGTGCTGACCGTCAGCGACGTCTACTCTTGGTCCGCTCGCTGGCGCGCACCATGGCCCGACTTCACGACGCGCGATTCTCGCACTTTGACCCGCATTCCTTGAATTTCCTGGTGAGCCGTTCAGATTTCAGCACCCCGGTACTGGTGGACTTGGATGCCTTGCGCTACTTCGGCCCTTGGTTCACATCCCGCACGGCATTGAAGGACCTGCGGCGGATGCTGCAACGTTCACCGCTCTCAGCCCGCGAACACCTTTGGTTTATCGCCACTTACTGCCGCGCACGAACCGAGAAACCGTCGGCTCGAGAACTCGTGCGCCAGTTGAGCCGACATGCGCAAGGCCTGCGTCGGCGGGCAGTGGTCACATACCAGCTCACTCCTCGATCGAACGGCCCGGTCCGCTGGCTCGTGCGGACGGGCTTGCCTGAAGACCCGCTACGCGCTGTCTTGGAGCGTCCGGATGAGTGGCTGCGGGACCCGAGCCGATACTACAAGAATTCCCGCAACGTTACCATCGCGCGCCTGCCGGGGACAGCGGGATCGGGCTGGGTGCTGCGCCGGCTCAACTACGGTAAGCTCAGCCATCGGTTGCGTGATTTCTTTCGCCCGGCGCGAACTCAACGGGCCTTTCGTAGCGGTGTGTTGCTGGAACAGGCGGGCGTCGCCACGGCACGCGTGCTGGCGGCAGGCGAAGAACGCCGGCTGCGCTGGCCGTTGCGCGCGTATTTGCTGACAGAGGAAATCCCCGGAGCGGTGACCTTGGCCGCCTTGCTACAACAGAAGCACCTCGCGACGCGCCAGGCAGTGGAACGCTTGGCCATTCTGCTGGCTCAATTGCACAACCACGGTTTCTCCCACCGGGATCTCAAGGCGACCAACGTCCTGTTCGACGATCAATTGCGCCCGCACTTGATCGATCTGGACGGCGTGCGCCGGGTGCGGATTGGCGGCCGTGCGCGGGCTGTGGCCGATCTGGCGCGGCTCGCCCAGGATGTCCCCGGCACGCCCGTTTGCCTGATGGTGCGTTTCTTGAAGGCGTATTGCCACGGCCGGCGAGTGGACGACTGGCGTTGGTGGTGGCGGGCCATCCGGAAGCGCAGCCAAGCCTGATCCGGACAATCCGACTTGCACCGGGACGGCGACTCGCCAGTCGGAAGGTCGGCTTAGTCACTTCCGCGTTTGACGCCGACGAATACGTACCGTGCGTGGGTCAACCCGTTCACCATCTGGTCGAAGTAGTACTTCATGCCACTGGCGAGGTTGAGCCGCTCCGCCGTGACCTCGAATCCAGCCCGTTCGAACAGGTCCTGATACTCGGCCCGCGTGCGTAGCAGGGGCTTGCCGGTCCGGAGCGCCGCCGGGCTGTCTTCGCCGTGGAACTGCACCAACGGACGCACCGGTTCGCGCACGGCGACCAGCCGCCCCCCCGGCTTGAGCACCCGGTGACATTCGCGGAGCGTCTGCGGCAGATTCAACGCGCAATGGAGAGCATTCGCACACACCACGAAGTCGAACGAGGCCTTCCGGAAATCCAGCCGGTGGAAGTCCGTCGGCATGCGGGTGATTTTGCGCGAGTCGGCCCGGAGCAGATCGAAGACCTGTGGCGCCAATTCTTTCAGCAATCGGGGCGAGACGTCTGTGGCGATGACCTCCACCACCGCTGGTAGCCGCGATAATTCCGCGCTGAACCAGCACGGGCCGGCACCGATTTCCAAGATGCGCCCCCGAAAGTCCAGTTCGCACTTTCGCGTCAGAAACGGAACAAACTTGGCCGCGTGTGTCTGGAGATCCCGCAAACACGCAGCTTCGTCGAAGGCCGGTTCGCTGAAGCGGGCTGGCCGCGAGGCGCCCGGCTTCTTCTCTACATACTTGGATGCATCCGTGCTCAAATGATGACACAGGTTAGAAGCCGAATCGAAGTGGCGCAATTGAGTTCTTCGGTGAAGCCCTCAGTCCGCCCCTAACCGGTCACGGCTTTCAGCCGCAACCTTGCCAGCGCTATCATCCAGGCGCGCCACACAACAAGCCTCCCCCCCGGTGCAGCGTCCATTCAGTCCGCGAGTGCGCGAAACGTCCGAACCCGCGCTGTGCTGGCACGTGTGAAAGCGTACTCGGCCGGGCCAAACGTGCGGCCCATCGCCACGCGCGAATTGCGAAACGTCATGCGGCTTTCCTCCGTCGCGCTGGCTGACACGTGGAATTCCTTTGCGTGGGTCGCGGCCAGGATTTTGGACAGGTTGCGCTCGGTGATGCCACCGCCGGGTACGATGAGGATGCGACCGCCCGCCTGCTGCTGAAGCGCGAGGATTGTATCGAGCCCCTCCACTACGGTACGTTCCAGGCCGGACGTCAACACCCGCTCGATGCCCAAGCCGATAAGTGCGCCAAGCGCTTCTGCGGCGTCACGCGTCATATCAAATGCGCGGTGAAATGTGACCGGCAGCGGCCGAGCCAGGGCAACGAGTTCCGCCGTTCGCGCCCGGTCAATCGCCCCCGTCGGCGTGAGCAATCCCAAGACGATCATGTTCGCCCCGGCCTGTTTGGCAGCGACCAAATCACGCCGCATTACCTCGAACTCAGCGTCCGAATAATGAAAGTCCGCACCGCGTGGCCGGATCATGACGGCGATGGGCAACTTCACACGTTCCCGAACCACGGCCAGTAATCCCGCGCTGGGCGTCAGTCCGCCTTCGCACAAATCCTGGCACAACTCGATCCGGTCCGCGCCACCCGCTTCGGCTGCGAGTGCGGACTCCACGGAATCTACGCAAACTTCGATCAGTGGTTTCATGCTACAGAGGGGCGCTCCGACTGCATTCCTAGGCGGTTTCTCGCGGCAGGTCACACTCTGTCGCCCCGGCGGCAGAGTGTGCTGTCGGACATCATGCGTCAAGCGGCGCGGCTTGCGCCTTCCCTTGCTCAACCGCAACCCAGCGTTTCTCTACACCTCTGGCCGGGCCAGGTGGAGGAGCATTCCCGAATGATCTTGCCGGCAAACCCAGATCGGCCATAGTGAATTCGCTCGCTGACGCAGACGGATTGCGGCGCGGAGCAGAAATTGGGAATCCCTGCGGCGCGTGGCTGCGGGGTCGGCAATGGGCGCGTGGCGGAATTGGCAGACGCGCAGGACTTAGGATCCTGTGAAGAAATTCGTGCAGGTTCGACCCCTGTCGCGCCCACCATTTTTCGGAGGCAGTGATTCGCTCTTGGGGCGGAGTATCTATCAATGCCTCAAC
>CAZWJC010000009.1:0-64941 GCA_964634255.1 uncultured Verrucomicrobiota bacterium | reverse complement strand
ATGATGATCTTGGCCTCGATCGTGGCCCGATCCCAAATGAAGAGCAACTCGCTTTGAGTGCCCGCCGCAAAGAAAAAGGGTGCGTTCATTCCAACACGATTACCTTACCGCTACACTGGTCGTGAGGAACCGAATCGCCCAGGCGGAACGTGATCAACCGAAAAAACTGTCCAACTCTGCAACCACCGACGCCGCTCATTAAAGCGCCCGCCAGCGGAAATGCAAAAGTTTTTTTCCAGAAGTTGTTCACCAGTTCAGCCTGGCCGCCGCGAGTCGGTGCGTGGGGCGACACTGAGAACAGGGACGGTCCGCGAGTTGTTCGCAGCCCGGGGGATGTAGGAACGGGGGCCTGCAACGCGGTTCAGAGGGCCTGGTTCGGCCTCGGGCGATCGAGTGAGTCGCCGCCAGGCTGTCGCACTTCCGGTCTCGCCGTCTCGCCGGTGTGCGAATGGAATGGCGGTCACGGCGAACGAAATCCCCACACATCGGACCGCGGACAGTCTCTGTCCGCAGCGCGGGGAAGCCACCCGCTGGGGTGCAGGTCCCACCGGGATTGGCAGGTTTGGCCGCTGCGCCCGGGGACCGGGCGCGCTCCTTCTGACCGCCACTTCCGGTCTCGCCGGTGGCCATTGCACAAGGCAACTGGCCTCGGCTATAGTATGTCCCTTGTGACGAAGAGCACATTCAAACCACGGCACTTCATCAATCGCGAGTTGAGCTGGCTGGAGTTCAACCAGCGGGTGCTCGACGAGGCCACCAATCCGGAGAACCCTCTGCTGGAGCGCGTGAAGTTCTTCTGCATCGTGAGTTCCAACCTCGACGAGTTCTTCGAGGTGCGGGTAGCGGGCATCAAGCAACAGATGGAAACCGAGGTGGTCGAGCGGAGCGTGGACGGGCTGACCGCCACCGAGACCTTCCAGGCCATTGTCCGCCGGGTGCGGCGCATGATACGGGCCCAATACGCTTGCTGGCGCGAACATCTCGTGCCTGAACTGGCGAAGAACGGCATCCGTTTCCTCGCTTGGGCGGACCTTGATGACGCCGACCGCGAGTGGATCGAGCGCTACTACCGCACCGAGGTGTTGCCGGTGCTCACGCCGCTGGCGATTGACTCCGCGCACCCATTTCCGCAACTGCTAAACCGCTCGCTCAACCTCATCGCCAAGGTGGAGATGGACTCTGGGGGGAAACCGGAGTCGCAACTGGCCGTGGTGCAGGTGCCGCGAGTCTTGCCGCGGTTGATCAAGCTGCCCCGCCACGATGGTCGTATGGACTATGTCTTTCTCGGACAGCTTATCGGGCATTTCCTGGGCGATCTTTTTCCGGGCACGAAGATTCAAGGTTGGTGGCCGTTCCGCGTCACGCGCAACAGCGAGTTGTACATTGACGACGAGGAGGTGGCGAATTTGCTGGCGGCGGTGGAACAGGAGCTCCAGCGCCGACGTCGGGGCGACGCGGTGCGGCTCGAAGTCGGGCGGGGCTGTCCGGAGGATGTGCGCACGCAATTGCTGCAGCAGTTGCGGCTCGACGAGGCGGACCTGCACGTTGTGGACGGCCCGCTCAATCCGGTCCGCCTGATGATGATCTGTGAGGGCGATCACTCGCCGGAATTGCGCTACCCGCCCTTTGTTGCGCCCTTGGCCAGGACCGTGCGTGATCACGAGGACCTGTTCGCCGCCATTCGGAAGCACGACATCCTCCTGCATCATCCGTTCGAGAGTTTCGAAAGCGTTGTGAGCCTCCTGCAACAAGCCGCGCTCGACCCGGCGGTCCTGGCCATCAAACAGACGCTCTATCGAACCGGTGGCGACGCGCGCATCATCGGTGCGCTGATGGATGCAGTGAAAAACGGCAAGCAGGTGGCGGTGGTCGTCGAGTTGCGGGCGCGCTTTGATGAGGCCAACAACATCGAGTGGGCGCGCAAGCTGGAGGACGCGGGCGTGCATGTCGTCTATGGCCTCGTCGGTTACAAGATTCACTGCAAGGCCACGCTCATCGTGCGCCGTGATGGGGACACGATCCGTCGCTACGTCCACCTGGCGACCGGCAACTACAATGCGAGCACAGCACGGCTCTACACGGATACGGGCCTGTTGACGTGCCGGCCCGAGTTTGGTGAGGACGTGACGAACCTCTTCAACCTGCTCACCGGCATTTCGCAGTTCCGGCCGATGCAGCGGTTGCTCGTGGCTCCGTTCGACCTGGCCGCCCGGTTGGTGGGCTTGGTGAACCGCGAAGCCGACCACGCCCGGAATGGGTTTCCGGCCCGCATGGTGGCCAAGATGAACTCGCTCGTGGACCGCGAGATCATCGAAGCCATGTATCGCGCGTCGCAAGCCGGCGTAAAGATCGACCTTATCGTGCGGGGTATTTGCTGCCTGCGGCCGGGGCTCAAAGGGGTGAGCGAGAACATCACCGTGCGCAGCATCGTGGACCGCTTCCTCGAGCACAGCCGCATTTTCTACTTCGAGAACGCGAGTCAGCCGGAGGTGTTCATGGGTAGTGCGGATTGGATGCCGCGGAACTTCTACCGCCGCATCGAAGCTGTGTTCCCAATCCTCGACGGCAACCTGCGCGAGCGAATTACGTCGGAACTAGTGGCGGTGCCGCTGGCGGACAACACCCGGGCGCGGTTGCTTCAGCCGGATGGCAACTACCGGTTGGCGGACCGAAAACGGGGAGTGAAAGCTCGCCGCAGTCAATTTGAGTTCATTGCCCACGCGGTCAGCGGCAACACGCCTCTCGTGAGACTGCCTGCCGCGAAGAATCGGTATCCGGAAGTCAAACTGGCAAAGCGGCCATTTTGAGCTGCGGTCATGGACGTGCTCTTACCTAAAGCGCTCGCCCGCCATCTCACTCGAAGTGTGCGCACATTACGGCGACGCTACCGCAACCGGTTGGAGCGTTGCCAGAGGAAGTTCTCGGAAACCACCGTGCATAACCTGCGCATTGAAACGCGCCGGCTATTGGCGTTGCTGGATTTGCTGCGCACCCTGCATTTTGGGGAAGATATCCGCAAGGCGAGGAAGGACCTGAAACGCCGGCTGGATTCCTTCGACACGCTACGCGATACCCATGTTTGCCTGACACTGCTCAAGCCGCTGCGCCGCGAGTTTCCGGAAACACGGCTGCTGGACTCGTTGTGGCGGCGACGCGAGCGCGAGCTCATTGGCGAGTTGTGCCGCGGCATCAAGGCCACGAGGCAGAGACGACTGCAGAAGCGGCTGAAGGCGATTGAGGAGGCGTTGGCGGCCACGGGTTCGGGTAAGTGTCCGTCCAGCGCGGAGCAACTGGCACAGGCCGCGTTGGGCGAAGCCTTCGCGCGGGTGATCGTGTTGCGCCGGCAAATCTGCCGCCGTGCGCCAGCCACCATCCATCGCACCCGCGTGGCTTTCAAGCGCGTGCGCTACATGGGCGAGCTCCTCCAGCCCTTGGTGCCGGGCATTACGGAAGAGCTGTTGGCTCGGATGCGCGGCTTTCAGAAGCTCATGGGCGACATTCAGGACTTGGAAGTTCTGTTGCATGCCGTGGCGGTGGCGGTCGAGACCGGTGCAGTTGTCCCCGCCGACGGGCGACGGTTGTGTTCGACATTGCGGTTGTGCCGGCGTGACGCCATCGACCGCTTCCTGCTGACGCTCGAGGAGCTTCCCGCCCTCAACCCGACGACACTCAGCGCACCGTCTGCATCGCCCGTTCCTACTGCTTCATGAAACTCTACATACTGCGACATGGCGAGGCTGCCGACCACGGCGACCCGCGTTACGCCAATGACGCCGACCGACCTCTCACCAGCCGGGGGCAGCAACGCACCAAGGCCCTCGCTCACGCGCTGCGCCAGTGGGAGATCACCTTCGACGTTATCTTCTCCAGCCCGCTCGTTCGGGCACGGGAGACGGCGGAGATCATAGAGCGCGGGTTGCGGTTGCACGACCGGTTGGAGTTCGCCGCTCCCCTCACACCGGCCGGCGACTACGGCGAACTCATTCGCCAGTTGAATGAACTCCGACCCGCGCCGAAGAGCCTGCTGCTCGTCGGCCACGAGCCGCACCTGAGCGGTCTGGTTTCGTTGCTTTGCACGGGCGGGCAAAGCTTGTTGCTGACGCTGAAGAAGGGCGGCATCTGTCGGCTAGAAGTCGAGCGGCTGCGAGTCGGTCGGTGCGCGAGTTTGGAATGGGTGTTGTCGCCGCGGCTTGTGGGTTCGAAACGAGCGAAGAGATCGTGAGCCACGGGTTGTGTCGGGGGGTGAGGCTTCGCTGGACGTTTCGACCAGCGGAGAATCGCCGCGGCGGACTACTTTTCTCTTGAACTGGCCGCGGCCCTCCCATCTGCTGTGCGCGCTATCATGCCCTGGTCGAAGCTCTTTCAACGCAAGTCGCTCGACTCGCTGGTCCACGAGACCGTCGAGCCGCAGCACCAACTCAAACGCGCGCTCGGGCCGATACAGCTCACCCTGCTGGGCGTGGGTGGCATCATCGGCGCCGGGATCTTCTCGACGGTCGGCACGGCGGCGGCAGGCGGCTCGGAACACATCGGCGCGGGGCCGGCGCTGGTGTTGTCGTTCGTGCTCGTAGCCATTGCGTGTGGCTTCGCGGCGCTCTGCTACTGTGAATTTGCCGCCATGGTGCCGGTGGCTGGTTCGGCTTACACATACGCCTACGCCACGCTTGGCGAACTGATCGCGTGGATTATCGGTTGGGATTTGATCCTCGAATACGCCGTGGGCAACGTAGCGGTGGCGATCGGTTGGTCTGACTATTTCCAGAGCCTACTCGCCGGCTTCGGTTGCCACTGGCCAGCCTGGCTGGGCACGGACCTCCGCTCGGCGTTGCAGGCCGCCAAGGAAATCGCGGCCGCGAAGGCGGGTGGTCTGGACTTGGCCACCTTGGGTGACACGATGCTGCGTAACGGCGCCGCGCTGGAACACGCGCCGCGCGTCCTGGGGCTGCCGATCGTTTTCAACCTGCCTGCCGTCTTGATTGTGGCCCTGATCACTTGGATTCTCGTGCGAGGTATTCGGGAGAGCGCCGGTTTCAACAGCGCGATGGTGATCATCAAACTGCTGGTCATCGGCCTGTTTGTGGGCGTGGGCGCGCTCTATGTGAAGCCAGCGAACTGGACGCCGTTTGCGCCGACCGGCTTTGCGGGTATCTCCAGCGCGGCGGCGATCATCTTTTTCGCCTATATCGGATTTGATGCCGTTTCGACGGCGGCAGAGGAGACCCGCAATCCACAGCGCAACATGCCCATTGGCATTATCGCGAGCTTGATCGTTTGCACGGTAATCTATGTCGCGGTGGCGCTGGTGCTCACGGGGATGGTGAAATGGGACCGGTTTTCAGGCGTGGCGGATCCATTGGCGATGGCGTTCCACGAACGCGGCATGAACTGGACCGCCGGTGTCATTTCATTCGGGGCGGTCTTCGCGACCACCTCCGTGCTGCTGGTGTTTCAACTCGGCCAGCCGCGCATCTTCTTTTCGATGGCACGCGACGGCCTGCTGCCGCAATGGGCGGCCAAAGTACATCCGCGGTACCGCACGCCACACATCACCACGATCCTGACCGGTGTGGCTGTGGCCGTCTTCGCGGCGATGACTAACATCAACGAGGTGGTGGAGCTCTGCAATATCGGGACGCTGTTCGCCTTCGTGCTGGTGGCCGCAGGGATCATCGTGCTGCGGGTGAAAGAGCCAAGCCGGGCACGCCCGTTCCGCACGCCCTGGGTGCCGTTCGTGCCGCTCATGGCCATCGCCTCGTGCGCGTGGCTGATGATTGAATTGCCGTGGACCACTTGGCGGCGTTTCTTTATCTGGCTCGGCGTCGGGTTGGTCTTCTATTTCCTCTACGGGTTTGCCAACAGCCGCCTGCGGAACGGAATCAAAGCCCCGCCTGGAAAGTCCTAAGGTCCGCGGCCACTTGGTCCAGAGCGTTAATCAACTCCGGCAGGTGGGAAGTCGCATTCGTCACGTTGCCTTCACGGGCGCTTTGTTCCATCGCTGCCAGTAATTGGTAGGCCTCTTCTGCACCGAATTGAGCGGCAGATCCTTTCAGCGTGTGCGTGGCACGGGCGAGCGCGGCGGCGTCACCCGCTTCAGCCGCCCGCTGCACGTGGGAGAGCATGGCGGGCGTGGTGTCGAAGTAGAGTGCGATCATCCGACGGAGCACCGTGCGGTCCCCCTCGACTTCCTCGAGCAGCCGATCGAGACAAATCTGTCCAGGCTGTCTGACTAATGCAGGCGCGGCGGGCCGGGCTGAGAATACCCGAGCGATGGCTTGGGCGAGGTCCTGGCGGCGGAGCGGCTTGCTGACGTAATCGTCCGCACCGGCGGCCAGACACCGCTCGCGGTCGCCCTTCATGGCGTGCGCGGTGACCGCGATGATCGGAAGGTGATGGCTGTTGCCGGCCTCGCGCTCGCGAATCCTCCGCATGACTTCGAAACCATCCGTGCCGGGCATTTGGACGTCCAACAAGAGCACGTCAAACGTATCGCGCTCGAGCGCCGACAGCGCCTCCTCGCCGTCCTCGGTTACGACTAAGGCGTGTCCCATGCGTCCCAGCAAGGCGGATGCAACTTCACGGTTGAGGGGATTATCCTCCGCCAACAGCACGCGCAATCGCCCCGGACCGGGTGCCGGTTGGATTGGTAAGGTCGCCACCAACGGCTCGGCGTGAATGCGGAATCGCACCGTGAAGTGAAACTGACTGCCCTCGCCCGGCACACTGCGAACCCAAATCCGTCCGGCCATCATCCGACAAAGCTTCGCAGAGATCGTCAGCCCCAACCCCGTGCCGCCGAACCGCCGGGAGATGGAGGTGTCCGCTTGCGTGAACGGCTCGAAGATGGCCTGCTGCTTTTCCAGCGGGATGCCGATACCCGTGTCGCTGACGCAGAAGTGCAGCAGACAGTCCGATGCAGAAGGAGGCGAGGCTCCGACCGGTTGCTCCTTGCGCGTGAAGCGAGTCGTGTCGTCTCCGGCGACGGCCACGCTCACCTCGACGCGGCCTTGGTCCGTAAACTTGATCGCGTTGCCGACCAGGTTGAAGAGGATCTGCCGTAAGCGGCAGGGATCGCCGACCAAGACCTCTGGCACGCTGGGAACGATGCTCAGGGAAAGACCGAGATGTTTCTGGGCGGCTTGAACCGTCAATGCTTTGACGACCTGCTCCAAGACTACTGAGAGCGCGAACGGTTCTGGGTGCAGTTCGAACTTGCCGGCCTCGATTTTCGAGATGTCCAGGAGATCGTTGATCAGCGTCAGCAGACTCTCGGCGGAAGTCTGGACAGCTTCGAGATGGCGACGTTGCTGGGGCGAGAGCTGGGTTTCCAGCACCAGGTCGGTCAGGCCGAGGATCGCGTTCATCGGCGTACGGATTTCGTGGCTCATGTTGGCCAAGAACTCCAGTTTTGTGCGATTGGTGGCTTCAAGCCGCTCGCAGGCGTCGCAGGGAACAACGCTGTTGATCGGTGGCGCCGGCGGCGCGGTCTGCTGGGCGCAGTTGGCGGGTGGCGTCGGTATCGTCTGTGATTCCACGGTGGAAATGACGGAGGGCGAGGTCAATGGGCTGGCGGCGCGGTGGGCTGGAACTCGCGGAGGTCCAACTGGCCGGCATTCGAGATCTTGGTTCGCCCTCGCCGGCCATCCTGCTCCTGATACAGCGTGCTCTCGACGCGGTAGTCGAAACGCTTTTGCTCCAGAATCGGTTTCAGTTTGCGCGCGACGGTGAGATTGCGCAGATGCACGGTGAGGTCCTGCGTTGCGGAGTCCAGCCGCGGCAGGGCGAACGTCTCGTTTGACAACCCCTCGCCAATGCAAGCGCCGTCCAGATAGAATTTGTGGACGCCGCCGCTGATCGTTACCGGCTCGGGCGATTCGTTCTGCAGGCGCACGGTGAAAATCGCAGTTGTTTCCAGAACTGTGCTTTGGGCGAAACGCACATTGACCAGGCTCACTTTTAGCTCCGCACCGGGGCGATATGTGGTGCAGCCCATCCAAGCCAAACAGATGCCAACAGCGGTGGCTAGAGCGAGGAGTCTCCGAGGTGTTTTCATGAACGGTGTCTGGAACGCCACTGCGGGAAAACCGCGTTGCGCTGAAAGGAGACTGGGCGCCGACGAACCCGAAACGCTCCAATCGGCGCCCAGCGGGGTCTGCTTGACGATAAAGCGCTCTGCACGCGCAATAAGCTGGTCCCTATTTCTTCCCGCCCAGGAGATCGCCCACGGCTTTAGTGCCTTGTGCGGCGGCCTCTTTGGCCAGGGCTTTCTGAATGAGGGCTTTCAAATCATCTACGAGCTTCTGTTGCTCAGGTGTCAGTTTCAGGCTGGAGAGTTGTTGCAGAATGTTGGCGGCATCTTGGTACTTCTGCGCATCCGCGAGACTCTTCGCCTTTTTGAGGAGATCGTCGGCCTGGCTGGCGGCTTCGGTCGCAACCGCAGTCACCGCCGCTTTGGCTGTTTCCGCCGCTGTGGCGGCTGGTTTGGCGGCTTCCGTTGCAGCCTTCGACGCGTCGGTCGTGGTCGGAGTGGTCGAGGCGTCTTGCTTGCCGCAGCCGGCGGCGAAGCACAGGATAGAGCAAAGCGTTAGGGCAATGGTGATTCTCATGATGACCCCAATATGCGCCCGCGCGGTTCAAATGCAAATCGCAACCTGGCGCGATAGCGCGATCCGCTGTTGGCCGTCACTCTGCGCCGTGCATGTCCATGTTTGTTTGCCGGCGGATTGACAAGCGAGATACGGATACTCCATCAAGCGTTCTCCGAGCTGGCGGTGGGTTCCGGCAAACGCCAGGGAACCTCATAGATGTTCACCGCGGCCTTGATTCCCTTGACGGTCACGGCGGGCAGGGGAACGCAGGTCTTCGCCAGGGCTGGATCGTCGCGCAACAAGTGGCGGTGGGTCGTTTCGCTGATGACAATTCGTCCGTGTCCCGAAACACCCTCCAAGCGACTGGCCAGATTGACTTCCCGTCCGAACACGGTGTAGTTGCGAATGTGTTGTTCCGATCCCATGAGTCCCACGGTGACGACACCAGTGTTGATGCCGGTGCCCAAGTGGAGTTGCGGACGAGTCGCCAGCGGCGGTTCGCCTGTGGCGGCGCGTCGAATATTCTCCGCCTCGATGGCTTTGTTCTCTTCCGCGCGACGTTTGTTGAGGGCGTCGATGGCGCGTTGCGCATCCACGGCCGCGCGAACGCATGCCGCAGCATGCTGTGGTGACGGCGCCGGAGCGCCCCAGAAAGCCATCACGCAATCTCCGATGTATTTGTCGAGGACACCGTCGTGCTTAATGACTGTGTCAGCCACGTGTGCGAGGTACAGATTGACCGTGGCAAGGGTCTCTCCTGCCTGCTTCGCGTAGCATGCTTCTGCAGCAGCCCCCACCAGATGGTGGAGACGTACATACTCCTCAACCTTCTCTTGGCTCACGTCGGTAAACTCGGTGAACCCACGTACGTCGGCAAAGAATACGGTGACCTCGCGGCGCGCGCCAACGAGTGACAAGTCTTTCGCCCGAAGGAGTACGTTGACAACCTTCGGTGAGACGATCTTACTGAACACCGCTTTAACGCGCCGCTTTTCGCTCTGTTCGAAAAATGCTTGGTAGGCAAGGATGCAGCCGTGCGTCAGCGCGAGTCCACCCGCCAGAGGCAGCACCATGGGCAACCAGAGGCGTGAATGGGTGTATACCCAGACCGTTAGCGCCGCATAGATTGCGCCCAACGCCGCCACGCTGAGCGACGACCATGGCGGACGCAGCCCCATCGTCAGCCCGAATGCGATCGCAGCCATCGCGAGAACAATGAGAGTCTCGACCTGTGGTGACGCGCGCCGGATGAAGTGGTCTTGGATGATGGTGTTGGCGACGTTCCAGTGCTTACTCAGCA
Source organism: uncultured Verrucomicrobiota bacterium (assembly GCA_964634255.1). GTDB lineage: Bacteria > Verrucomicrobiota > Verrucomicrobiia > Limisphaerales > MWDV01 > MWDV01. Next base: position 55,056 of record CAZWJC010000009.1, on the reverse strand, counting down.
GAAATGTTTCCTTCGCTAACGGCGTGGCGCCCAGATCGGTGAGGTCGTTACCCGTGGCTGTCGAGCCGATCACCACCAGCTTGTCTTTCCAGAGGTCCGGGATGTCATTCGTCTCGCCGCGGAGCCGGTCGCGGTCTTTCTGATAGAGGCTGACGAAGTTTTGGGCTGTCAGTCGCGGATCGTTGGTTGGGAGCGACCAGTCGATGTAGAAGTAACCTTGCGCGTCCACCGGGATTACGCGCTCAAGGCCACCGTCGCCGCGCAGGACGATGCGGCCTTCGGGTAAGTTCACCACGGCCCGGGCCAAATCCAGCTTGAGCTCCAGTGCCGCAAGCACGATGCCCATGTGCCAGACGCGGATTTCGGTAAACGGGGCGGCGTGGCTTGGCAACCCGGCCGGGAGATTGTCGGAAAAATCGGCCAGAGCGAAGCGCCCCTGCTCGTCCAAGTCGATCGGCGGAACCTCGGTCCCATCGCTCTGCGTGAGGAGGATTCTACGCGCCTCGACATTCGCATGTATCAAGTCCACGCCGTATTCCTCGGCGGCTTTCAGGAAGATGGGATGCCATTGTCGGTAAATCTGGAACGCTCGCGCCCGGCGCAACACGCCGTCAACGTCCTTTTCCGCCGAGATGTCGGCCACGGCGGCAGCGTTGGTGGCGAACAACGGGATTGGCAGCATGCCACGATCTGCGGCGAGGATGACGTTGCCAGCGGCAGCCAATTGCAGCGCGAAGAACTCGTCGGATTCGACCGACTGGTCGTTGATCAGAACAGCGCCGTGGTCATCCCGCGGTTCGCCAAAGAGCACATCAAACGCGACTGCTCGCGCCCCTTGGCGTCGGAGTTCGCGCGCGACTTTCCCATAGATATGCCGCGGCCAGTATAATCCGTACCCGTTGCCCAAGGCGCGGCTCTTGAGCACTGCGATCGTCTGGTCGTTGATGTCCACGAATCCCAGGTTGGTGGCCGCCGGGGTGGGAGTCTGCCGCGCGAGTTTCACCCGCCAGTCGTAAGTCAGGGCCTCCACCTTCTCGACGAAACTGGGACGGGAAGCCGTCACCCAAACGAAGCTCGCCACTACGGCCAAGGTAAGTGCCAGGTAGGTGAGCGTGGTTCGACGGAGCATCACCGGCGAACTAAACAAAAAGGCCAGAGCAACACAAGGCTGCTCTGGCCTGAAAGTGACTACTGGAGGCTACTTGGTCTCAGTACCCTCGGAACCACTCGATCCGCCGTTGCTCCCAGTTTCACCCGATGTTGGCGAAACAAAGATGTGCGTCTGGTCACCAGGAACTTCTGTCAAGCCAGGCGGCGGCGTCGGGAGCGAATCTGGCGTGATCCCTTGTGGAATCGGCGAGGGTTGCCCGCCTGTGCGCACGTCGAACGTGTAGCCTGCTTCGACAACCTGCGTAATGACTTGGCCATTGGAGCCAACGTAAGCAACGACAACTTGGCCGGAGAAAACGGTGACAACACCTTCGGCAGTCACGGAGTAAACCGTTCCACGAATTCCGGCCACGCCGTTGGGCAGCTTGATCTCATATTTGGAGGCAGCCGACATCTTCTTGACCTTGCCGAAGATTTTACCGGCGCGAAGGTCGAGCTGCGTTTCCTTCACATCGTCCATCCCGGTGGGCGTCGAGGTCAACTTGTCAATCGCGAGCACTGTGTCTTGGTAAATCCGAATGGCGTCCTGCTCCGCCAGCATCTGGTACCCGATGCCCTGCACGGAAAACGACTCAGCAACGCGGGGGGCGCGAACAATGGGAATATCCTGGCCCAGCACCAAATCCACGGTGGACCCGGCCGCGGTCTGAATTGTTGCGCCGCTGAACAGGGATTGGCCCACACTTAGCGGTTTCCAAGTGCTGCCGTCGACGCTGTAGCGGGCTGAACCTTTGATGCGAGTGACCTTGGCGCTAACCTGCTTGGTCTCCGCGACCACGGAGAAGGCCAGTGCCATAGCTGCCGCACAGACCGCAATTTTCTGAATCCACGTGGATGTCATTTTCATCATGCGCTCCTGATCTGTAAATTGATTCAACAGGCGCAAGTCTAAGCGGCTGAATCGCTTTGTCAATCGAATATTCTGCTCAAAACGGGTCACGAATAGAAATATCCCAGTTCGCGCAAGGACACATAGTCTTTCTGGCGTTCGGATGACGGCCGACCCACGATGACGTGATCCAGCACCTCAATCTTGAGCAACTGGCCGGCGCGGATAAGGTCGCGCGTCACCTTGATGTCGCCCTCGGAGGGGGTCGGATCGCCGCTCGGATGGTTATGGGCCAGGACTATTGCCGCGGCGTTCGCGGCGATGGCCGTGCGGAAAACGTCCCGGGCATGCACGAGAATCGAATCAAGCGTGCCTTGAGGGCCGGCCTCCAGCCGGATTAATCGCCGGCGCGTGTTGAGCAGCAGCAGGTAGAGCCGCTCCACTGGGTCGCGGCGAAATTCTTCGCGCAGGATGTTGGCTACGGCTTCGGGGTTGTCCAAGACGGGCGATTCGGCGCGTTTTTCCTCGGCTAGTTTCTTGCCCAACGCGAAGGCAGCCGCCAGCGTCACGGCCTTGTCGCGGCCGATGCCTTTCACTTGGCGGAGATCATCCAATGACGCTTGGGCCAGGGCGTGCAAACTGTTGCCATGGCGTGCGAGGAGTTGCTTGCCGATGTCCACCGCGTTGGCCCCCTTCAGCCCGGTGCGGATGAGGATGGCGATCAATTGGGCGGGGCTGAGCGCGTCCGGGCCGTGCGTGACGAGCCGTTCACGCGGGCGTTCCGTAAGGGGCTGGTCCTTGAGCCGCAGGGTGGGAGTCATGGTGGAGCTTGTAAACCAAACCTAGGCGCTTGGCACGCCGAAAACCACCCCGCAACCGCCCACGCGAACGGCCGGCCGAGAAGACCCCTTGTGGTGGCCACACGGGCTCGTTATTCTCCGCGCGCCCAACCGGCAACCCGGTGATTCAGAGATGGCCAGATTCGAGCGGATCAGTTTGAAGGCGAGCGACTGGGAAGAAGCGTGGAGCGCTTTTCCGGATCGAATCGTCTTTCAATCTCCCGCTTGGCTGGCGTTCCTGGCGGAGAGCCTCAACGCTGAACCGGTGCTGGCTGCCTTGAAAGAGGGCGACTCGACGCTCGGTTATTTCTCCGGACTCATCGTGCGGAAGTTTGGGCTCAAGATACTGGGCAGTCCCTTTCGCGGGTGGTCCACGCCGTACATGGGGTTCAATGTTCGGCCGGACGTGTCGCGCCGGTTGGCGGCGGAAGCCTTGCCGGACCTCGCTTTCCGTCAGCTTGGCTGCATTCACTTTGAGGTGACGGATGCCCACATGACCGAGGCGGACTTGCAGGGGGTGGGCTTCAACCAAGTGGCTCACCCGACGATTGAGGTGGATTTGACGGCGGCGGAGGACGTCATTTTCAATCGCATGACCAGCGCCTGTCGCCGGAACATTCGCCATGCGGAAAAGCTGGGGGTAAGGATCGAAGTAGCGTCCGACGTCGAGTTTGGCGACGAGTATGTGGCCCAGTACCAAGATGTCATGGCGAAGCAGGGCATGGTGCCGCATTTTGGCGCGGAGCGCTTTCGCGCGATGATCCGGCACGTGCAGCCGACGGGGATGCTGCTTCTGCTCCGAGCGCGGGACGCCGATGGTCGCTGCATCGCCACGGGCATTTATCCGGCGGCCAATCAGGTCGCGTTCTACAACAACGGCGCCAGTTGGCGGCAGGACCAAAAGTTGCGCCCGAACGAGCTGCTGCATTGGCACGCCATGCGTTACTGGAAGCAGCGTGGGCTGCGCTCGTACAACATGGAAGGCACCATGGGGTTCAAGCTGAAGTTTGGCGGTCAGCAGACCTCCGTGCCGATGTTTTATCGATCTCGGTACCGCTGGCTTTCCGCGCTGCGATCCTCGGCCATGCCGCTGGGTCGTGCCGTGCTGCGCGCGGCCTGGCGAATCAAGTCCGCAGGGCGAAGCCGTCCCGCCCGTTCCCAACCCGACGAGGAGTAGCCTATGAATGTGTTGCAGCGTCTCATCAAATCACTCCGCACCCAAGGTATCGGGGCCACTTTGGCCAAGCTGGCCGGGCCAGCGGCGGACCGCCGGTTCGACCGGCATTACGGGACAGAGACCTGCACAATCTCCCGACTCGACGGCTTCACGATCGAGAGTCAGAACAAAGGGCGTGGCGCCCGTTACGAACCCAGCCGCGTGCTGCCGATGCGCAAGATGCTGCCCGTCGTGCAGCAGTTGGCGCCCGCCGACAGCGTCTTGCTCGATTTCGGGTGTGGCAAAGGTCGGGTCTTGTTGTTGGCGGCGGAACAGGGCTTCCGGAGCGTGCGGGGCATTGAGTTTGCGGCGGAGCTCTGCGAGATCGCCCGCAAGAACGTGGCGGCCTTCAAAGCCAAGGCTGGCAATTCCGCCGACATCCAGATCATCGAGGGCGACGTGACCAACTACGCCATCCGGCCCGAAGAAAACGTGTTCTTCCTGTTCAATCCGTTCGACGACGTGGTTTTTGCCAAGGTGCTGGAGAACCTCAGCACCTCGCTGAAGTCAAATCCCCGGAAGATTCTGATCGTGATCAATCTGCCGAGCGAAAGCTATCGGCGAACGATCGCCGCCCGGCCGGAGTTCCGGTTGACGCAGCAGTGCCGATTCTGGGGGTGCGACTTCTCCATCTACTCCTCGTAGGTCACCCTCCACGACCGATGGCTAGAGCCGCCTGCTTCTTCGCGTTCCTGCAATCCCAAGCGGCAGGGGCACCCCTTCCGGTCACGCTTTGCCTGCCTCAGACTTGGAGACAGCAGTCCTTCCGGCAGAATTCGATTCTCGGAGCGCGAAATACAACGAGCCAAGGCTGCCTTGTTTGAACCATTCCTTAGTGTGGTAGAACGCTTTTTTTATGGCCTCGCAACGCGGGGAAACTAAAATCCGGAACCAGCGCCCTGCCGTGCTTCGATTGATCGTGATGCTTTCAACAGACAAGCCGCTGACCGTCCGGTTATAACCCCAAGCGAGAGTTCGGAGCAGAGCGTAGCCTTCGGCGTGCGCCGCCTGAGCCGTCGAGGCATCCACGGCGCCGCCCGGGGGCGCCAAGAAATCCCACCGGCAAAGTGCGGATTCCTTTAGCGTGCGCCGAGACTCGGCCAATTGTCGGTGCATGAGTCCTGGCGGTAGTCGGGTCAACCGCTTGTGGTCCTGGGAATGACTTTCGATTGCATGCCCGCGGGCTTGGAGTTCCCGGCACTGCTCAACATCGAGATAACCCGGCTTGCCGAATCGACCCGGGTTGACGAAAAACACGCCTCGGGTGTCGTTCCGCTCGAGAATGGGGGCGACGATGGTGTAATGATCCTCCGTGCCATCGTCGAACGTGATCAAGAAACCGCTGCGGCTGTCGTCGCGTTTGTTTTGCGAAGCCAGCAGCTCGCCCGGCGTTGCGCAGCGGTGCCACAAGCGCTTGGCCAGTTTGACGTGCTGCTCCAACTCCTCGACGGTTACGTCGAAGAAATCCGAGACAGCGTGGCGATCCGCAACGATGCGGTGATAGGTCAGGACCAAAAACATGCGCCATGATCCTCCGCCGTCTTGAGCTGCGCAGCCTCCCGCGACGACTCTTCGGAGCCGATCCGGTTGCGCGATCGATGCACGGCGACTGTCCCCACAACCTCTGAGTGTCCTTTCACGAGCCCAGCATTGCGGATAGGTCGTCCCGCGTCCATCCGGCGCGGACCTGATTCTGTTGTAGGGGGTAGCCCCTACAACACACTGCCGCCCGGATCACTTGCCGCATTGTCCACCCAGAACTTGGGGACGCCCGGCCACGGGTGCAGCAACGTCATGGCGAGCAATCCGGATTGCTGCGCCCGAGGACGGGCGCACTCCGGGTGGGGCAGGGGTGGCAACCCGAACAGGGACGGAAGCTACGGCGTGCGACTATGTACCCACGCAATGGCGCGTTGCAGCAGCTCGGAAGCGTCCTTCAAGGTGAGCTTCTCTTTGATGCGCGCCCGGTAGGTTTCGATGGTCTTGACGTCCAGATGCAGATGCTCGGCGACTTGCCGCGTACTGAAGCCACGGCCAATCAGCTCGAAAACCTGCAACTCACGGTCCGCCAGCGAGGAAACCGAAAGGGCGGCGTCGGGGCGCTGCTGGCCCACCACGCGGGTCAGCAGTTGCGAAGCGAGCTGCTGGCTCAGGTACACCTCGCCGGCGAGGACGGTGCGGATGGCTTGCATCACTCTCCGGGTGGCTTCCTGTTTTGTGATGTAGCCGCGTGCCCCAGCGCGGATCACGCGTTCGGCATACAGGGACTCCTCCTGCATCGACACCACCAGAACGCGCACGTTCGGATGCAATGCTTGCAGGTCCTTGATGAGATCCATTCCGTGCGAGGCCTTCAGGGTCAAGTCCACGATGGCCAGGTGTGGCTGGGTCGTGGCGATGACTTGCAGCGCACCTGAGCGGTCTTCAGCTTCGCCGCACACCTGCAAATCGGGTTCGCGGTTGATCAGTTCGGCGAGCCGTTCCCGCACCATCGGGTGGTCATCCACGACCACGATGCGGGTGCGCCTTTCCTTGGGGTTCTCCGGTTCTGAAGCCATCGGGTGGTGGATACTAAAGGTGACAGGTAACCAAGGTGCCGCGCTGTGCGCCGGGAGTAACCTTGAAAACGCCGCCGATCAGGCGCGCCCGGTATTCCATGATGTCCAAACCCATTCCGTTCGGATTGTGCGCCCGCGCGTGAATGCCGATGCCATCATCCTCGACTTTGAGGCGTACGCCAGAGGCGTCTGCGGACAAGTGGATGGCGATGTGGCGTGCCTGCCCGTGTTTGACGGCGTTGTTGACCGCTTCCTGCGCAATCCGGTAGAGGTGAATTGCCGTCGCGTTGTCCGGCAGACGGACCTCCTCCGGCGCAACCGCGGAGCAAGCGACGCCGTGACGACTACTTGTGGTGGCAGCCAGTTCCCGCAGGCCCATCGCGAGACCACCCGCCTCAAGCCGCACGGGATAGAGTCCCCGGGCGAGCTGTCGCGCTTGGGTGATCGCGTCGTCGAGCAGCGTGGCGATCTGGCCGGCGGCGCGGGCTTCGGGCCGGGCTTCTGCGGCCAACTTCTCGTGGAGTAGGTTGGCGGAAAAGGCGGTGCTCACGAGATGCTGGCAGAGCCCGTCGTGCAGATCCTGTCCGATGCGGGCTTGTTCCCGGTCGCTGATCTCCAGCACCCGCTTTTCGAGCTGTCGCCGTTCCCGCACCTCTGCTTCCAAAGCCGCAGTGCGCTCTCGTACCCGTTTCTCCAGGCTGACGTTCAGGGCGCGCATGGTGGACACCAAACCGACCGTGACCAGGAAGACGCCGAGGCGCATGAACGCATTCCAATAGGGGATGAGCACATGGCTGAAAGCCTGAGGGGAGAACAGGTCCGCGGTCAGCCATGCGGCGGTGGCGCAGAAGGCGGCGAGCACCCCGCCCCAAGCGCTGCCATGCCGGGCCACGAGAAACACGGGCACGAGATAGAATAGTGACGAACTGAGTTGCGGGCCCGTCAGGTAATCCAGCAATCCAATCAGGGCGATCAGCGCCAGACCAATCAACAGCATGCCGCCCGGCGTCCGGGCGTCGAGCCATCGTCGGCACGCCGCCCAAGTCCGGAATCGCCCGCTGCTCTCCCCGTGGAGAGCGTCGTCGTGGAAGATGGGATTGTTCACCGCGCTGCTGCTGGGGCGGAGAGTGTTCACTCCCGGCGGGCGAGGTCAACTCTTTTGCGGCGGTTGACACCGGCCAGAACGCATAGTAGAAGCAACGGCGATGTTTGTGTCGTTTTGCCCTGCATGAGATGCCTCCAGATTTGGGCCTTGGCCTTCGGGCTCGGTGCTTGCCTAACCGCCTTGGGTCAAACTCCTCCGATCCTGGATGCCTCGTATGGCTCGCTGCTTCCCGGTCCGGCTGGCAGCGCGGTGTGGTGGTGCGAGGCGACCTACAAGGTGGGACGGCAGCGCGCCACTCCCACCCGAACGAATGATGCGGTAGAGATATCGGCTGCCCGCAATGAATATGAGCCATTCCAGATCGTTCTCCGTCCGGAGGCGACTTGGAGCAACTTGACGGTATCCGTCAGCGATCTGGTTCTGGCAGGCGGTGGATTTGCCATCGGTGCTACGAACGTCGAGGCATGTCTGGTCGAGTATGTCCCCGTGACGATGCTCTCCGATTACACCTGCGCGACTGGGCCGCATCCCGACCCTCTATTGCCGATCCGCGGTTTCTTTGACGTGGCTGGCGGCTCGAATCAGCCGGTGTGGTTTACGGTCCATGTGCCCAAAGACGCTCCCGCCGGGATATACCAGGGGTCTGTGATGTTCCAGGGGGGCGTCAGTTTTTCCGTTCCGGTTCGACTAAGGGTTTTTAACTTTAGTCTGGCGGACACCACGCATACGCAAACGGCTTACTACGTGGATGTGAGTTGGCCCCGGCATCGGTATGAGAACGTGGCGCAACAACGCCAAGTGTGGGATCTCTACCTGGAAAACCTCCGGAAGCACCGGGTTAGTCCCTACTCGCCACACCTGTACGCGCCGATCGTCTGGAGCTTGGTGGACGGAGAATTCAAGGTGGACTTCAAGGATTTCGACGCCGCGATGGTCCGCTACCTGGATGAGTTCGGGTTCAACACGTTCAACCTCTTCGGGCATAAGTCCCCGTCGTTTCCAAGTACTTTGGACGGCTACGAGGCATTCACTCCGGAATGGCAGCAGCGCTTCGCCAAGCTAATGCGACCGATCCTGTCGCATCTCCGGGAGAAAGGCTGGATGAACAAGGCCTACTGCTATTGGTTGGACGAGCCGCGTGAAGACACTTTTCTGCAGCTATTCCAAGGCATGGATGCCCTGAGCGAGCACGCCCCCGGATTGCGGCGGTTGCTTTCCTTCGACAATTTTCCGCCAAGCCAATACGACCCCCAGCTCAACGATCGCGTTGATATTTGGGTGCCGATGTTGCCGCTGGCGACGAACAACCGCTTCGTGCAGCGGGCCGCCGCGGGTGAGGAGCGGTGGTGGTATGTATGCCTAGGCCCGACCGCACCGTGGCCGAACAACTATGTGGACCACCCCGCCATCAACCACCGGATTCGGTTCTGGATGGCCGAGAAGTTCGAGATCACGGGGGACATGTACTGGTCCATGAACTACTGGGTCGGACGGAATCCCTGGACCAACGCCTGGGTTTGGGCCAACAACGGCGATGGCACGCTGATTTATCCACCGACCAAGGAGTTTCCGACCGCGCCCGTGCTGACCGGTCCAGTTGACTCGCTGCGGTGGGAGATTCTCCGCGAGGCGCTCGAAGACGGCGAATACTTCTGGCTGTTGCGTTACCAACTCACCAATGCCTTGTTGCGCTTGGGGCCGTCCCACCCGTCCGTGACGGAGGGATTCGCGGCCCGTGACGCGGCGCTGAGCATGGTGACCAACCTCACGCAGTATTCAGAAGACACGCAACGGCTGTACGAATCGCGCGCGAGGATCGCGGCCGCGATTGAGCAGCTGAACACGGGTATGCCGTTCTTCGTGCAGTCACCCCAGGCCCGGGGAGGGGAGCTCGGGGAAACTCTGATTCTACGAGCCGAGGCTCTGGGTTGGCCGCCGCCAGCCTTTCAGTGGCGATGCGGTGGTACCAACGTTCCAGGGGCAACCGACGCGGTGTTGGTCTTAAGCAGCTTCGGTCCCGCCCAGGCGGGAGACTACTGGTTGGTCGCCAGCAACTCCGTGGGAGCGGCAACGAGCGTCGTGGCTCGAGTCGATGGACTCTGGCCGGGGCCGCCGCGATTGCTCACGCAGCCGGAGCCGGTGGTGCGACCCGCCGGAGAACGGTCGGTGTTCAGCGTGACCGCAGTGGGCACGCAGCCGCTGAACTACCAATGGCTGGTCGATGGGATGCCGGTGGTGGATCGGCCGGCCACCAACGCTGCTCTCGTGCTGACCAACCTGGCATTGTCCCAAGCGGGCGAGTACTCGGTGATCGTGAGCAATCTGGCGGGTGTCGTCACCAGTGCCGTGGCCCGGTTGACGGTGCTCGTCGCCAGCCAGGCTTTCGCGTTGGTTTCCACGGGAGCAGTCTGGCGTTACCACGATCTGGGAGAAGATCTGGGGGCCGCCTGGCCAGGAGCCGCGTGGGACGATTCGGCTTGGGCTGCGGGGAATGCTCCGCTGGGATTCGGCAACGGCGATGAGCGTACCTTGATCGGCTCGAATCCGGGCAACGGTCCTGGCCCGGCAACTTATTATTTCCGGCACGCGTTTGCATTTGGAGAAGCCGCTCTCCGGTTTCCGCTGGCGGGTCGTCTGCAATGTGACGATGGCGCCGTGGTCTTTCTGAACGGCGCGGAGGTGTTTCGCACCAACCTGCCCGCCGGGCCCGTACTGTCCGGGACAGCTGCCTCCGCAACAGTCGAAGGTGTTGCGGAGTCGCAATTCCACAGCTTCTCGCTGCCCGCTGAGCTGCTGCGACCTGGCGACAACATCCTAGCTGTGGAGGTCCACCAAAGCGGCAGCGAGTTGCCGGCGGATTGGCAAACCGTGGCGAAATGGACGCTCAATGAGCCGGCCTCGCCTTGGCTTGACGGTGTCGGCACAAATTCGTTCTTCGCTACAGGTACGAACCTGATTGCATGGGCGGGGAGATTCGGCGGATGCATTTCCAACGCCGGTTCCGCCACCGACTATTTGTTGGCCGCCGACTCGCCCGACCTGAACTACTCCGGTCCATTTACGGCCGGCGGTTGGTTCGCTTTTGGTGTGGGGACCGTGGGCCAGGCGATTGGCCTGCAGAAGGAGGGGGAGTTCAGTCTTTACTACACGGGAACAACCACCAACCGATACCGGTTCGAGGTGAACGGTGCGTTTGTGCAGGACCAGACCTGTTGCACCGCGTATGGGCAATGGCGGTTTGTAGTAGGTTGGTTTGATGGCTCGAACATCAGCATTCAAGTGGACAACGGGCCGATTTATTCCGCGTCCGCCAGCGCGCTGACGCCGACTCCGAATCCGTTAACCGCGCTGAAGTTGCTGAGTGGCGGCGGCGGCATTGCGGCGGATGAGCTGTTCTTCTGCCGCGGCGTGCTGCCGGCCGCCGAACGCGCGGCTCGCTATCAGAATCGGGTGGAAACCCGCGTGGCCGACCTGCGTTTCGACTTCGCATTAGCGGCGACCGGGGGGCAGTTGCCACAGGTTCTGGCAGTGCCCGCGGACCTGGCCCGGTGGGTTGGCGAGAGTGCCGCCTTCACCGTGAGCGCGGTCAGTGCGACGCCGCTGGCCTATCAGTGGCGTTTTGAGGGGACGCCCCTGGCTGGAGCGACAAGCAGCCTGCTGTTTTTGGATGGCGTGACCCCTGAGCGGGCGGGCCAGTATTCTGTCGCGATCAGTAACAACGCCGGAATGATCTTCACCGCCCCTGCCAACCTCAATGTGATGTGCCCACCTGGTCTGCGCGTCATCGTGGCGGCCCATGGATCGGAGTCCACGCTGGAGGTGCCGGGTTTCGATATGCCAGTCGTCGTGATGGTCTCCACCAACCTGGTGGATTGGACTGAGTTGGTTCGCCTGCCGGCCGCGGCAGGTGCGACCAATCTGATTGATGTGGGGGCATCCGCCTCTCGCAGCCGTTTCTACCGACTGCGTTCGGGGCTGTAACTTGGCTGATCCTGTGAATGTTGACTCGACAGAGCGCCGTGAGCCGAAGCCTGACACCCTGCGGTGTGTTGGGAATTGTCTGAGTTTGCTGACGTCCGTGCCTCGAAGGTTTGGACGCATCGTGTTGGCAATGATTGCCGGCATCCTTTGTGGCGTGGCATCGGGTCAGGTGATCGTCCCGGCTATTCTGGACGAATCGTACGGCTACCGCCTGCCATCCCCCGCGGGCGGCGTGGTTTGGTGGTGCGAGGCCACTTACAAAGTAGGCCGCGAACGTGACGTGCCGGAACGGACGGCCAACGCAGTGCAGATCAGCGCGGCCCGCAACGAGTATGAGCCCTTTCAAGTCGTGCTACGACCCGAGGCAACGTGGAGCAACTTGACGGTGGCTGTCAGCGATTTCACCCTTCAAGGTGGCGGTGTGGCCATCGCCGGATCGAATGTTGAAGTCTGCGTGGTCGAATACGTGCCCGTGACCACGGCTTCTGACACCTACTTCTGCACCACGGGTCTGCATCCGGATCCGCTGGTGCCACTTGCGGCGCCCTTCACCGCTGCGGGCGGATCAAATCAGCCGCTGTGGCTCACGATCTATGTGCCGAAGGACGTCCCCGCTGGAATCTACGACGGGACCATCACCTTCACGGGATTTAACCAGTTTTCGGTATCCGTGCAATTGCGCGTGTTTGACTTTTGCCTGCCAGACGTGACCCACACGCGGACCGCCTACTACACCTCTGTGCCCATCGAGTCGGGCTCCTCCTACAACTGGCATCGGCCGGCCACAGTCGCGCAGCAGCGTGCGATTTGGGATTTGTATATGCAGAATTATCGGAAGCATCGGGTCAGCCCGTATTCCGCGCATCTGTACTCGCCAATCGTGTGGAGTTATTACGGCGGTAAATTCACTTTTGACTTCCGGGAATTTGACGCGGCGATGGAGCGCTACTTGGACGAATTCGGCTTCAATGCCTTCAACGTGATTGGCCACAAGTCTCCAGTATTCCCGACCTACTTGGGAGGCTATCCCGCGTTCACGCCCGAATACCGCCGGCTGTTCGCGCAGTTTTGGTCTTCGATCCTTGCGCATCTTCGCGAGAAGGGGTGGATGGAGAAAGCCTACTGCTATTGGGCGGACGAACCCGTAACCCCTGCGCAGCGCACCTACGTGCTTGATGGGTTGAGTGCCTTGGGGGAATGCGCGCCCGGCTTGGCGCGGCTTCAAACTCATTACGTGACCGACAGCGAGTTCGAGACGAATCTGCGCCGCAAGGTGGATATCTGGGTGATCATCCTGGACCTGTATGAAGCCGGGCGGCCAAAGTACGAGGGCCTGCGCCAGACCGGCGATGAACTTTGGCCGTATGTCGCCATGGGACCCAAATCGCCGGTGCCGAACTACTTCGTGGATCAGCCTGCGTTGCTGCATCGCATCCGGCCCTGGCTGGCGGAGAAATATGGTGTGACCGGAGACATCTATTGGTCAGTCAACTACTGGCCGTACAACCCTTGGACCAATGCCGAGTCCAGTTCCAAGACCTCCAATGGCGACGGGGCGTTGCTGTATCCGCCCACCCGCGTGCGACCGGACAAGCCGGTGATCGAGCCGCCCGTGAACTCTCTCCGCTGGGAACTCCTGCGCGAGGCGTTGGAAGATCGTGAGTACTTCTGGCTCTTGAAACGGTTTGAAGAACGCGCTCGAATGCGATTGGCTCCGGGAAGCGCCGCTCTGGTCGAGGCAACGGCCGCGCGAAATGCTGCGCTGGGCTTGGTGACCTCGGCACGGGTTTACGCAATGAATCCCCAACAGCTATACGCCGCCCGCCTGAGATTGGCCGAGGCGATTGAAGCCCTCGGGGACCGTGCTCCCCTGGTGGTGCGCCAACCGACCTCTCGTGCGGTCGCTTGGAACGGTTCGGCTGTGTTGCGAACTGAAGCCTTGGGGTGGCCATTGCCAGCCTATCAGTGGCATCTCAATGGGGGTGCGCTTGCCGCCGCCACCGGTAGTTTCCTGGCCCTCAGCAATATCAACTCAGCGAACCTTGGTGACTACAGCGTGGTGGCTAGCAATACCTGGGGCGTGGCGACCAGCAGCGTAGCGCGGGTGGAGGGATACTGGTTGGACTCGCCTCGGATCATTGCGCCACCTGTTGATCTGATCCGCTACATCACCGAGACGGCGATCTTCTCGGTGACCGCAGTGAGTTCGAATACCATTGGCTACCGTTGGTTGCACAACGGTTGCCCGCTCGCCAGCGGCACGAACGCCACGCTGGTGCTCACCAACTTGGATTTGAGCCAGGCCGGCGGCTATTGTGCGGTGCTGAGCAATGTGGCGGGCGTGACCACCAGTGCCGTGGCCAGGCTGACCATTTTGGCCACGACTACGGACTTGTCATTGGTTTCAGCAGGGGCGGACTGGCGCTATCACGACGCCGGTTTGGATCTTGGAGCAAGTTGGTGGCAGACGGATGCCGGCGATGCCGCGTGGGCGGTGGGCCAGTGTCCGATCGGATACGGCGAGGAAGATCTTGTGACTGTGGTGGGCAGCAACCTGTCACCGGCGACGGTTTATTTCCGGCATACCTTCAATGTTGCGCCAGCAACGCAGTTCGTTTCCCTCACGGGCCGGATGCGGCGGGATGATGGCGCCGCGGTTTACGTGAACGGCACCGAAGTGTTCCGCGACAATCTCCCGAGTGGCAGCATGGTCTACGCGACTCCGGCTCTCGCCGCCATCGAGGGCGAAGCTGAAGCCGAGTACGTCTCCTTTTCCGTGCCGACCAATGTGATCAAGGCTGGTTTGAATCAGGTCGCTGTCGCGGTGCATCAAAGCACGAATGATTTGCCGCAGACGTGGCAGCCCGTGGCGGCGTGGTCGTTGGACGAAAACGCCTCGCCTTGGCGGGACAGCATCGGGACGAACCACTTCGTGAGCTCGGGTGCGAATATCGTTGCCCAGCCTGGAAGATTCGGCGGTTCGGTCTCCAACAGCTATTCCGCGACCGGCTGCCTGGTCGCTGCTGATGCGCCGGAGTTGAGTTACTCCGGGCCGTTCACGGTTGGAGGGTGGTTCGCTTTCGGCGTGACGACGGGCGATGACCCCGCCATCACCTGCTTGGGGAAGGCCGGTGAGTTTCGCCTGTATTACACGGGCACGGCTACCAACCGCTACCGCTTCGAGGTTAACGGAGCCTCGGTGCAGGACCAGACGCCCGGCACGGCGGGCGGGCAGTGGCGCTTCGTGGTGGGCTGGTACGACGGCACGAACATTAGCATCCAAGTGGACGACGGTCCGGTTTGCTGGGCGACCGCCACTCCGCCCGTGGACTCCGCCAATCCTCTTATCGCGCTCCAGAAGCCGCTGAGCAACGGCGGCATGGCGGCCGACGAGCTGTTCTTTTACAAGCGCGTGTTGTCGCCGTTGGAGCGCACGGCCCGCTACGGAAACCGGACATTACCTCACTCAAGCGATTTGAGTTTTGACTTCGCCTTGGCCGGCACGGCTCGCCAGTTACCTCAGATTCTGTCGCCGCCGGTCAGCTTGACCCGTTGGGTGGGAGAAAAGGCGGTGTTCCTCGTAGATGCAGCGAGCGCCACACCGCTGACCTATCAGTGGTACTTCGAGGGAAAGCCATTAGGGGGAGCTACGAACCGCCTGCTCTTCTTGAATTCGGTTGCGGCGACGCAGGCGGGACAGTATTCGGTCAGCGTAAGCAACGTTGCCGGCGCAGTGCGTTCGTCGGCGGCCCTGGCGGTTATAGGTGCGCCGGAGATCCGAGCCCGTGTTGCCGCAGGGGGAGCGGGTTGCACGTTGCAGATTCCGGGCTATGCCGTGCCGGCCACGATTCTGGTCTCCACCAACCTTGCGGACTGGACGGAACTGGTCCGTCTCCCGGCGA
Source organism: uncultured Verrucomicrobiota bacterium (assembly GCA_964634255.1). Taxonomy (GTDB): domain Bacteria; phylum Verrucomicrobiota; class Verrucomicrobiia; order Limisphaerales; family MWDV01; genus MWDV01. The sequence goes on along the minus strand of CAZWJC010000009.1, from coordinate 39,456 downwards.
GTCTCACACCCACGAACTTGGTGGATAGCCTGTCTCCGAACGCCCCGAGTCGGTTTTATCGCTTGCGTCTGGAGTATGCCCCCTGATTCCGCTGTGCGACGAGCTTGCACTTTTCTTTGGTCCACGCGATCGCCCGTTTGAACTTGTGGGATGATTGCCGCGTTCGGAGCGGACAGCGGGTCACGGCAGAGTCGTGCAGAGAGACGACGCAAAGGGTTGCGGAAGGTCACGTCGGTCGCTAAGTTTGTGCGCGCATGAGGAAGTCTACCCTCAGTTTGATCGCGGGTTGCTTGTTACAGGGAGTGGTTCTTGGTCAGAACCTCGTCCCCAACCCTTCATTTGAGACCGGGACGTACCAGCCGGCATCTTGGGAGCTTAGCGGGTCATCGGGCAGTTGGGAGGCGTTCGGCCGAACGGGAGGGCACTGCGTCTCGGGGACAGGAACCGGCGGCACATGGCCAATCTGGCGGACGACATCCGGCTGCGCGGTTGAGCCAAACCAACCTTATGCGGTGCGGTTCTGGGGGATGTCCACCAACGGGACTGGGATGGGGGCGGTCGCCCAACTGGAGGGGGTGGGCGGTCGCCGGATGGTTTTGTGCGATCAGTGGTCGCCCTTTGGCGTTGTATTGACGACGCCGACAAATCGGCTCACTCCACGTGTCCTGCTGGATCAGGCGGGCGGAACCGGCACGCACTACTTCGATGACGTTCAGGTCAAGCCGGCCATCCCTTTGCACACGCGCACCGGAGGATTCCAGTTGGGAGTCGGGGAGAGCCTGCACACCAATCGCTACCTGTTTCAAACGCGAATGACCGACTTTTGTGGGAGCTACGCCCGCTGCCTGCACAGCCACACGGCTACGTTTAGCGGGGACGACTGGGGAGGGAGTTGGAGGCTTACCGGGGACGCGTTTGTGATCTACCAACATGGCTGGCCGGGTCTCGTGATGACGAATGCCCAGGTCAGCGTGACGGTTGGGAATGGTTCCGCCGGCAGTTTGGTGCTCGAAACGAGCGCTAATGGGTTGACGTGGCAGGAATCAGGCCGGTTGAGTACAGCCTCGGGTACGTCACCGTGGTTGTTGGAAACCAATCTGCCCGCGGGCCTGTTCCCGGCCCAAACCCTCTTCGTCCGCCTGCGTTGTACGGACACTCTCTTTGTGACTGACTACAAGTTGGAAGCGGAGATTTCGACAAGCCTTCCACCGGCCGATGGCAATACGTGGTTCTTTGAACAGGAAGCGCGCAGTGATCTGATTGTACCGGTCGCGATGGCCGCCACCGCTACCGCCCACGTGTTGAGTGTCGAGTTGAGAAACCCGTATGCCGAGGCTCGTGAAATGGGGGTTGTTTGCAGGACGGAGGGGCCGGCAGGCACGCGCGAAAACACTGCAAGCGTGGTGGTGTCAGCCCGCGCGACGAATGAGGTAGAACTGGCGTTGCCGAGCGCGGGAGCAGGGGAAAACATGGCTCGGGTCGAGATCCGGGATGCGCTGCAGGGCACGCTTCTCCTGAGCGGCGCGATGCACCTGGGGGTGGCGGCGATCCGGGATGACAGCTTCGGAGCCCGGCTGCCCGGATCGGCGGATTGTCCCGTATGGTGGTGCGGGAGCACTTACAAAGTCGGACGCGAGCGAGCCCTGCCCTTCAGCACCAATACCGCTGTTCAGATTTCCGCAGCCCGCAATGAGTACGAGCCGTTCCAGTTGGTCTTGCGACCGGAGATTGCGCTCACGAATGTGACCGTCAGTGTGAGCGACTTTGTGGCGTCTCAGTTGTCGGGGCAACCGCGCATCGCCGCTACCAACATCGAGGTCTGCTATGTCGAATACGTAAATGTGACGCGTCCGACTGACGCCTCAGGTGCGACCGGTGCGCATCCCGATGCGCTTGTGCCTCTCCGCGAACCCTTCGACTTGAGTCCCCACACAAACCAACCGTTCTGGATCACGGTGTTCGTGCCACCAGGCACCCCGCCGGGCGATTATGAGGCCACTGTGACCGTTGAATCGCCGCAGCGTTCGATGTCCGTGCCGGTGCGGCTGCACGTGTACCGTTTCTCCCTGCCGGAAACCACGCATACCGTGACGGCTTATCACGCGGACATCTACGGAGCGTGGCATGGGCTGACGAACGCGGAGCAGAAACGGGCCACGTGGGACCTCTATTTGCAGAACTTCCGTCGCCATCGGATCAGCCCCTACGCACCGCACTTGTATGCCCCGATCGTGTGGGACCTCAAGGCTGGGCAGTTCAAGGTCGATTTTCGCAACTTCGACGCCGCGATGACCCGCTATCTGGACGACTTCCACTTCAACGCGTTCAACGTTCTCGGTCTGAAAGGGCCCTGGGTACCGGTGACGCTCGGGGACTATGAGCGGTTTACCCCAGAGTACTGTCAGCTCCTGGAAGCGCTCATGAAACCCATCATGGCGCACTTGCGGGAGAATGGCTGGGCGGAGGAAGCGTACTGCTTTTGGTACGACGAGCCGCAGCCGGATGCCATCGCCTACGTCCTCGCGGGGATGAGGGCCGTGCAAGCGGCTGCACCGGGCTTGCGCCGAGTGTTGACGGTGTCGCCGGATCCGGCGCTGTATCACGCTGTGGATACGTGGGTGCCGCTGCTCAGCAACCTGCGCTACTTCGACCACGCCTCCCGCGCGCGCGAACGCCTGGCGGCCGGCGATTCGATGGGTTGGTACGTTTGCATGTCGCCGTTGGCGCCGCGTCCGAACAACTTCATCGATCATCCCGCAATCAACCACCGCATCCGCGCTTGGCTGGCCGAGCGGTATGGGGTTACGACGGAGTTGTATTGGAACACCACGTGGTATCTGGACGAGAACGGCAACGAACGCAACCCTTGGGAGGACCCGATGAGTCGCGGGGGGCCAATTTACCTGGGCAATGGGGATGGCATGTTGCTCTACCCGCCGACGCGGACGCTGCCGACAGAACCGTTGGTTGCGGGTCCGATCAATTCCCTGCGGTGGGAATTGCTACGGGAAGGATTGGAGGACGGCGAGTACTTTTGGCTCTTGAAGGAGATGCTGCGCCGGGGGGAATTGAGGCTTGGCCCCGAACATCCTGCCGTTCTGGTGGGGCAGATCGCGTTGAACACGATTCACGTTCAGGCGCCGTCAGTGAGCGCCTTCGAACGTGATCCCGAGGGTTTGCAGCAAGCCCGCGAGCAGATCGCTGCCGCCATCGAGGCGTTGGATGACGGCGCGCCGACCATCATCCGGCAGCCGCGTCCGCGCGCGGTGTCCCCTGGTGAAACGGCGTCGCTCCGCGTCGAAGCCTTGGGGTGGCCGCCGCCGGCTTTTCAATGGAGCTTGAACGGGACGAATCTCGCGCACGCCACCGAGGCGCGCCTGACCCTCACCAATTGCGGGCCGGAGCAGGTGGGCGAGTACTGTGTGGTGGTCAGTAATCCCGCGGGCGTGATTACCAGTGCCGTGGTCCGCGTTGCCGGTCGTTGGTCGCAGCCTCCAAACCTCATTGCCCATCCACGCGCGCTTGTGCGTCCCGTTGGCGAGACGGCCGTGTTCGCCATCACCGCGGTCAGCACGAACGAGCTTAGCTACTGCTGGCTTCTCAACGGCGTGCCGGTCGCGGACGCCCCCAGTACCAACGCCACGCTGTTGCTCACCAACCTCGCGGCGCGCCAGGCCGGCGATTACTCCGCCATCGCGAGCAACGCATTCGGGGTGGTTACCAGCGCAGTGGCGCGCCTCACAGTGTTGGAGTCGCCGTCGAACAGGACGGTGATCACCAGTTCGAGCGTCTGGCGATACCAGGATCGGGGAGTTGACTTGGGGGACACCTGGCGGCAGGGCGGCTATGACGATACCACCTGGCCCTACGGGGCGGGGCACATGGGGTACGGCGACGGCGATGAGACGACCGTGGTGGGCCGGGGACAGTCTCCCCAAACCGTCTATTTCCGCCACAGATTCTCAATCACGAATCTGACGGGCTTCGGGTTGCTGACGGGGCGGTTACTTCGCGACGACGGAGCCGCGGTTTACCTGAACGGCACCGAGGTTTTCCGGGACAACCTGCCGGCCGGCGCACTGACGTACAGTGCGTCCGCGTTGAATCGGGTGGATGGCGACGCGGAAGCGGCGTATCTCGAGTTCGCGCTGCCTGCGGACTTGCTCCAATTGGGGATGAACGTAATCGCGGTTGAAGTCCATCAAGACACCAACGATGTCGTCCTCTCACCGCCGCCAGCCGCCCGGTGGACGTTTGACGTGCCGGCCTCATTGGGGAGTGACAGCGCCGGCACCAATCACCTCGGGCTCGTCGGCACCAATGTTGTCTCAGCGACCGGCAGGATCGGCGGATGCGCGACGAATAATGGCTCGGCAACGAGCTATTTGAGCGCTGCGGACGCACCCGAGCTGCGCTACTCCGGCCCCTTCACGGTCGGCGGCTGGTTTGCTTTTGGATTGGGTTCGGTCGCGCCGGCCTATGGGATTCAGAAATCCAACGAGTTTGGCCTCTATTACACGGGGACCGCGATCAACCGGTACCGCTTCGAGGTGAATGGCGTTGCGGTGCAGGACCAGACTGCCGGCACAGGCTACGGGCAGTGGCGATTCGTGGTGGGGTGGTACGACGGCACCAACGCCAACATTCAAGTGGACAACGGCAACATCTACTCAACGCCAGCCAGCGCCCCGAGTCCGACGGCAAACCCGCTGACGGTCCTCAAGCAGACGATCAACGGCGCCGGCATGGCAGCCGACGACTTGTTCCTATTCAAGCGCGTGTTGTCCGCGTCCGAACGCGCGGTGCGATATCAAAACCGGGCGGAAACCAACACCAGTGACCTGAGCTTCGCCTTTGAACTCACCGGGAGGGTCCGCCAATTGCCGCAGCTCTTGGTGCCGCCCGCAGCAGTGGCCTGTCGTCCGGGGGACAATGTCGCGTTCACGGTGGAGGCGGCAAGCGCCACGCCGCTTGCCTACCGGTGGTACTTCAACAGCGCGCCTCTGGCAAACGCCACCAACCGCCTGCTCTTCTTGAGGAACGTTGCCCCGGCTCAAGCCGGACAATACTCGGTCAGCGTGAGCAACCTCGCCGGTGCCGTCCTGTCATCGCCGGCGGCCCTGAGCGTCGGCACCCCGGAAATTCACGCCCGACTCGCTTCGGACGGTTTCGGATGCACGTTGCAGATTCCTGGCTATGCGGTGCCGGCCTCGGTCTTGGTCTCCACCAACCTGACGGACTGGGTTGAGTTGGTTCAATTCCCGGCAAGCTTCGCACCAACCAACTTCGTGGATACCGCGGCGAAGAACACCTCAAGCCGGTTCTATCGGCTGCGCCTGAATTGGTAGCCCCTTCGACTGCGAGCGCGCCTTCTGCCAGGCGCGCTACGCGTTGGGGCGCAGACCCGCGAGGAAGCGCTGGATCTCCGTCCACACCTCCTCTGCGCCGACGCCGTCGAGACAGATGGGGGAGGGCATGCGGCAGTAATCCGAGCACGGTTTGAACGGACAGGCTCGCCCTTCCAGGCAGAAGGCCTTCGGATGCAGTGGGGAAAACCACTCCGGCAGTTGGGGGCCGAAGATCGTGAACGTGGGTACACCGCAAAACGCCGCCAAATGCCCCGGACCGGAATCGTTGCCGATGAACGCGCGGGCGCCATCAATATGCTCAAGCAGTGTCTTAACCGAGCGCGGAACGCTCACCTGCGTCTCCCCGGCCTGCTGCCACCACGCTTGTTGGTCTGGATCGCAGGCGACTTGAACCTCCCAACCCGCCGCCCGCAGTCGGCCAACCAGCTCGCGATACCCCGCCAGCGACCACACGCGCACGGGTTGGCCCGCACCGGTATGGATTAGAATGTGCCCGCTCGACCGTAGCGGTGGAAAGGGAATGACTTGGCGGACCGGCATTTTCAGGTCGAGCGCAGCGCCCAACGCTTTCCAGTATTCGTATCGGTGGGCGGTGGGTTCCGGTCGAACCAGCGGCTGGGTGAGAAAGCGGTGGCTGCCCAACCGTGGGAAACCCAAGCGCTGCTTCGCTCCAACCAATTTCAACCACAAGTGATCGCGCGGGTCGCCCCAGCGAGCGGACAATCCCACGGCGAATCGCTCCGCACGAAGCTGCTTCCACAACAATCCCATTCGCAGCCACGGCCAGCGCCAAAACCGGTACTTCCGCTTGAAGGCGGTCCAGGGCGCCACGAAGGTCACCACCCGCACGCCGGGCCACAATCGCGCCTGCAACTCCTGCGCATAGGGTTTCGCGAGGAGCGTGACCTCGTAGCGCTCGCTCGCGGCGCGCAAGAACGGCGTCGCGATCACGAGATCGCCCAGCCCCCACAGTTCGATGACCAACAGTCTCGGCTTCATGAACGCTCTGAGGTGTGTACCGGTCGTCGCGCCGCGAGCCAGGCCGACCAGCCGAGCCAATGCACCTGCGCGGTGTATTTCTTCCGGCTCGGCGGCAGAAACTGGAGCAGCGGATGCGCTGCCGCAAACAGCCAGTTCCGCGACACACCCGTCCCCCTGCACTCCAGCCCGACGCGTCGCGCTTCGTCCGCCAATCGCTCCGCGGGTACGACCTCCACGTGTGTCGGGTCATCGTGGAAATTCAGCGTGAACTCGAACCGCGGCGCCACCTCGCGAATCGAGGGGAGCGACTGAGTCTTCGGATGCGGCGTCTCGAAATAGACCCGTCCTCCCGGTTTGAGAAGCCGGGCGATTTCGCGGAATAACAGCGTCAGATCCCGCAGGTGTTCGACGACATGCATGCACGTGATGGCGTCCATCGTTCCATCGCCCCACGGCAACGGCTGGCGCTCCAAATCCACACGGGCAAACTCGCAGTTGCGCGGATAGCATTTGGGGTCGCCGGCCACGTCCGCGGCGAACAGCCGCAGGTCGGGCCGAAGTTCTGCGATGTGCCCGAGCGTTTCGCCATCGGATGAGCCAAGGTCCAGCAGCGCTCCATTCGGCGGCGTTTTCGCCACGAAGGCCGCCCGCGTATCCAGCCACGGCGCTGCACGGAGGTATCGCCAGTTCATGCGGCAAATCGCCCCGGTGCCCCGCCCTGGTTTGCAGGCCCAGCGTCCGAACGTGGAGCCGAGCGATGGGAAAAGGCTTTCATCCGGCATCTCTAGATGCGCCGCAGGGTAATGAGCCGGTTGCAGGCTGTAAAGGACGCCACGTTCCAAGGCCGCGGTTAGTCAGTCCCATCGCCCCGTAATGACGTGATAAGAATTGCCTTCCGCCGACGCTCTGGGCAGCGTGGGGCGAATGCTGTTCAACAGTTGGACATTCGTGGTGTTCCTGCTGGTGGTGTTCACGGGCTACTATTTCGGTCCGGCATGGCTGAGCCGGACCGTCGCCGGTCAAACCGGGTGGCTGACCCTGGCGAGCTTCGTCTTCTACGGCTGGCACACGCCTTGGCTCGTGATCCTGCTGGCGATCTCCACATTCATCAACGCCGAGGCCGCGCGTCGGTTGTTGGATCCGAGCGCCTCGCCGGCCCGCCGGCGTGGCGTGCTGACGGCGGCGTTGGCGTTCAACCTCGCGGCCCTGGCTACCTTCAAATACGCCTCGTTGTTCGCCCGGCTCATTCTGCCGGCAGAGCTCTGGAAGGCGTGGGAGCCTTTCCTGGGCCATATCCCGCTGCCGATTGGCATCTCCTTCTACACCTTCCAGGGCATCAGCCTGGTGATGGACCTTTACCGGGCCGGGGCGGCGGGCGTGCCCGGCGCGGAGTTCCCACGTGGCCCACGCGAAACGCTGTTCTTCCAGGAACGCACCTGGTTCTTCAAAGCCTTCTTCCCGCAGCTTATCTCCGGGCCCATCGTCAAGGCCCACGAGTTCTTCCATCAGATCGGGCGCAAAGAGCTGTGCAAACTGGACTGGGACGGCGCGGTGAAGCACTTGATCGCCGGCTTCTTTTTGAAAATGGTCGTCGCGGACAACTTGAAGGAGGTGACCCTGGCCTTGGTGTATCCCAAGTTCGTCACGTTGCCCAAGTGGACGCTGCTGACGATGCTCTACGGCTTCTCATTTCAGATCTTTGCGGACTTCTGCGGCTATTCCATGATCGCCATCGGGCTGGGCAAGCTGTTTGGCTACGAGCTTCCGATCAACTTCCGCGCCCCCTACATCGCGCGCAGCATGACGGATTTTTGGCGGCGCTGGCATATCTCGCTCAGCACTTGGTTGCGCAGCTATCTCTACATTCCCTTGGGCGGGAACCGGCACGGCGCGGTGCGCACGTACGCAAACCTGTTCCTGGTCATGTTCCTGGGCGGGCTCTGGCACGGCGCGGCGTGGAGCTACGCCGTGTGGGGCATGGGCCACGGCGTCCTGCTGGCCATCGAGCGGATGTTCGGCGTGCGTGCCAAGGCGACCGATGAGCGTGAACCCTGGACCGTTTGGGCCGTGGCGCGCGTGATCATCACCTTCAATTTCGTCTCCGTCTTGTGGCTGCTGTTCAAGCTGCCGGACTTCCGGCACGTGATCGAGTTCGCCAAGTGCCTGGTTCACGGGAAGGCCGGTTGGGAACCGCGCACGTTCTTTGTCGTGGCGCTCTTCGGTGCGCCTGTGGTGCTGATGCACTTCTATGGCGCAATCGAGCATCGGCTTCCTGCGTGGCGCGCGCGCTGGGGCGAGCGCCCCTGGGCCTGGGCTGAGGCGACGGTTTATGCTGTCATGGTTTGGCTGATCCTCGTCAACTGCGGGACGCCCGGCGATTTCATCTACTTCCAATTCTAGCCCGCCATGTCGCGCCATTCTCAAACCCCGCGCATCCTCGCCCTGACCGCGCTCCTGACCGTGGGCGCAACGCTGTTGCTGCTCGTCACCGGCTGGCGCGCCGAAATCGCGGAGGTGAACTCGCAGGCCAACCTCATCCGGCTGGAGAGTTTTCTCTTCGGCAAGACGCCGCGGGCGGTGCTGGTCGGCTCGTCGCTCACCGGCCGCCTGCTGCCGAGCTACTTCGATCAAACCGCAATTGCGCCGGTGGGCAACCTCGGACTCGACGGCTCTGCACCGGCATTCGGACTGGACCTTGTCCTGCAGCGCCCGCCGTCCGTGGTGTGCATCGAAGTCAACCGCCTGCTCCAGCCCGCCGGCGACAACGAAGCGGTCTTGGAAGCTGCGCTCCGAAGTCCGCGTTTTCGCGCGGCTAAGTACATCTCCGTGCTCCGCGCCAGTTCCCGTCCATCGTCCATCCTTTATGATTGGTTCAAGTCGCGGCGCACGCAGACGCGCGATTTCGTCCCGCGCGGCACCAACGGCCCGTCGGTTGCCGCCTATGTCCCGCCCGACCCTGAGGTGATTGGTGCGATTCAAAACAAGCTCCGCGCGCAGGTCCACGCGCTCCAAGAGCGCGGCTGCCGGATCGCCATCCTGCGCCTGCCAGCCTCGCACCGCTTTACCGCAACGAACGATACTGGATATGCCTTCGGTGACGACCTGGCGCGCGAGTTCAAGCTGCCGGTGTTTGATCTCGATGACGAGTGCGCCCGCCGCGGCCACACGGTGAAATACAGCGACGGCATGCACCTCTCGCCCGCGTCCGCCCGCGAAGCGGCGAAGGTTCTGGCTGAACTGCTGGAAGGCGTGAATCCCGCGCGCCCGAGTGCGTCCGAGCAGCAGTGAGCAAGTATTCCCGGGCTGCCGTAAGGTATTCCGCGGCCTGAAGGGCCGTGGTGAACCAGCCATGGGCAAGCTCGCCGCGTGCCCTCCGTTGCCTCTGTTGAACCTTCGGACTTTCCAGATTGACCAGAATGCATACCCAGCCTATATCCTACCGCGCATGAAATGGCGCAAAGGGAGAATCTTGACATGGGTCGCACCATTTGGAATGGCAGGGAATCCAGTCCAACCAGAACACTCGGCAACTTGCATCATTTGTAGCAGCCTATGAGCACTACATTCAAACTTTGTGGCACTCGCTTTGATCGCAGGACTTGGGATGGGCAATTGCAGAAATTGTTGCGAGGAGAAGTTGGCTGGATTCCCCTCAAGTGCATGGAGCGCCTCTTCCCCGAAGCGACCACCGAACCGTTTAAGAGGGGTAGCATCCTCCTGTTGGGCAAGGGTTCCTCGCGCGGGCTCCATGTGGAACCGCACGGGACAGACGTTTGGTTGGAGTTGATGTCGCTGGCGAGCGAAGTGGACTGGGATGTTGCGCGCTGGCTCCTCGTGGCTGGTCACAAGCTGGGAGCGGAGATCACCAGCGATGATGGGCAGAGCCTGGGCCCGGAGGAATTGAAGACCGAGGCCTTCCAAGTTCGAAGCCAAGGGGTACTACGGGCTGAACTGGGCATGGCCCGCGGGATCGCGGCCAAAGATGGCGGCGATAAGGTCCGCTTTCCTGTAACACATTTCGAGCTCAGGCTCACAACGGCTGAGTTGGGGTCTTTGGATCTCGATTCGCTCATGGGTTTGCTGGTGAAGCAATGCTACCTATACGGGAATGCCCACGTCGCCCGCCGGATGGAATGGCAGAAACCCGATGGCTCACGTTGGAAAGGAGCTCACTATGCTAGTATCTCGACTCTGGTGCCAGCCGATGTGCAAGGCGTGACCTTTAGCGGTCCCGACGGCCATTACACAGACGAGCCCGTTCCGATAGAAAAGGTGAAAACAACCCTCGCTGAATTCATCACCCCGGTGGGCGAATACCTGTACTTTCCTCCAATTCAGTGGGACAAGAATCCGACTTTGCTTGAGGCCCTGACAGGCAAATCCACGAAAGAAATCCTGCAGTCTCTTGACCGGCAACTCGGGGAGTCCCTGAGTCGCCTGCCCGTGCTCGCTTTCGTGTTGACGGCCCACGCCGATGGAGAGGTGGATCAAAAGGAAACGCAAGCATTCTTCGATTGTGTCAAAACCGCTGCGGCGGACGAGAGCGACCAAACCATCTTTGCCAATACCTGTCGCCGCCTTCAGCAGGAGATGAAACAAGTCATTGCCGGGGTCAAAGGGCTCAATCACGCAGCGGAGTTCCAATTGGCAGTCGGGCAGGTAAACCTTCGGCTAAACCCAGAGACTTCTGAGAGGTTCAAGCGGCGACTTTACGAACTTGCGGAAACAGTGGCGAAAGCCTCTGGTAGTGGCTTTCTCGGAATGGGAGCCAGGATTAGCGACAAGGAGCAGCAGGTGCTCACGTGGATTCAGAAGATGCTCTTCCCTCCGGAAGCGCAGTGAAAAGCCGAATCGTCGCAGGGAGAACTGCGCCTAACATAAAATAGATCGACCGTTGGCTTTCTGAGGCGTCACCCGCCGCCGAAGCTCGTTCCGAGTAACAGACGCATCCGCCCGGCTTTCGTTGACGCGCGGGCGATTGGGCGGACAATGAGGGCGTGACTTCCGATCCCCGGCCCATTCGCGGACGCGGTGCGGCGGGCAATCCACCCAACCGCTTCGAGCGCATTCAGCTTGAGCGCGACGCGGATTGGAATCCGGAGGACGACCCGCTGCCGCGCACGCAGTTCTTCACGGACTGCAGCCAGACGATCATCGCCACGAACGAAAGCCCGGATGTCGGCTTCGAGGCGAGCATCAATCCGTATCGTGGTTGCGAGCACGGCTGCATCTACTGCTACGCGCGGCCGTTCCACGAGTTCCTCGGCTTCTCGTCGGGGCTGGACTTCGAGACGAAGATCATGGTCAAGGAAGACGCGCCGAAGCTGCTGCGGGCGGCGTTGTCCGCGCCCAAGTGGCAGCCCAAGACGCTGGCGATGAGCGGTGTGACCGATCCATATCAACCGGTCGAGCGCCGGCTCAAGCTCACGCGCGGTTGCCTGGAAGTGCTGGCCGAATTTCGCAACCCGGTGAGCATCGTGACGAAGAACCAGCTCGTGGCGCGGGATGCGGACTTGCTCGGCGAACTGGCGCGGTTCAACGCCGTCGCCGTGTTCCTTTCGCTGCCGACGCTCGACACCGAACTGCGCAAAGTAATGGAACCGCGCACCTCCATGCCAGCAGCACGACTTGCCGCGATCACCGTGCTCGCGAAAGCAGGCATTCCCGTGGGTGTGCTGGTGGCACCGGTGATTCCGGGGCTGACGGATCACGAGATCCCGACGGTGCTGGAGTCCGCGGCCAACGCCGGAGCGAAGTTCGCGAGTTTTATCGTGCTCCGCCTGCCGCACGCGGTCGCGTCCATGTTCGAGCAATGGCTGGGGACGCATTTCCCGGAGCGGAAGGAGAAGGTGCTGAACCGTCTGCGCGCATTACGCGACGGCAAGCTTCACGACAACCGTTTCGGCAAGCGGATGCGCGGCGAGGGTATCTTCGCGGAGCAGATCAGGTCGCTGTTTGATGTGTCGTGCCGGAGAGCTGGACTCACCGAACATGGGCCGGAGCTTTCGACCGCGGCGTTTCAGAGGCCAAGTGCGGGACAGCTGCGCCTGTTCAAATGATACGAGGCAAGACGGTCACAGCTTTGGTTGGGTGCCCGTAAGAGGACCGCGGACGGTCTCTCGTCCGCAGCGCTGAGCGAACCGTTAGGTGGTGGTTTGTGCGAGGATGCTGTCACGAACCAGGCGTTGCCTCCGCATTCGTGTGAGTTCGTGCCGGAGGACAACCAAGGCAGATGAGAACGCCGGGCGACGGCGGGTGCGAACGATCCGGCGGGCCGTCTCAACCGCGGCGCCCCGGGCCCGGGCGCGCTCCCGGAGAACTCTCGCCTCTAAGCCTCAGGCTGGCGCTCCCGCGGTGGCTTGCATAGTCTCGACCGAGGACGACCGACTGTATTCATGAAGACCAAATGGATTTACGCCCTCACGGTGTGGCTGCTGTTGACCTTCGTTGCCCCGGACGGCCGCGCCCAACAATCGTCGCCCGCCAGCACCGTGGCGGAACTCCAGCAACGCCTCACCGAGCACGTCCGGCAGCCCAAGTTCGCTGCTGCGTCCTGGGGCGTGAAGGTGATTTCCTTGGACACCGGCAAGGTGTTGTTCGAGGAGAATCCGCAAAAGCTCTTCAGCCCGGCCTCGAACTCCAAGCTCTACACCGTGGCGCTCGCGCTGGATCGGCTGGGCGGCGATTACCGCATCAAGACCTCGCTTTACGCTGCCGCCAAGCCCGACCGCGCTGGCGTCCTCAAGGGTGATCTGATCGTCTATGGGCGCGGCGACCCGACGCTCAACGCGCGCCTTCACAGCAACAACCTCCACCAAGCGCTCGCTCCGCTGGTGCAGGCGGTAAAGCAGGCCGGCATCAAGCGCATCCTCGGGGACCTCGTCGGCGATGAGAGTTATTTCCGCGGACCGCCGTATGGTTCGGGTTGGGCGTGGGACGACATGCAGTATTACTACGGCGCGCCGATCTCGGCGCTCACGATCAACGACAACCGGGTGGAAATTTCGGTGAGGCCGGGCCCGACTGTTGGTGCGCCGTGCAAGCTGACGCTGTTACCCGCCACGGGTTGGCTCATCCTGAGCAACCGCACCGAAACGATTGCCAAGGGCGGCCGGCGCAGCATTTCGTTTTACCGGCCGCTCGATCAAAACGTGGTCTATGTCCTCGGCAAGATGCCACTTGAGGATGCCGCCTACGCCGACGACGTCACCGTGCCGAATCCGGCAGGGCTGTTCGCCGCTTGGTTCAAGGAAGCGCTCAAGCAGCAGGGCGTGGAGGTGTGGGGGCAATCCCGTTCGGCGAGTTGGCTGGATCGTGAAGCCCGCCCGCTGGATTACGCCAAGTTGGTGGAGCTGGGTTTCGTTGAATCGTTGCCCATGCGCGACCTTGCCCGCGAGGTGCAAAAGCCCTCGCAGAATCTCTACACCGATCTCTTGCTGGCGCACGTTGGCGTGCTGAAGCGTCCCCCCAGTGCCTCGCCCAGCGAAACCTCCGAGGACAGTGGCCTGCGCGAGTTGGGCCGTTTCCTGGAGGAAGCGGGCGTGCGCCGGGGCGACGTGCAGTTCGAGGAAGGTTCGGGTTTGTCGCGGAACAATCTGACCACGCCGGATGCGACCGTCGCTCTGCTCCAGTTCATGAGTCGGCATCGCGAGGCGGCGGCTTACACCAACGCCCTACCGGTCGCCGGCGTGGATGGCACGCTGCGCAACCGGCTGAAGAACACGGCCGCGGCGGGCAATATGAAAGCCAAGACCGGCACGCTGCGTTGGGCGAACTCGTTGTCCGGCTACCTGACTTCCGCAGCGGGCGAGCCCTTGGCATTCTGTGTAATGCTCAATCGCTACCACAACTCCGACCCCGACCGTAGCACCCGGGCGGAGATTGACGACGTGGCCCTGATGCTGGCGGAGTTTAAGGGCAGGACTGAGCGGTGACGGAAGCGTGCGGGTGCGAAGGAATTGGCGGTCACGGCGAACGAAATCACCACACCGCTGAGGCATCGGACCGCGGACAGTCCCTGTCCGCAGCACGGGGAAGCTGCCCGATGGGTCGCAGGTCCCGCTGGGATTGGCAGGATGTACCGCTGCGCCCGGGGACCGGGCGCGCTCCTCCTGACCGCCGTTTCCTTTCGCACCGTCCTTTCTTAGGGTGAGGAACGAAGTGCCGGTCAATTAAGGGCGGGAGTCAGGGTGGACCAATAGCGGTGACAGAGGTGATTGGCGCGGGCGACGCGCAGGCCGGTCTTTCTTAACCCCGCTCGACAACCACACGGCGGCTCGTTAGTTTGCGCCTGAGATTGTCATGAGCCAGGTGGATCCAGAAGAGCGACGCCGGCAGCTTCGGTACTTGTTGCTGGCAATTCTCTGCGTCTTGATCGGTGTGTTCCTCGCGCAAGTGTTGTCGCGGAATCCGGCCTTTGTCCGTGCGCTCAGCCGGTTCTTTGGGGCGGACTTGAGCGCGCCGGGGCAGCTTCTCTTTGCGCTGGGCGCTGTGATCACGGCGATGCTGCTGTTGCTCGGCTATTTCTTCCTGCCGGACAAGCGTCGGCGAAAATGAAGGGCGCGCGGGTGCGCGGCATAAAACGCGAGTCGCCTGCGGCGCAGGCGAGGGGAAGGCGGCCATTGGGGTGCGATTGTTTTCCGCTGGGCGCTGTGCCGTCGTCCGACTACGGTAAGCCGCAGCTGCATTTAAGGGAACCAGACTATGAGACCAAAGCTGATTATCACTTGCCTCCTGCTCTCGAGCTATTGTGTTTTCGCTGACACCCCGTCGTCGGGCGGTGCGGACCGCTGGCGGCAAAAGGAGTTCCTCGTCACCTTTTGGTGTCCGCCACCGGCCACGGACGAAGCGTTGGCGCGGGTGGCGGCCGAAGGCTTCAACCTGACTTGGGCGCCGGCGGAAGGCTTGGAGGTCGCGGCTCGTCATCAGCTGCGGGTGATGCTCACGAGCGACTTGCTTCGCCCCGAGGTGCTCGACGATCCGGCAAAGCGCGCGGAACTCGACGCCCTCATTGCCCGGGTCAAACAACATCCCGCACTGGAAGCCTACTACCTCACCGACGAGCCGGGCGCCGGCGCGTTTCCTGGTTTGGGCCGGCTCGTGGCTTACCTGCGCGAGCGCGACCCAGCCCATCTCGCCTACATCAACCTCTTCCCGACCTACGCCAACGAGCAGCAGCTCGGCGTCAGTGCCGATGCCGCGGAGCGCGCCCGCGTCGGTTACCCGCAGAACTTCGCTGGCGTTGGCGCCGACGACCAGACCGTGCTGCGGTACCGCGAACACCTGAAGCGCTTCGTGGAGACCGTCAAGCCCGACCTCATCAGCTATGACCATTACCACTTCCTCAAGCCGGGCAACGACGGCAAGCCGGTGGATGGCCAGCAGTATTTTCTGAACCTCGCGCTCATCCGGCTCGCCGCGCTCGAAGCCCGCAAGCCGTTCCTCAATATCATTCAGGCGAACACGATTGAGAAAAGCTGGCGACTTCCGAATGCCCAGGAGATGCGGTTTCTGGTGTTCACGACGCTGGCCTATGGTGGCCGTGGCATCAGCTACTTTACCTACTGGGGGCCGCCCGCCTACAACGGCCTCTATCAGGATGGCAAGGCCGCGCCTCTGCTCGAACCGGTCGTCGCCTTGAACCAGGAAATCAAACGCTTCGGCCCGGCGCTGATGCAGTTGGACTCGGTTGGTGTCTATCACACGGCTCCGCTTCCCCTGGGCGCGGAAGCCATCCCTGCCAACGCTCCGGTGCGGATCACCAGTCCGGGTGGGTTCGTTTTGGGTTTGTTTGGCCAGCGCGGGCGGCCCGCGGCGTTCATGATCGTCAATCGCGATTACACGCACAGTGCGGAGGCGACCGTGAAAGTAGCGCTCGCCGGTCGCCAGCTTGAGGAGTTGGATCGGCAGAGCGGCCGATGGCAGGCGGGATACGCACTGGATGGAAGTCGCACGATGAAACTCCGGCTTGAGCTTGGTGACGGGCGGTTGTTTCGCATCGCGGCGTCGGCGGTCCGCCTGGCATCCCCGCGCGATGTTTCGGCGCGCGATTGACCCGTACGGTGTGCCCCGCACAGAATTCGAGACCGGTGAGGCTTTCACATGAACGTGTTTCTGAGCGCCCAACCGGTTGATTCAAACGCGGTGGCAATAGCTTTTCTCCGTCGGCACGGCTACGCTGCCGTCATGCTTCTCCGACTGATCGTTGCCGTTGGCCTCTTGTGCCTAAGCCGTGTTGTCGTCGATGCGGCTGATTCCTCAGCTGCAACCAATTCGCCGGCGGCTGTTCTGCGTGTGGCCACGTTCGACGTCGATGCCACGCCGCCCGTGGGTTCGATGATGGCCTATGATCCGGTGACCAACCGGTGGGAGCTTGGATTGCGGGCGCGGGGTGTCGTCCTCTTGGGTGCAGGTGAACCGATTGTGCTTTGCGCTGTGGACTGGATCGGCATCGCCAATGAAGGCCACGATGCTTTTCGTGAAACCCTCGCCTGCGCCGCTGCCACGTCGCCGAAGCGAGTCGCGGTGCATGTGTTGCACCAGCACGATGCGCCGGATTGCGATTTCTCGGCGGAACGCATTTTGAAAGAGGCTGGATTGGAGGCGGGCCAGTACGAAGGCCGCTTTCAGCGTCAGGTGATCGCCGATCTGGCGAAGGCCGTGCGAGAATCCCTACCCAAGGCGCCCCCCCTGACACATCTGGGCTTGGGTGAGGCACGCGTGCAGGAGATTGCCTCCAATCGCCGGATCTTGGGCGCGGACGCCAAAGTCCGGGCCACCCGTTGGACGGCGACCAAGGATCCCGCGATCCGCGCCGAGCCTGAGGGCACGATTGATCCGACCGTTTCGCTCGTCAGCCTGTGGAGCGGGGAGCAGCCTGTGGCCGTCTTGAGCTACTACGCGACGCATCCACAGAGTTACTATCGCACTGGTATGCCCAATCCTGACTTTCCCGGGCTGGCCCGATTCCTTCGGCAACTGGCCGTTCCCGCCGCCTTGCATGTCCATTTCAACGGCGCCGGCGGGAACCTTGGTGCGGGCAAATACAACGACGGCTCGCCAGAGAATCGCCTGGCGCTGGGCCAGCGGTTGGCGGATGGGATGCGCCGCGCCTGGGAAAACACCAAGCGCCAGCCGATCAGCGCGGCCGACGTGAGTTGGGCGGTCGAATCCGTGGCGCTGCCACCCGCCAAACATCTCAGCGCCGCGAAACTTGAATCCGAGTTGAAGGAACGGCCCGCGGCGTTCGCGGCGAGCGGAAGTGCATCTCGGCTGGCTTGGTTGCGGCGCTGCGAGGCGGGACAACGACTCGACGTCCAGTGCTTGGGCCTGGGCCGCGCCCGTATCCTGCACTTGCCCGGCGAATTGTTTGTCGAATACCAACTGGCGGCCAAGGCGATGCGGTCGGATCGGTTCGTCACGGTGGCCGCGTATGGGGATTATGCGCCTTGGTATATCGGCACCGCCATCGCATACGAACAAGGTGGTTACGAGACCAGCCCGGAGGCATCGAACGTCGCACCCGAAGTTGAGGCCGTGCTGTTGACGGCGATCCGAAAGGTGCTGTCGCCAGCCGATCCCTGATGCGCTTGAACGCCGGAGCAGCGGCTTGATTTGGTGGTAAAGCAGCCCCGGCCGCTCGCACTCAGTAGTTGAACAGGTCGGTCAGCGCGTAGTTCTTCCCCGTGGCGCGGTTGAGCGCTGCGTGGACTTTCGCTTGGGTGTTTGGCGTCAACCGGCGGCCTTTGCAGGCGCGGGCCACCATCTTGTGCGTCATCTCCACGGAGGATGCCGTCACCAAGTCATGCGGTTTGAGCTGGTGTTCGCGCATCAGTCGGGCGATCGGCTGCTCGCCCAGGTCGCGCTCGAGTTCGGAATTCATGGTCAGTCTTCGCGGGTGATTTCGAAGCGGGGCGAGCCGGAACAAGGTTCGCAGGTCCGGACCGTCGGGCATCTGCCCCTCAGACGGCTTCGCTCTGTTGAAAAGGTAGCCCCGGAGTATCTTCCTCCACGAGGCGTCGCCGTGCGGAGTTTTTGGAGGAACGCGGCGACGTCGCGAGTTTCATCTTCCGCAGATGGCGCCGGCAAATGCCGTGCGATACCACGACCACCCCGCCGCCGGGGGGTTGCGGCTCGCACCAGGCGCACACTGCCACGCGCAACGGAAACTCGATTTGTGACGCTTTCATTCCACTGCCGCCCGCCACGCACGAAACGCCCGGGCAGCCACGGATCAAGTTTGGATACGGTAATACGCCGCGCTTTGGGTCGGATTTTGTCTCCACGCTGCGTTCATGGGCGGCGAGTCTATACGTTTGGCCCCGGGCGCCAATCGGCAATTCGCACGTCGCAGATCGTGGTATGCCGTGAGGTGAGGCTTGAAAGCGGCCGAGCCTCAGCGCAAAGTCACTTCATGAAATCCGGCACGCTCAGCTTGGCTATCTTTCTTCTCTGCGGTCTCAGTGTGACCCTCTCAGGAAGGGCTGCGGATCAACCGGGCCTCGTCAAAACCGAATTCATCTACGAAACCGCCCCGTTCCCTTCATGTCACGCGTCGACCATCGTGGAGACCAGGTCGGGCCTCGTGGCAGCGTGGTTCGGCGGCACGCACGAGCGCCATCCGGACGTGGGCATTTGGATTTCTCGAATCGAGAACGGGATGTGGACGGCGCCGGTCGAGGTCGCAAACGGGACCGGTTTTGCCACCAACCGTTTCCCCACTTGGAATCCGGTGCTGTTCCAGCCCAAGGCCGGCCCGTTGATGTTGTTTTACAAGGTGGGTCCGAGCCCGAGCGACTGGTGGGGCATGTTGATGACGTCCAAGGACGAGGGCCGAACGTGGTCGGCTCCGCGCCGCCTGCCCGAGGGCATTCTCGGGCCCATCAAGAACAAGCCGGTTCAACTGGCGAATGGTGACATCCTCTGCGGCGCGAGCACCGAAGGGGCAGGGGGATGGCGCGTCCACTTCGAACGCACGTCTGACCTCGGCGGGACATGGAGCGCCACGCCGCCACTCAACGGCGGTCGGGAGATCGGTGCGATCCAACCCAGCATCCTCCTTCACAAGGATGACAGCCTCCAAGCCGTGGGTCGGACGCGGCAGGGGCGCGTGTTTGAAATCTGGTCCAAAGACGACGGCAAGACTTGGGGCAACATGCGGTTGACCGAGCTGCCCAACCCGAACTCCGGCACGGACGCGGTTACGCTTCAAGATGGTCGCCAATTGCTCGTGTACAACCACAGCACCAAGGGGCGAAGCCCGCTCAACGTCGCCCTGTCCGCGGACGGCAAGGCGTGGCAGGCGGCGCTGCTTTTGGAGGATGATGCCGGCGCTCCCAATGGTTTTTCTTATCCGGCCGTGATTCAAGCCGGCGATGGCCTCGTTCACATTACCTACACATGGAAGCGCGAGCGCATCAAACACGCGGTGGTGGATTTGGCAAAGCTCAAGCCGCGACCGATGACGGAGCGGGTGCTTGCCTGGCCGGGACCATGAATGCGCATCTGGACAGCACAGTCTGCAAAAGGCGAAGGCGAATCAGTTGGGGCGAAAAGTCCGGCCCCAGCGTTTCATCGCAGCGCCAACAGCACGTCTTGGAAGTCCTGCGGCCAGGGGGCTTCCAAGGTGATTCGCTCGGCTGTCCGTGGATGCGTGAAGGTGATCTGGCGGGCATGCAGCATCTGGCGTTCAGCCCGAACGGATAAGAGTTCCTCCAGCCGGCGGTTCTGCCGTGCGCCGTAGACCGAGTCGCCCACGAGCGGGTGGCCAATGAATTGGAAGTGAACGCGGACTTGATGGGTGCGGCCCGTGTGCAGATGGGCTTCCACGAGGGTCGTGCTTCGCAGGCGTTCCAATACGCGATAGCTGGTGTGCGCGGCCCGTCCCACATCGTCCTGGACCGCCATGCGCTTGCGGTGCGACCAATGCCGCGCGATCGCCGCATGGATGTCGCCGCTGTCGCGCAGCAGTTCCCCGCACACGATCGCATGGTAAATCTTCTCCACGTGCCGTCCGGCGAACTGGTTGGCGAGTGCCTGGTGCGCCTCGTCCGTTTTTGCCACCACCATGACGCCGCTGGTGTCCTTGTCGAGCCGGTGCACAATGCCCGGCCGCGCCACGCCGCCAATGCCGCTGAGCTGGCCGGTGCAATGGTGGAGCAACGCGTTGACGAGTGTGTGTTCGTCGTGCCCGACGCCGGGATGGACCACCAGGCCGGCGGGTTTGTTGAGCACCAACAGCAGTTCATCCTCGTACAAAACGTCCAGCGGGATGTCCTCCGGTCGGGCTTCGGCGGGACGCGCCTCCGGCCATTCGACATGAACCGTCTCGCCGGCATGCGGGGCGTGGGTGGGCTTGGTGACCTGACCGTTCACCCGAATGTGTCCTTGCTCGATCAGCCGCCGGAGCACGCCGCGGGAAACGGCCGGGAAGCGTTGGCGCAGGAACGTATCCAACCGCACGGCTGGCAGTGTGCGCTCGATGGTGAAGACTTCAGTGCGATTCGACATTTACGGCTGGTCGGTCACAAATACGGCATGCGCCCCCGGGAGTCCCGCTAGTCGGCCTTGGGCTGCGCCTGTGGCGTCTCGGCCGTCGCCAGTGGGGTCGCCGGCTTGGGCTCGGGCTCCGTCCGCCACGTGAGCAGGAAGATCAAGCCCACTCCCACGCAGATGGCGCTGTCGGCCACGTTGAAGGCGGGGAATCCCAGTTCATCGCCGTTGGCGCCGTGCATGTAAAAGTAGAGGAAATCCACCACGTGCCCGACGCGCAGGCGGTCCACCAGATTCCCGGCAATGCCGCCGCAGATGAACCCGAAGGCCAGTTGCCCGACAAATGTCCGCAGATCGAAGTGATGGCGCGTCAGCCAGAGCACGATCAGTGCGGCGACGGCCACGATGGCCAGAACCCCGTTGTTCCCGCGGAACAAGCTCCACGCGGCACCCGTGTTGCCCCAATGGACAAACTTGAAGAAGCCGTCAATGATGACCTTCTCCTGCGCGTAGCCGAGCGAATGGAGCACGATGGTTTTGGTCAGTTGGTCAAGGACGAGGATTCCCGCCGAGATGGCCGCGATACGGCGTCCAGGCGAGCGCAACAGGGTTTTGACCAATTCCATATCCGCAGTGCTGCCGGGATTAAACCGGGCCGGCCGCCGAAACTCAATCCCTTTCCGCCCCTTCCCGCGGAGGCGTCCGCCTTTTGACTTGCGGGTGCGCCCGCCTTCTTTGGAAGATTCGCCTGCCGCGCCGTTGCGGCGAAAGACTGATGGCTGATACGCCCGAACTGAGTTTTGTCATCCCTTGCCACAACGAGCAGGACAATTTGCGTCCGCTCGTGCAGGCCATCCGCGGCGCAGCCGAGGGGCTGAGGCGGTCGTTTGAGGTCGTCATCACGGATGATCGCAGCACGGATGGTTCTTGGGCGGTGTTGCAGGAACTCGCGGCAGCCGACCCGCGGGTGCGAGCGTTGCGCTTCGCGCGCAACTGCGGCCAGAGCGCGGCCATGTGGGCCGGCATGCAGGCCGCGCGCGGACGCTACATCGTCACGCTCGACGCCGATCTCCAGAACGATCCGCAGGATTTGCCCCGGCTGATCGAGGGCTTGCAGCGGGCGGATTGCGTGTGCGGATCGCGGGTGGAGAGCCGCAGCCAGGGGGACAACTTCGTCCGGATCATATCGTCGCGCATCGCCAACTGGGTGCGGAACACCCTTTCCGGCGAGACGATCAGTGACGCGGGTTGCTGCTTCCGGGCCTTCAAGCGCGAGTGTATTGGCAACCTGAAATTCTTCAAAGGTATGCACCGTTTTCTGCCCACGCTCTTCAAGATCGAGGGGTACACGGTGACGGAAGTGGCGATCAGCACCAACCCGCGTCGGGCAGGTCAAACGCACTATGGTGTGTGGAACCGGCTCTTCGCGTCGTTCTACGATCTCCTGGCCGTGCGTTGGATGAAGCAACGGATGTTCCGCTACGAAGTTGCGGAGCGGTTGAACTGACGGTTGGCCGTGCTGGCGGCCGCTCAACCGTAGTCAAGGCTGCATCAAGCTCCGATGCCGCGTTCCTCGTAGCGCAGATTGGCAATCTGCTGTTTCGCCGACTGGCAGTCGGCAGGGTGGAAAACTTCCGGTCGACTGGCCTTAGGAGCCGTCACAGGTTGCCAACCTGCGATACGGCAGGGTGCCACTCTGCGCCGCGACAGCAGCGCGGGCTGAGCTTGATGCAGCCTCGAACCCTGGTTACGCCTCGCCGTTTCAAATTGAATTTGGAGGCGCGGCCCTGTTCCATGTGGCCGATGGCTGGATTCTACCAAACGGCGTGGCAGCCGTTGACGCCTTCCGGGGTGGCTCGGTTTGCGGGCGCATCGTTGGGCCGCCTGTTCGCGGTGCAACTCGTGTTTGCACTGCTCGCGGCGGCGTCCGTGACGTGGTGCGTGCGGGCCACGTGGTTTCCCGTCGTACAGGAAGCGGTCGAGAAACTGCCCGAGCAGGGGCAGGTCAGTATGCGGCGCTTACACTGGACGGGTGACTCCCCGCAGGTGTTGGCGGAGGGGCGCTGCCTCTCGTTGGGGGTGGACTTGGATCACAGTGGGGATGCGCGGAGCGGGGCGGATGTTCACGTCGAGTTGGGCAGCGCTTCGGTGCAAGTATTCTCCTTGTTGGGCTTCGTGGACCTCCCGTATCCGCGTGGGGCCGCGTTCGCGCTGAACCGTCCGGCGCTGGTGCCGTGGTGGGGCGCATGGTCGCCGGTGATTCTCGCGGGCGTGTTTGCCGGGACTCTGGTGGCGCTGTTGTTGTCGTGGGCGCTGCTGGCGGTCTTCTATTGCGTGCCCGCGTGGGCGGTGGGCTGGCTGGTCAATCGCGCCCTGAATCTGCGCGGCGCGTGGCGGCTTTGTGGTGCCGCCCAAATGCCCGCGGCGCTGTGCCTGACCGCCGCCGTGGTTTGCTACGGGCTGGGCCTCTTCGATCCCGTTCGCGTGCTCGCCGTCTTTGGACTGCATTTTCTCGTGAGTTGGATTTATGTGGTGGTCAGCCCGCTGACGTTGCACGGAGTCACCACCGCGGCTGCGAATCCATTCGGGACCGGCGGCGCGGCAACTCCAGCGCCAAAGCCGACGCCACATCGGGATCACAACCCGTTTGGATCGAGTCACGGTTGAGTTCCCAAACGACGGGAGGGGCGGGCGAAGACTTCGCTGACCATTCTGAACACCGGGAAGCCTCTCCGGATGCAGCCCTGTGGACAACCCATCGTTGCGTCGCTGGGGTGGGTTGTTTAGTTTCCCCTCCTATGAGTTTATGGAACCAGACCACCGGCTTCAGGCGCTTTGGGCTTGTGGCCGTGGTTGCGATGAGCCTTTGCGGCTGTCTGCCGCCCGGCGCCGACCCTGCGGATGAGCAGAAGGAGCCGCATTTTCTCGCCGGCAAGACGCGCGTGAACAGCCTCGATTTTCACGGCGCCATTGAGTCGTTCGAGAAGGCGCTGGAGGTCAACCCGCGTTCGGCCTCGGCCCATTTTGAGCTGGGCTGGCTGTTTAATGAAAAGGAGCCGGACCCGGCCGCCGCCATCTATCACTACGAAAAATACCTCAAGTTGCATCCGAACGCGGACAATGCCGAGTTGGTGCGGCAGCGCGTCAATGCCTGCAAGCTGGACTTGGCGAAAGCGGTCCTGCCGCTGCCCGTCACCCCCACCATGGAGTTGCGATTTCAGCAACTGGCGGAGGAGAACAAGCAACTCAAGGAAGAAGTTGCCAAATGGCAGGCCTATGCTGCGAGTCAGCCGCGCGCGCCCACGACCACCGGTACGCCCGTCATGGTGATGACTCGCCCCAGCCCGGCCGGTGAGACGGTGTCGCCAACCCCGGCGGGAGGCGCAACTGCAGTCGATCCAGCAGCCGGGCGAAGCCCCACCGTTCCCCAGCCGCCCGCAAGCCTGCGCACACACAAGGTGAAGGCAGGTGACTCACCTTATTCGATCGCAAAGCAATATGGCGTGAGACTGGATGCATTGCTGGCTGCCAATCCCAAGCTGGACCCGAAGCGGCTCAAGGTCGGCCAGACCGTGAGTATTCCGGCGCGCTAGGCGGTCCTGCCGCAGCCGGGGGAGTGCCGCGTTTGTGTCTTCGCACTTGTGGCCGCCACGTCGCCGAACGGACTTGTCAGAGGGGCGTGCATTGCCGCGACGCGTCAGCGTAAAAAGAATTTGAACCGACGATGAACTCTTGTGTCAGAGGTTTATGAGCTCGGATGTTCGGCTATCCAGAAGCGAGAGCCTGCCAGTGGAATTCTATGGTGCGGGTGACCGCTGAGGCGGCTGATGCGGAAGGGAACAACTAAATGAACAAAACTGAGATTTCCCCTTGCTTGAACTGGCTGAAGCGGCTAGAAGGGAAGGAGTTTTGTTGACAGACCCGGTGAACCTTAGGTAGAAAAGTCCAGCCCAAGCTGCTTTAAATCAAGGCGCGGGGTGGACGGTGAATCAAAAACAGCGTGCTTATGAAAAAGATTGTCGCATCCGTTGGATTGGTGGCAGTGGGAGTTTCCGGTGCCTTCGCAGCCTATACGCCCGGGCTTTCCTCAATGGATACTTCCAAGCCGTGGAGCGTGGCGGCTTCCCTGCGCGGATTCTACGATGACAATTACTATCTCGCTGATAAAGGCGACGAGCGGGATAGCTTCGGCTTCAACATCACCCCGTCCCTGCGCTACAACTTGGCGAAGGATCAAACCTACTTTGGCGCGCGTTTCATTTACTCCGCCGCGTGGTACGAGGATCGCACCGAGGGCGACAACGATCCGTGGGATCAAAGCTACCAGTTCGATGTGATGCTCAATCACGCGTTCAACGAGCGCTTCTCGTTGGATGTTCGGGATTCCTTTGTCATTTCCCAGCAACCAGAAGTTCTCGCAACCTCGGGTGCGGCGGTGACCTACCCTATGCGGTCGGAAGGCGATAACATGCGTAACCAGGGGGAGATTCTCTTCAAGGCGCAGATGACCCGCCTGCTCGGATTGAATGTGGGTTACAACAACGTTTATTGGAATTACGACCAGGAGCAGGGCGATGATGGTACCAACCCCCAGAATCCCAGCTACTCGGCCCAGCTGGACCGTATTGAGCAGCTGGGGACTTTGGAACTGGGTTATCAGGCTTGGCCAGAGACGCGGCTCTTTGCCGGATACAAACTTGGGCTGATTAGCTACACGAGCGATGAGATGATCGATCCGATGCGTATGGGTATTCCGGCCTTCTATGAGAAGGCGGACTACCGGGACAATATGCAGCATTATCTGTATGGCGGCGTGACCCAAAATTTCGCGCGTAATATTTCCCTGAACGCCAGTGCGGGCGCCAGCTACATAGATTACTCGGACGACGATTTCTTCAGTGACACGTGGGCACCCTACGCCAACGTGAGTTTCTCGTGGAATTACCTGACGGGCAGTTCGGTTCAACTTGGCTACCTGCATTCCTTCAACCAGACGGACCGGTTTGATGCGGGGTCGCAGATGTCCAGCACGTTCTTCGCCGCGATCAACCATCAGATCACTCCCAAGCTCATGGCCTCGGTGCATGGACACTTTCAGAATTCGGAGTTTAACGGCGGTGTTTATGACGGAGACGCCGACAAGTTGCTGATGCTGGGAGTAAACCTTGCCTACGCAATCACGCCACACTGGTCGGCTGAGGTGGGCTACAGCTTTGATGATCTGAACTCCGACGGCGCCCACAACGACTATCAGCGTAACCGTGTCTATCTCGGCGTTACCGCCAGCTACTAACCTCAATCTTGTGAACGATCGGGGGCTGGGCCTAAGTTGACTCGCCCCCCTTTTTTTTTGGCCTATGGATCCCCTCAAGTCTGCTGCCGCTCCCCCGGAAACCAAACTCCACTTTCTCGATTACTGGCGTATCATCCGAATTCGGAAGACCGTGATCCTCGCGGTCTTTCTGCTCGTCGTCATTACCGCCACGTTGGTGACCTTCATTCTGCCGGAGTCCTACGCCAGCACCACGCGGATCCGGGTCGAGCGCGACGTCACGGATATTCGGGGAATGATGGAGCCCCAGTTCAATAATGCCTACGACCCGTACTTCATTCAGACCGAGTTCGAGGTGATCCAGTCGGAACTGATTCTCAGCAACGTCGTGTTGGGGCTGAATCTGCCCATCGAATGGGGAAAGAAGTTCGCCGGCGGTGAGAAGCTCAAGACCCAGGAGGCGCTGATTTTGTTGCGCTCCCGCATGGACCTGCGGCCCGTGCGTAACACGAGTCTTATTGAGATTCGCATTTTCAGCGAGAACGCGCAGGAGGCGGCGAACATCGCCAACGCCATCGCGCAGTCCTATCGCGACTATCGTCTTGACCAGCGGCGGCAGTTGACGATGGGCGGTCTTCGCGTGTTGGAAGACCGCTTCAAGGAGCAGGAGGCGAGGGTGCAGAAGGCGCAGCAGGAGGTGGATGATTTGCGCATCAAGTTGGAGATCTCGGAGGCGGATACGGCGGGTCTTCAACCCAGCCCGCAGATCGAGGCTGAGACGCTCCGCCGGTTGGAGGGCTTGCGCATCGAGAGTGAGGCGCGCTTTGTTCAGGAGGAGAAGCTGCTTAAGGAGTTGCAGGCGACCCCGAAGGCGGAACTCAAGAAAGTGCTGCCCACCGCCATCACGGATCCGCAGCTTGGCGAACTGCTGCAGCAGCTCAATCTGCTCGAGCAGGGGAAGATTGCACTGACGAAGGATCTCACCGTTAACCATCCGACGGTGGTTACATTGACGCAGCAGATTGCCGATACCGAGCGGAAAATCAATGAGCGTTGCGGTGGCATCATCAAAGGCTTGGAGGTCCGGGTGGCGTCCTTGAAGCAGCATCTGGACTCTCTGGTCAGTAACGTGGACAAAGCTAAAACCGTGGATCGCGAGAAGGCGCAGAGGAGCCGTCCGTATTTCGAGGCCAAGCAGAAGTTGGATGAGCTCATGCGCTTTCGTCAGATCCTCAACATGAAGATCGCCTCCGAGCAGATTGACGTGGACATCCCGCGCACGACGATGGTGGAAATCGTGGATCAGGCCACCGCCGCCCTGCGGCCGGTCCGGCCGAACAAACCGTTGAACATTGTGCTGGGTGTTGTGATTGGTCTCATCGTCGGTGTCGGTCTGGCCTTCTTCATTGAGTATCTGGACACCAGCGTGAAGACGATTGACGACGTGGAGCGCGCCTTGCAGTCGCCCGTGTTGGGAGTTATCCCGCAAAATGTAGGCCACCTTCTGGTGGAAGGAGCGGAGAGTCCGCACGCGGAAGCCTACCGCGTCTTGCGCACGAACCTGCTGTTTTCCCGCAAGGACGACAAGCTGAACACCATCGCGGTGGTCAGCGCCGGTGCGGGCGAAGGCAAGACCACCACGGTGCTCAACCTTGCCACGGTGTTCGCGCAGAGCAATCAGCGCGTGGTGCTGGTGGACTCCGACTTGCGGCGTCCCTCGCTCCATAAGCAGCTTCGCGTCAGCAACGCCATCGGGCTGACGAATTACCTGCTCAAGCAGAACAAGCTTGAGGAGGTCATCCAGACGACGAGTCTGCCGACCTTGGACTTCCTGCCCAGCGGCAAGCTCCCCAGCAGTTCGCTCGGCATTCTTAGCTCGGCCCAAATGAAGGATCTTATCACCGAGTTGAAGCAGCGCTACGACTTCGTCTTCTTTGACTCGCCGCCCATCATGGGCGTCAGCGATGCCTCGATCCTCGCCAGCGAAGTGGACATGACGTTGCAGGTCATTCAGTACCGCCGCTATCCCCAGCCGATGAACATCCGTGCCAAACAGCTCATCGAGAAGGTCGGCGGCAATCTGCTGGGCATTGTCCTCAACAACATCAACATGTCGCAGGACGAGAGTTACTATTACTACAGCGGTTACTACCACGACTACTACTACCGCAGCGACGAGGCTCAGGCCAAGTCCGAGGGAAGTGCCGCCAAAGACAAGGACGGCAAAGGCAAGGTCGAGATCAAACAGAAGTACTGATCAGACATCAGGGCCATCAACGATATGCACATGAAGTTACTACGGAGTTTGCTGAACAAGAGTCTGCTGGTTGCCGGTGTTTGCGGGATTGGTCTGGCGCTGGCCGGGTGCAAGTCCTCTTCGGGACAAGAGCCGGTCTTTTCCGACGCGCCGCCCGTGTCCAGTGAGGTGAAGCCCGTACCCGCGCCCACGACGATTCCGCCCAGTGCGAGCGCTACTTCCGAAAGCCCGGTCCTGAAAGCCCTCACCGCTCCGGGCAGCCGCTTCCGCACGGGCGACCTTGTCACCATCACTTTCTCTGGCACGGAAACCCTGCTGCCCGTTCACGAAGAGCGGATCAAGGACGACGGGACCATCACCTTGGCCCTGATCGGTTCGGTGATCGCCCAGGGTAAGACGGCGGGCGAACTCCAGAAGGAGATTCAGGACGCGTACGTGCCGAAGTATTACACCCGTTTGGTGACCACGGTGAAAACTCTCGAACAGGTGTATTATGTCGGCGGCGAAGTCCGGCAGGCGGGTCGCCAGCCGTGGGCCGGCGAGACGCGGGTGACTCAGGCCATCCAAAGCGCCGGCTACTTTACGGATTTTGCCGACAAGAAGCGTGTTCTGCTCGTGCGGGCGGATGGCTCCAAAACCGTGGTGAACTGCCTGAAGGCCATGAGGGATTCCAAGCTGGATCCGCTGGTCATGCCTGGAGATACCATCACGGTGCAGCGTCGCTGGTGGTAATGATCCAGCTCCGCGTCCTTTCCGGTAGAATGGCGGGCCACCAGACGGTAGCCCGCCGTTTTCCTTTCGTTATCGGTCGGGAGAACGGCGCGGGGCTTCAAATCAGCGACGCGGGAGTCTGGGATCGGCACGCCCGGCTGGAGCTGAAGCGGCCGGAGGGCTTCTGGCTGTCGGCGCTTGGCGAGGCGTTGGTATCGGTCAATGGCCAAGCGGTGCGGGAAGCCTGGCTGCGGAACGGCGACCACATTGGCATTGGCTCGGTGCAGCTCCAATTCTGGCTGGCCGAGACGCGCCTGCGCGGTTTGCGCTTCCGCGAGTGGCTCGTCTGGTCCTGCGTGGGTATTGTGACGCTCGGCCAACTCGTCCTGCTGGGCTGGCTGCTTCGCTGATCGGCGAAAACTGCGTCGACTGCTTTGCTTGTCAGTGCCGGAAGTGTCGCGCGCCGGTGAAAGCCATCGCCAGATTCCGCGCATCTGCCGCCGCGATCACTTCCGCATCACGAACCGACCCGCCCGGCTGAACGGCCGCTGTGGCGCCCGCCTCCGCCGCCGCGATCAACCCATCAGGGAAGGGGAAAAACGCGTCGCTGCAGACCACACTGCCTTGCAGTGGGAGCTTCGCCTCGCCTGCCTTCCATACGGCAATGCGACTGGCGTCCACGCGGCTCATCTGGCCCGCGCCCACGCCGAGCGTGCGGTCTGCTGCCGCATACACAATGGCATTCGACTTCACGTGCTTGGCCACCCGCCAGCCGAACAGCATCGCGCGCAGCTCCGCCTCCGTGGGCTGACGTTTCGTGACGATCTTCAAGTCTGCTGCCGCCGTGCGTTTCGTGTCGCGCTCCTGCAGTAGGAACGAGCCGAACCCAACGCTCCGCACGTCCAGCAGCCGTGGCGCGAATTCCGGACGCAGCAGCCGCAGCAGGCGCAGGTTCTTCTTCTTCTGCAGCAGCGTCAGCGCGTCGGGCGCAAACTCGGGTGCGATGATGACCTCGCTGAAAATCTCCGCGATGGCCTCCGCGCAGGCCAGGTCGAGCGGCCGGTTCACCGTAATGATGCCGCCATACGGCGCCTGCCGGTCCGTCGCGAACGCCTTGTCCCAGGCCTCGCGCAAAGTCGCCCCCTGACCGACGCCGCACGGGTTGGTATGCTTGAGAATCGCCAGCGTCGGCGCGTCGCCGGAGAACTCGCCGATCAGTTGAGCCGCGGCGGTCAGATCGAGAATGTTGTTGTACGAAAGCTCCTTCCCGTGCAGTTGCGCGAAGTGTTCCTGGAACTTGCCGTAGAGGGCCGCGGCTTGGTGCGGGTTCTCGCCATAACGCAACGCCTGGGCCTTCGACGCGGCCACCACCAGCGAGGCGGGCAGCTCCACGGCCGGCGTTGCGCTCGGCGTGGCGAACGCGCCGCTGAGATGTGCCGCGATCGCCGCGTCGTAGGCCGCCGTGCGGGCAAAGACCTTGGCGGCCAGTCGCCGGCGCAGTTCCAGCGTGGTTTCGCCCTGTGCCTTCACTTGACGGGCGACTCCGTCGTAGTCGGACGGATCCACCACCACGGTGACGCTGTCATGGTTCTTGGCGGCACTGCGCAGCATGGACGGCCCGCCGATGTCAATGTTCTCGATGGCATCGTGCAGCGACACGTTCGGCTTGGCCACGGTCTGTTCGAACGGATAGAGATTCACCACCACGAGATCAATCGGCGCGATGGCATGCTGCGCCACCGCCGCTTCGTGAGTGGCATTGCCACGGATGTAGAGCAAGCCGCCGTGGACCTTCGGGTGCAGTGTCTTCACGCGCCCGTCGAGCATCTCCGGAAAACCCGTGTGCTCGCTGATGTCCTTGACCGCGAGTCCGGCTTCCCGGAGCGCCTTGGCGGTGCCGCCGGTGGAGATCAGTTCCACACCCGCTTGGGCGAGAGTTTGCGCCAGGGGGATCAGCCCGGTCTTGTCCGAAACAGAAAGCAAAGCACGCTGCATTTTGGCCATAGCGGGGCGTAACTTCCAACGGACCGCAGCACGGAGTCAACAACGAATGGGAAGACCGGTGCGAAAGGAAGTGGCGGTCCATAGGAGCGCGCCCAGTCCCCGGGCGCAGCGGCGAAACTTGCCAATCACAGCGTTCGCCGCGACTAATCCGTGGACTTCCCCATGGTGTGGAACGGGGACCGTCCGCGCTTCGATGCTTCCGGGTTGTGACATGATTAGGTTCGGAGTGATCGTCGCTTCCGGTCACACCTTGGGAACACCGCCGGACCGGCGCCACGATCACAACCGGGGCGGTGACTCTGCGAGCAGTGCCCTTGGAAGCTACTTCCCCTTCGCCTTCGGCCCCCAAGCCGCTTGCCCTGTGGAGTGCGCGGTCTGTCCACCGCGGCTAGGGCTTGGCTGCGCGATGTTCCCCGGCCCCCGGGAGATTGACCAGCACCAGGGAATACCAGTCCAGTTTCCACGTTCCCGTGATCTCCAGCTGCAGTGCCGCTACCAGGCTGCGAAGGCCTTCTGCGCCATGCCCGCTGTCGGTCACAAACAAAACGCTGTGGCACGCCGGATGCCGGGAGCATGCGTTTCGGAGTTCGGCGGCCGCGGTGGGCTCGCTTGAGACGGCCTCGGGCTTGTGGACGCGCTCCACTTGGCCGCTCAGGTAGAAGTCCAGTCCATAGAGCGCCTCGCACTGGAAAATCACACAGAGGGCGTTCGCGGGTTTGTGCTTCAGAACCTCCCGGGATAGCCGCCGACTGTCGGCTCGGACTTCCACATGGGCCGCAACCCCTTTGATGGCGATCATCAGCACGGCCATCGTCACGATGTAGTATCGGAGTCGGACTTCAGCCCGGGGCAGTTTGCACCACAACACCAAGATGCGGGCGGTGGCCAATACGACCGCCGGAAACAAGGGCAGCACATAGAGTGGCAGCCGCGAGCGGCTGATGGAGAGCACCACGAGCGGGACGAGAATCCAGACCGCGAGCAACACGGCGCTGGGCTTCGATTTCACCAGGGCCGGCAGGGCTTTCCATGGGAGTTGCTTCGCCGGCCACAGCCAGCAGAGCATGACGGGCCCCAACCCGAACAACAGCACGGGGAGATAGACCGCGAACGGTCCGTACCAATGTGGGTTGCGGTGGTGCTGGTCTGTGAAGAGGCGTCCATAGACCTCTTGGCCGAGGAAGAAAGACCAGAGGCCGGGGTCCCGCCAGAGCAGCACCAGGAACCAGGACAAACCCACGACCGCGCCAAGCCACGGCCCGGGGCCGCGGAACAAGGAAATGTTCGCCAGGCCCTTCCGCCGCAAGTAATGACTGTGGGTCAGCAGGGCGGCCACCAGCAACAGTGGGAGCGGACCTTTCGTCATGAAAGCCAAACCGGTGCAAAGCCAGAACCACACCCTCCAGACGCCATGGCCTCCCTCTCCGCGCCAAAGCTGGCAATAGCTCAGCACCATCAGCAACTCGAACAGCGCCAGCAGTTGATCCGTGCTCACGGAGTACAAGCCATAGACCGCCGCCGGTGCACAGGCGTAAAGCGATCCCGCGACAATTGCCGTGCGCTGGTCCCAGAGCAGCCAGGCGATCCGATATACCGCGCCGACCATGGCCACAAAGGCCAGGGCGAGATAGAGCCGCGCTCCCCACTCATTTTGTCCCAGCAGGGCCATGCCGCCGGCGAGGGCCCAATAGGTCATTGGGGGTTTGGTCAGGTGAGGTTGATGCTCCAGTTGCGGGATGAACCAGTTGCCCGTCTCAAGCATCTCGCGCCCGGCTTCCGCGTAGCGGGCTTCGGTCGTTTCGAAAAGCCCTCGCGAACCCTGGAAGGCGAACGCGATCAGGCTGGCCAAAGCCAGCATCAAGAAGACCTCCCACGGCTGCCGGGAATTGGTCGTCAGCCGTGCCTCAACCGAAGGGATAGCGGAAGACTCGGGCGTCAGCATCAAGGCGAAAGACTAGCACAACACGAACGGTTGCCAAATGCACTCTGCCACCCCCTGCTTCGTCGCGCAGAACCTTAACCACCAATGCGCCGGACCCAGTTCCCCAGTTCCGCAGGTTTGGGAAGGCCACCCCACAAAGCGTTCCCAACCGAGCACACTTTCACGCGGATTCTGCCGTTCCTCGCGTGCCTGGGAGTGGTCATCTCCTGGCGCAACGAAATCTAACTTCCCATCGGCTGACTCCCCGTCTAGCATGTGCTCCGGATCCCGGCAGTAACATGACCACGCGAATCCCAGGCTCTTGAATTCTCTCACTCCATGTCGCTTCTCAGAATCACCTTCATCCTCGCCGCGGTCGCGGCCTGCGCCTCAAGCTTGGCCGGGCCGATCGACACCGGTAACTGGTTCCTGCGCACCTCCACGACCTCGCCGCGTTTCAACGCCGTCACGCGTGGTCCTGAGCTCTTTGTAGCCGTAGGGGAGGGGACTCCATCTGGAACAGGAGCGATGATGCTCTCAGCCGATGGTGGTTCGTGGATGAACGTGACCGGACTGGGCGTGTCCACCCTCCGAGCCGCCACCTTCGGCATGATCCCAAACCTGCCCTATCCCGCGCATCCGCTGTACGTCGTCGCCGGGGACAGCAAAACCCTGCTCTATTCGGCGAACGGTTTGTCTTGGACAAAGGCGGTGCTGCCGGCGGAAATCACGCCGCGGGCGGCCAGTCATGGCTGTGTCCTCACGGGCTTGCAGGGCTGCGAGGCTGCTGCGTATGTGCTGGTGGGGCAGAATGGGATTCTGAGTTCGCCCGACGGCGTCAATTGGACCGAACGTAAGCCGGTCACTCCGCAGCAGCCGAGCTCTCTGTTCCGAGGGCTCAACGCGGTCACCCACGATGGCAGTCACTTCGTCGCCGTCGGCGATTCCGACCTCTCCCTCGACAACGGTCGTGCCCGTATCTTGGTATCCACGGACGGGGCGGCGTGGACGGATGTGAGCCCCAATCCGGCGGTGCTCAGCGAACTCAACGGTGTGGCCTATGGCAACGGCGTTTGGCTGGCGGTGGGCGGGGCACTCTCCGGCAGTTACGAAACCAACACCATCCTTCGGTCAACCGACCGCGTGAATTGGTTGCCCGTTCCAAACGCCCTGCCGGACAGATACGACAAAGCAACAGCGGTGGCGTTCAGTGGCGGCGAATTCGTGCTTGCGAAGGGGTACAGCGGCAGTTCGACGCTTTACACTTCGCCGGACGGAATGACTTGGACGTCGGTGACGATTCCCAACGGCGTGATCTCCGGCTTCAACGGCAGGAGTTTCGCTGTTGGCCCCGACACCATGGTGGGCGTGGGCGCGGGCGGGTCGACCTCGGTGGGCATCATTCAGAGTTCGGATGTGCTCCGGACGCGGCGGGGCGGGAGTCGGGACAATCGATTCACGTTCTACGATTCAGATGATCGGCCGCCGACCCGGATCGGCCTGCCCGTCTATCAGGTGAACACCGCAGCGCTGAATCTGGCTTTGGAGGGCACGCTGTTCTACCTGAAGACCCGCGGGATGCCGGTGAACTTCCGCCTGACGTTCAACGCGCATCCCGAGGCGTCGGCGGGCATGTTTGGCAAGGGGTGGTGGTGCAACTATCAGGGCAGCCTCGCGAGCACCGAAGTCACCGCACTACTTACCACTGGCGGCGGGAAGACGCTGGTCTTCTTCGCCCCGGTCAGCCTCACCAATGCCAGTGCGGCCAATCCGATCACGCTCACTCCGCCGACCGGCGTATTTGACCAACTCACCTGCTACGGCGATTACTGGATACTGAAGGGCAAGCAGAACCGGACCTTCCGGTTTGACCGCGGCACTGCCGGCAACACCTCCTTCCTGACCTACCTCGAAGACAAGAACGGCAACCGCGTTTCGCTGGATGTCAACCTGACCTCCGGCAACATCACCGCCATTCGCGACGAAGCCAACCGCGTCATCCAGTTCATTTACTCCGGCCCCTACTGCAACGAAATCCGGCTGCCCGACGGCCGCTACCTGCTGTTCAGCTATAATGAAGGCCGGTTGGTTGGCATGACCGACATGAACAAACACTCCGCGGCCTATGGCTACGACAGTGACGGTTTCATGACGGGCTTGGCGGTGGAGGGGCGCTCGATGTCCTTCAACTACGTGCCGCGTGCCGGCGTCACCAACGGAGACAAATGTCTCGTCGGCGTCACCGATCCCGTGAACGGCCTGACGCGGTATGAGTTTCTCACCAATTCGAGCAGCAAGGTGAAACGTACCAGCGCTAAGGGACTCGTGACCCTCCTTTCGGCTCAGGACGGGAACACGGCCAACGTCGCTGATCCACTCAATAACGTGCGTTCGCTCAGCTACGTGAATGGCCTGCCGTCCACCTTCGTGAACGCCAACAAGAAATCGTCCACCTTTGACTACGATCACCGGGGCAACCTCACCAACGTCGTCGAGCCTGCTCCGCTCGGGAAAACCATATACGCCTACAACTCCGACGATTTCCTAACTCGCCGTACCGACGCTTTGGGCAATCGCTGGGACTACGCCTACGACGCGCGTGGCAATCTGACGACCGTGACCACGCCGCTGACCAACGTCACGCAGATGGCGTACGATACATACGGACGATTGCTTTCCGTGACCGCGCCGGGTAGCCGCACGACCGTGTTCACCAACGACCATTTTGGCAACATCACGGGGGTCACCGATCCGCTCGGCCACGCGACCGGCTTCACTTTCGACCAGTTCGGGTTGCGCTGTACGAACATCCTGGACGCCCGCGGCAATCTCAAAACCATGGAGTACGATGGCAATGACCGCCTGACCCGGGTCAGCTACTTGCTCCCCGGAAGTGCCACGCAGTCCGTGAGCTATGCCTACAACGCCTTCGGCCTCATGGTGGCGACGGATGAACTCGGTTATACGAATTCGTTCGACCGAAATCTGCTCGGTTTCATCACCCGCGCCACCGATCCGCTCGGCAACTCCTCACTGTTTGAATACGACGCCGACAATAACCGCGTGAAGGCCACCGACCCGTTGGGCCGCGTGGTAGAGTCGGCCTACGACGCCGCCGGCCGGCTCACCGTCACGACCAATGCGCTGAAGCACGTCCTTGCACGGATCTATGATCCTGAAGGCAACCTCACGAACCTCGTCAACTTTCGCGGCAAGACCAACGTGTTCACATACGACAACGCCAATCTTCTCAAGGCCAACAAGTATCCAGGTGCTTCGACGACGATCAGCTACACACGGGACAAATT
This sequence comes from uncultured Verrucomicrobiota bacterium, assembly GCA_964634255.1. Classification (GTDB taxonomy): domain Bacteria; phylum Verrucomicrobiota; class Verrucomicrobiia; order Limisphaerales; family MWDV01; genus MWDV01. Next base: position 3,143 of record CAZWJC010000009.1, on the reverse strand, counting down.
GGGCCGCATCACCAAGCTGATCAACAATCGGGGCCAAGATGTAAACTCGATTTATGACAAGGACGGTCGCCTGATCGAGAAGCGCTACGGCACCACGCTCATCGCCAGTTATGCCTACGACGGGGTTGGGAACCTGACGTCGATGACCGACGCCGGCGGCACGACGACATACACCTACAACCCCCGGAACGAACTGACCGGCATCGCGTATCCGGATGGTAAGCAGGTTTCGTTTGCCTACGACGCAGTCGGGAATCTGACGCGGGTGGTCTATCCGGACGGCACCGCGGTGGACTACACCTACGATGCGTTGAACCGCCTTGCCCCGCCGTCATCGCTGGGGCCGAGCCCGGACCTCCAGCCCGAACCGCCGAACCGCGTAACCTCGGCAAGTTGGCCGGGAGGCTCGCTGCTGTTCAGTTATGATGCGGCGGCCAATCTCACACACGTCACGCGGACCAACGGCACGATCACCGACTACACCTACGATGCTCGACGGAAACTGACTTCATTGGTTCACCGGTTGGGAAACACGGAACTCGTAAGGCTGGAGAGCGCCTATAACGCCGTGGGTAATTGCACCAACGAAACGACCACCGGCGGATTGGAGCCTCCGCTCCCTGCATCCGTGGCCACTGCCACCTACAATGACCGCGACCAGATTGCTACTTGGGATGGGAAGCCTTACGCCTATGACGCCGACGGCAACCTCACCACCGTCGGCGCCACTGAAATGACGGCCACGTATGATGCGGCGAACCGGTTGATCAGCACTACGCGCGGCGGCATTACCACCACGTTCACTTACAACGGCAACGGCGAACGTGTGAGCGCCATCTCCGGTGGGAGGACTATCCGCTACTACTATGACGGGCAAGGGCGGCTGCTATGCGAAGCGGACGGCAGCGGAGCGATCACTGCCAACAACATATACTCGGGCCGCCGGTTGGTGGCGCGCGGCACGAGCACCACCGGCTATCGGTACTACCACACCGACCGGCTCGGCTCGACGCTGGCGCTCACAGACGCCACCGGCAGCGTGACGGTCCGATACAGCTACGAACCGCACGGCACCAAGTCGGTTCAAGGCAATGAGAACGGCAATCCCTTCACCTTTGTCGGCACTCACGGAGTGATGGATGAGGGCAGTGGACTGTTTTGGATGAAGAATCGCTATTACGACGCGGTCACGGGGCGATTCATCCAAGGTGATCCAATTGGAACGGCTGGGGGGGTCAATCTATACGCCTATGCCGCTAGCAATCCCGTCAACTTCATCGACCCAAATGGGCTGGACGAGGAAGACCCGGAGGAAGACCCGAACGCTGGGGTTAATGCCGCGGCGGCCGGTTGGATAGCTTGGCTGAACTCCGGAACAACGAAGCCGGAGGGAGACGCAGGTGTTAGATTCAGCGGCATCACCGGGCAGGTGGAGTGGGGGATGCCTGATGAGAACGGCGAGGTGAACGAGTGGCGCTCTGCGAAGTTGAGTTCGATCTTACCGCCGATGGCTCATATTCGAACGCAGGAGGACAGCTCCTGCATCTTGTCATGCACGGACATGTCCACCTTTGTCATGAAGAGCGAGCAACGCATCGTGCTCACAGTCACGTCCGAAAAGGAGAATAAGCTCAAGTTGATCTCCGGTGACGTGTGGAAGAATATCCGAAAGATGTGGAAAGAGGGCGCCATGGAGATCGAGACCAATCAGGCCGTCGCTGGCATTAAAGGGTGAGTGAACAAATGGAGAAGATATGGCAAGCTACGCATTTCCGAAAAAGCTGTTGAGGAGACTCACTCAAATCCGCGTTCTCATCGCGCTCTTGGTTCTGGCGCGCGTTAACTGCTCCGCCTTCCACTACGTCTATGACGACAACAACCAGTTGATCAAAGTCGTCTATTCGGCGCAGCGGGAGGTTTCCTACGCCTACGATCCGGCGGGGAACATCCTCTCGATCACGGTCAGCAACGTGGTGTCGCCCCCGCTCCTGGCCTTGAATCAAGACATCGGCACTCCCGCAGCCCCTGGCAATTCGGGTTACACCAACGGCCTCTATTCCGTCCAAGGCAGCGGCGACATCGGCGGCACGGCAGACGCCTTCCATTTCGTCTATCACACGTTGACCGGCGACGGCGAAATCATCGCCCAAGTCACCGGCTTGTCCGACCCGGCCGGCTCCGGGTTGGCAAAGGCCGGGATCATGATGCGCGAGAACCTACTGGCCGCCTCGAAGCACGCGCTGGTCCTCTTGACCTCCGGCAACGGCACCTCCTTCCAAAGCCGCGCCGCGACCGGCGGCGCCACTACCTCGGTGACGCCACAAGACGGAGCGCAACCGCCCCGTTGGCTGAAGCTCGTGCGTCAGGGAAGCACGCTCACCGGCTACCAGTCGGCCAACGGAACGGCCTGGACTCTTGTGGGCACGGCCAGCCTTGTGTTGCCCTCCCAACTCTATGTCGGTTTGGCGGTGAGTTCGCACGATCCCGCCCTGCTCAGCACTGCGACCTTCGCCCAAGTCCAAATCACTGACCGGCCTGCCAGTGGACCGGGCTTCGCGTTGACCATTCGGCTTCCGTCGGCCTTCCAGGTGGAACTCACTTGGAACACGATCACGAACTGGAACTACCAGGTTCAGTACTGCTCGGAACTGGCAAGTCAGGGCGGAACCAACGCGTGGCAGGTGTTGAAGACCGGCATCTCAGGAAACGGAAGCCCGGTAAGCGCCACCGACTCCCTGTCCCCGGCCAGCCAAACGCCACGGTACTATCGCGTGTCTGCAACGCCGTCGCCGTAGTCCTTCGCTCGTGGCTCCCCCCATACTGGTTGCCGCGCCGAGATGGGAACGCTAGCCTCATTCGAAATGATGCAAGAACACCGGACCACTACCACTTGGGGCTTTATCCGTTGGGCGACAGTAGTACTCATCGTGTCGCACGTGTTAACCGCATCGTGTGGGGCGGAATCCCCGCAATTGTCCATCGAGACCTCCAACCCGAAATTGGAGCGGGCCTTTCAGTGGGCCAGCGCCAAGGCGTTGTCTTACGTCCAAACCGGCAAGACCGGAGTTGTGGACGGGCACGAGCGCCAGCTGTTACGGATTTTTCTCTGATCGTACTTCGTCCGGAACTGCGGTCGTAACGGT
>CAZWJC010000008.1:0-65999 GCA_964634255.1 uncultured Verrucomicrobiota bacterium | reverse complement strand
CTCTGCCATTGGCGTTTCCCCACTTTCTGCCTCCGTGAAGTATATAATCCCGGCGTGCCTTACCTGCCGCGTATCGGCGTCAGGTCGCCGGCGTGTTCGTCGCCGGCGGCGGGGGAACTGGTTTCTTGGGCGGTTTGGGCGGACCCGGCTTGCGAATCTCGGCAGTGAAGCTGCCAACCACCACGCTGTTGGCTTCATCCGGCGTGCAAAGATAGATTCGCCCCGGCAGTTTGTCCCCCGTGATGGGGCCAAATTCCAGCTTCATGGCGTAGCCGGCACCCACCGCCTGCGTGAGTTCGTTTTGCTGCTCGTCCTTGATGCGCAACACCACCCGCGGCGTCGGGCCAGTGTAGTTGGGTTCGATGAGGAATTGCTTGCCGGCGTAATCGGGCGCCGGGCGTTTGGGTAGGAGGACAGTCACGCCAACGTCGGGAGGCCAGCCTGCCCCTTGCCGCAAGGCCAGTGTGCCGTTTTGAATCGTTGCGCGGTCGGGCTTGAAACTCTTGCCCTTGATCTGCCCGTTCGCCGGGACATCTGGAATTGTCGCGCCCGCCAAGTTCAGGCGCCAACGCGGATCGGCAGGTACTGGTGGCGAGGCTGGCTTACTGGCCACGGCATTTGTCAGCACGACTACGGTCTCCTGTGCGTGTCGCTTGCCCCCGCCGAGCTTGACGATGGCCAATGTGGCAGCCGCGAGCACCAACACCGTCGCGCCGGTCCACACCCACGGCAGCCATTGGGGCGGCGGCTTCGCCACCTCGGTCGGAGGCGCGATCTCCGTAATCGGACGCTTCGTGGGCACCTGCGCGGCGGACAGGATAAACTTGGAAGATTCGCCCGCAGTGGGTTGGGGCACGACCAGTTTGCGGAAGCACGTGGGACATTCCATCTGCGAACCGCTACTGGCGGAATCGCATGTGATGTGCTGACCGCAGACCGGACAAGCAAACTTCATCGCGCTCATGGTCGCCCCCCCGCAAGATTTCACACCTCGGGGATGCCGACAATGAGTTTTTCACAGGGGTGACCCCTGGCGGAAAAGAAACAGCCCGGACGCATGTCCGGGCTGCTGTCGAAACAAGGGCTGAAGATTGCGGGCGGCTAGCGAAGCCACGGGGCGACACTCTCCCCCGCCCAAACCTCAGCGGCGGGCTGACGTTCGCGCACCAAGGCTACCTGCCGGCCATGCACCATGACCTCCGCGGCCAGCGGTCGCGAATTGTACGTGGACGCCATCACCGAGCCATAAGCGCCGGCGCTCAGGAGCGCCAGATAGTCGCCCTCCCCCACCTTGGGCAGGGAGCGATCTTTGCAGAAGAAGTCGCCCGACTCGCAAATCGGCCCGACCACATCGGACTCCACCACCGTCCCGCCTCGGCGCTGCACCGGCAGGATTTCATGGTAAGCCTCGTAGAACGCGGGGCGGATCAGGTCGTTCATTGCGCCATCCACAATGACGAAGTTCTTTGTTCCCGTGCGCTTCACGTATTCGACCCGCGTCACGAGGATGCCGGCACTTCCAGAAATGAAGCGGCCGGGCTCCATGAGCACGCGCAGTCCCAGCGGCTTGAGCAGCGGCAGCAACCGCTTGGCATAGAGCTCCGGGGTGAGAATCCCGCGCGCGGACTTGGAACGCCACCAAGCCGCATCCCCACTGGCTAACGCGTTCTGGTAAACGATGCCCAACCCGCCGCCGAGGCTGAAGAACTCGATCCCGTGCCGCGCTTTCAGGCGTTCCGCCAGCGGGGCGATACGCTGCACCGCCTGCTCGAACGGCCCGACTTGGGTAAGCTGCGACCCGATGTGCATCTGCACACCGCGCAGGCGCAGGTTCTTCAGCTTTGCTGCGCGAGCATACACGCCTTCCACTTGTTCCAGCGCGATACCGAACTTGTTCTCGTACGTGCCGGTGGTGATCTTCGCGTGGGTGTGCGCCTCCACATCCGGATTCACGCGCACGGCCACCGGCGCCACCTTGCGCAACTTCGCCGCAATACGGTTGATCCGCTGCAGCTCGGGTTCACTCTCGGCGTTGAAGCAATACACGCCGCGCCGGAGCGCAAACTCGATTTCTGCCTCGGTCTTGCCCACGCCGGCGAACACACACTTCCGCGCGTCGCCCCCGGCGGCAATAACCCGCTGGAGCTCACCGGCGCTGACAATGTCAAAGCCGCCGCCCAAGTTCGCCACGGTCCGCAGCACGGACTGGTTCGAGTTCGACTTCACTGCGAAACAAATCAGGTGCTCGACATCCGCCATGGCCATGTCCAGCCGCGCGAAATGCTCGGTAAGGGTCCGGTGCGAATAGACGTAGAGCGGCGTCCCGAACTTGCGGGCCAACGCCTCGACGGCGACACCTTCACAAAACAATTGGCTTCCGACGTAACGGAAATAGTGCATAGATCAAAAAAACTCTCGTGTGTTATGGGGGTCAACGAAAAACCCGCCAGACTTCCATCCGGCGGGCGTTGGAGGAAATCCAAACTTACCGCTCGGCGATGATCTTGGCCCGCTTGGTATGGTATTCCTGCGGCGTAATCTTGTCAGCCTTGTAAAGCTCGAGCAACTCCGCCAGCCGGGCTTCCTTGCTGCCGGTCTCTCCAACGGGGGCTGCGACCGGCTGGGCGGCGGCTTCAGGCGCTTTCGTCTGCTTCTTCTCGGCTTCTTTCATAGCCTGCTTTTCCGCTTCCGCCCGGGCGGCGGCTTCCGCCTTTGCCTTGGCAGCTTCGGCTTCCGCGGCAGCTTTCGCGCGGGCCGCTTCCTGCTTGGCCTTCTCCGCTTCCGCTTTGGCTTGTTCCGCTCTGGCCTTTTCCGCGGCCTTGGCCGCCTCAGCATCCGCTTTCGCCTTGGCAGCGGCGGCCTTGGCTTCCTCGGCCCGGATCGCTTCCGGCGAAGGTTGGGTCGAAAGCTCGCCCATCTTCTGCCGCAGGGCCGCGCGCGCCTTGGCGGTCGTCTCCGAATCCGCGGGCGGAGGTTGCGCTACCTTGCTGGCCGCGTCCACGCGATTGAGGTCACTCAGCTTCTGGCGAACCGCCGCGCGTGTTTTGGCGGTGGTGTCCGAATCCGGGAGACCGGCGGCCGCGTTACTCTGGCTGGGCACCGCCGCAGCAGACGGCTGGGCACTCGGCTGTTGCATCTGCTGGCGCAAAGCTTCCCGCGCCTTCGCCTGCGCTTCCGTGTCCGCCGCATGCAGCGTCAGCCCGCTCAGCGAGAGCGTCCCCACGCAAAACAAGGAGAGTGTTTTTGAGATCCGCATGACCGTTTATTACGGCAAATGACGGCCCGACGCAACAGCATTCCCAGCCGGAAACTGGTCTACCCACGCCGCCCGGCGCGGGTAAAGCCAGACAGATCGCAGCAGGATGCCGCGCACGTCGGCGCGGCTTACTTTTACTCGATGTGTTCCATCCAACGGATTGGCAACGCGCAGGCGTTCCAACGTCCGCGCGCCGATGAGAATCGGCCACGCACAGGCCAATCGCACCCGCACCTGTCCGCGCGGCAGCGCGTTCGTGTAGCCCCAGCCCGCCGCCAAGTGCGCCAGTGCACGATCCAGGTATTCGTAGTAAAGCGGACTGAGCTTGGGCGCGTTCGTCGGCTGAAGCAAATCTGTCGGTTGCAGGCCAACGGCCGCGAGCCGTTCCGACGGCAAGTAACACCGGCCCTGACGCAAATCCGCCGGCAGGTCGCGGAGGATGTTTACGAGTTGCAGCCCCTTACCGAATCGCACGCCATCCGCCAGCAACTGCGCATCATCCAGCTTCGCCCGCGGGAAGAGATGCGCCCGGCACATCCGCGTCCAAAACTCGCCCACGCAACCCGCCACGCGATAGGTGTAATCGTCCAGGTCGGCGTCCGTTTGCAGCGCAATGATGTGCTGCCCGGAAGCCCCAGCGAAGCGCCGCAAGTCCAACTCCTGCCCGCTGGTGATCGTCTCCAGAACTTGCCGCACAAGTCGTGCGTCGGTCGGCGAAAGCGCCTGCAACGCGGCGAGGCCCTCCTCGCAACGTTCCAGCAAGAGGCGTTCGGCAGGCAAACCCTGATGCCGGGCCAGTTCGCCGAAGTCCAGCGCGACGCTGCTGCTCCCTTGAATCCGCTGGCGCAGCTTCTGCAGCGCCGCCAGCCGTTGCTCCACGGAGACAATACCGGTGTCCGCAATGGTGTCCGTGGTGCGGGCCAGCAGGTAGGCGAGGCCGATTTGCGAACGCACCGCGCCCGGCAGCACCCGCAGCGTCAGATAGAACGAGCGGGAGGTCCGCTTGAGCAGTTGCTGGAGCTGCGCGTTCACGCCAACGTGCCGCCTCCCGCCGCCTTCCGTTCCAACCGCCGCGCAAAGCTGCCCACCCGGATCACGGCGCGTTCGTGCAAGCCGCGCGCAATCAGCTCCGCCTCGTCCCGCGCCTCGACTTGGAACGAAACCTTCCGCCCTTCGACGTGAATGACGCGCGTCGTGATGCTGACCCGCGCCCCCAGTGGCGTGGGCGCGAGATGCCGCAACTCGATTTCCGTGCCGACCGTGCGTTCGTCCGCTTCGAGGAACGGCTGCAAGGACTCCCGGGCAGTGCGCTCGATCAGGCCGATCAGGTTCGGCGTGCTCAACACCGCCGGCATGCCGTCCGTAGCGAAGGTGATGTTGTGCTCCGGACCGACGGTGAACTTGAATTCGCCGGTCGTGGCGATCTTGGGAACAGATTTCATGCTGAGGTTGCAGCAGCGAACGTCAGCTCGCTTTGCTCCAAACGCAGCGGAACGGACTCACGTCCGCTGCCACAGAACTTTGAGACGGCCTGGCGGTTTCCCTTCATCACGTCATTCGGGCTTGAGGTTCGCCCGCGCCTTAACCTCTTTGACCATTTCCTCCCAGTAGCGACTCAGAAAAGGCGGGGCATTCAGGCTGTCCACCACGTAGCTTCGGTCGGCGCGTTCCAAGTCGAGCACGGCCGTGATCATTTCTTCCTGGTAATAGCCGGCCTCGGCCAACGGCATCCCGGACGGCTCGCGGATGAACGACTGGCCGCTGGAGGTCTGTTTGCCGTCCGCGGACTGTCCGACCGTGTTGGCGACGCAATGGAAGATTCTGCTGTTTGGCCCAATCGGCTGCTGCGCCCGGCCTGCCACGCGCTTCCACAACACCGCCTCGACTTCATCCGAACTGCATGAGGGATGAAACAGAATCTGCGCGCCGGCCATGGCGGGCAGGCGATACAACTCCGGGTGCCGTCCGTCGCGGCAGATGACCACCGTGCAGAGCACGCCGTCAACCTCGAAGAGCGAAAGCTTGTTGCCGCCGCGGCAGTATTGCTTCTCGTCGCGCCCGGCCATGTGAACCTTCGCGTACTCATGCACGATGCGTCCTTCGGGCGAAATGACATGCGCCAGATTCAGGAAGCGGTCTGAAGTCTTCTTGAGCGTGCCGACGATCACCCAGATGCCCGCCGCCGCCGCCGCGCGGCAGGTCTCGTCCAATGCCTGCTGGACGGCTGCTGGCGACAGCTTGAGCACATCAGGAAAGTCATAACCGGTCAGATTCGCTTCCGGGAACAACACCACGCGGCTGCCCTCGCCGGCCGCGAGCCGGATGTAGTTCAGCGTGCGTTCGAGATTGCGCTCCAGCGGCTTCGCCCAGTGGAGTTGCACGCAGGAGACTTGGAGGGTGTTGGCGGGTTTCATGGTATTGCGTCAATCGGTTGCCCTCGCCCTGGCGAGCTGTGCCTTGGAGCTGATGGTTCAAAGCGTCCGCCATTTACAGGGAGTCCCATTCGTCCGGAGAAACCGGACGTTCAAGGACGGATTCAACTTGGCGCACCAACAGGCGGACTTGCGGCACGGAGAACTCGGCGTTGCTGGGAATCGTCTGGCGGTGCTGTCTGAGAATCATGAACTGATGACGCGTGCCGGACCACGGGCCGTCGAAGCCGAGCGCTCGGAGTCTGCGGATGAACTCGCGGCGCTTAAGTGGTCGCCATGCGGCCATTGGGGACCTTGTTCAAGTCAATGCCGGCCAGCACCGGCAGCCGGTGGCCGAGCTTCAGACCAACCAGAATCCAATCCTCCAGCGTCGAGCGCAGTTCCGCCTCGCATTCGCGCAACGTGCGGCCAAACGCTGCCACGCCCTTGAGCTTGGGAATTTCGCCTGCGAACGAGCCGTCGTCCAGCTTGTCATAACGCGCCAGTTCCAACGCGGCCTCAATGTAAGCGGTGATCGGAAACGTCATGGCGAAAGATTAAGGCGTTTCACCACCAAGACAAGCGGGGAAAGCCAATCCTGCCTTCGCGCCCTTCAATACGCGCTGGGCCATCTCCCGCGTCACGGATGGGAAGCATTCCAGGAATCCGTCGAGGGAATAATTGCCTTCGAGGTAGTCAAACAGCGTTTTGACCGGAACTCGTGTGCCCTTGAAGACCGGCGTCCCGCCGAGAATGCCCGGGTCAACCGTGGTCAAATCGTTCCTGTTCACGGTTCGAACTCACTACCTTCTCCACAAAGGCGAAAAGCCGCCCGTAAACGATATGCAGGTGGCACAACCTTCAAGCGCTTCTATTTTGGGTTGAGCAAGGGAGGCACCTCGCTCAGACGAGGCGGCAGAGGCGGTGGCTGGGAACCGGGTGGCTTGGCGCGGACGCCAAAAAGATTCTTCAGGATCCACCCCGATACGGCCACGCCACCAAGAAACAGGAAAGCATACACCATAAACTCGGGGCGTTCCCCATCTGCCAAGACCACAAAATCATCCGCTAGATTCTCGTTGTGCGTTCTCAGCCAGCGTTCGTCTCGATCTTTGAATTCAATGCCGAATCGAATCAGACCCTCAAGTTCCCTCGGAAAGATCAGTTCATCCCTATGCGCCTGCAAATACCGAAGGGCTTCCGATTCCGTCCTCAACTGACGTAGCTTCTCAGCCTTTGCAAGCAGCGAAGGTTCTTTGGTCGCGAAGAGAATGTGGACTTCATCGTTTGAAGATGCGGTGGAGGGCCGAATAGGAACGTAGATTTCGGTGATGGTGCCCACGCCCAAAAAGCTGGAGTAAGTCAGGCCAGTAAGATCAACCACACCTCCCTTCAGGCGAAGCCACTTCGCGGATGGTCTGTGATTCAAATACTCCTCAACCGCGTACTCCTTCGGTTTAAGGTTGGTGATCGCAGTGAACAGGCCCTGTCCGCCGCCCCACAACAGAGAGATTGCTACAATAATCAGAAATAAGCTCGTCTTCATGAATTTGCAGTTAATCCCGCAGCAAGCAATCGCGCGGATACATCTTTAACCAGCGTCCCGAGTTCCAGATACTCCTGTATGGCAAGAACAGAAACGCTCGTCCATCTCAAAAGACGCTCAGCGAGCATCCAATTGTGCGATGGCGCACGACGTGCCCAAAGTGGCACGGGCGCACACTCCGTCCGCTAGCCTTGATAAACCTTCCATCGCACAAGCTGCTCCCGCACCTGCTTCGTCCCCGGCGCGCCGACGAGGTTGCGCTTTGCCATCGCGGCGCGGAGATCGAACACCTTCAACGCATCGCGCCCGAAGGTCTTGTCCACGGATTGCAGCTCAGCGAGCGAAAGCTGGTTCAGCGGCTTGCCCGCCTTCTCCGCCAACGCCACCACTGCGCCGACGACGTGGTGCGCTTGTCGGAAGGGCATGCCTTTGCGCACGAGGTAATCGGCGAGGTCCGTAGCCAGCAACGCCGGATCGCTCGCGGCGGCTTCGCAGGCGGCGCGGCTCACGGTCGTGTGCCGCAGCATCGCCGCCATGAGCCGGACGGTCGCCCGCACGGTGTCCGCGGTATCGAAGAGCCGTTCCTTGTCCTCCTGCAAATCGCGGTTGTAGGTCATCGGCAGGCCCTTCAGCAGCGTGAGCAGCGCCACGAGGTTGCCGATCACGCGCGCCGATTTGCCGCGCGAAAGCTCCGCCACGTCCGGGTTCTTCTTTTGCGGCATGAGCGACGAGCCGGTGGTGTAGGCGTCGGCGATGCGGATGAAGTTGAACTCCGCGCCGGCCCAGAGGACCACGTCCTCGGCGAGCCGCGAGAGATGCACGGCCAGCAACGCCGCGTGGGCGCAAAACTCGATGGCGAAATCCCGGTCGCTGACGGCGTCCATGGAATTCTGCGTCAGCCGCGGCTTGCCATCGAGGTCCACGAAGCCAAGCTGCCTGGCCACGAACGCGCGGTCCAGCGGCAGCGTTGAGCCCGCGATTGCACCCGCACCGAGCGGGCAGACGTTCACGCGATCCAGACCGTCCCAGAGCCGCTCGCAATCGCGCTCCAGCATCTCGACGTAGGCCAGCAGGTGGTGCGCGAAATAGACCGGCTGGGCGCGCTGCATGTGGGTGTAGCCGGGGATCAACACGTCGGCGTTCCTCTCGCCGAGCCGCACCAGCGATTGCTGCAAGCCGACGATCTCGCCGAGCAAGGACACAATCTCGTCCCGCAGCCAGAGCCGCATGTCGAGGGCGACCTGATCGTTGCGCGAGCGGCCGGTGTGGAGCTTCGCACCCGCCGGCGCGCGCCGTGTCAGTTCGGCTTCGATGTTCATGTGCACATCTTCCAACTCAGCCTTCCAGCGAAACTTGCCTTGCTCGATCTCGCGGGCGATGGCTTTCAGCCCGCGGGCGATGCCGGCGTGTTCCGCGCGCGTGAGCAGGCCGATCTTGTGGAGCATCGCGGCATGGGCCAGCGAGCCCAGGATGTCATGCTGCCAGAGCCGGTGATCGAAGGAGATGGATTCGGAGAATTGCGCCACGTCGGCGCCGGGGCCGGCGGCGAAACGTCCGCTGCGGGAGACTGGAGACGGTTTGTTCATGCGTTCTTTGCGCCCCGACTGTGCGCGGGCGAACGCCGAAAGTCAGCGAAAAAGTCGGCGGGCGCGGGGGCGGCTACCATTCCTGCGGATCCGGGCGGGAGTCTGGCCGGAGTTCCAGCAACGTGCTTCCGGCGTCCCGCCGGAAGATCACTTCACAACGGCGTGAATCAGATGGTCCTGCCGGCTGGAAGCCGGCAGCACGCTGGCAACGCCTGGCATCCCGGCTCACGCCTGCTGCCACTGATCGCGCAGCAGTTTCGCAGCGGCGGCGACGACCTTCGCGCGGTCGCCCTTGCAGCCACATTCCAAGCTGACGAAATTCTGATAGCCGATGAGCTTCAGCCCCTTCAGGCCGTCCACGTAGTTGTCGCCCTCGTCTTCGCCCGGCGTGTTGCGGGTCTTGCGGCTCGCGCAATGGACGTGCTGGAGATACTTGCCGGCGGCAACGAACGCCGCGAAGTCGCTCGTCTCCTCCCAGGTCATGTGCCAGAAGTCGCCCATGACCGTGACGCCCGGATGTTTCGCATCGCGGCAAATCGCGGCGCCGTCGGCCACCTGGCGGAGGAAGTGACATTCCTGCCGATTGAGCGGTTCGAGGATGATCGTCGTGCCGACCTTCTTGGCGTGCTCGCCGAGTTCGGGCAGCAGCTTCACCAGCAACTCGCGGGATTCCTGGTGGCCGAGCTTCGTTTGACCGTTGAACGCCGGCACCATGATCATGCCCGTGGATCCCAGCGCGCCCGCGGCGGTCAGGATTTCCTTCATCGTGTTCATCGCCTTGGTGCGCTCGGCTTCCTGGTCGGAAATCAGCACACCCTCGAATCCGGCGCAGATGGCGCTCACCTTGATCTTGCGACCCTGGAGTGCCTTCTGGAATTCTTCGACGCGCTTGCCCAGTCCGCCGCCCCATGGCTCGATGCCTTCGAACCCGTTCGCCTCCATGAAATCCAGCTTCTCGGCCAGCGACTTGCCGTGCGCGACACCTTCCTGGCAGGACAGACGCAGCCGCGCCGGCTGGGCGGGATCGGCAAGCGTGACCGCGGCGGCGCGGTGCGGCAGGGTGGCGGCAGCCGCAGCGATCGTGGAGAGGGCGAAGAATTGGCGACGTGATGTTGTCATGTTGATTCAGTTCAAAGTCCGCGGCCATTTTCTGCGAACGAAGCTGTCTGGCGAGCGAATTCTGTGGACTACACGACGTTCTCAGCACGCAGTGTCTCGCCTTGCGATGAGGCCACGGAGGTTCCGTCGCGCTCGTCACCTGGACCGCTGGGCCCGGTGACCGCTACTGCTAGGCACGCCCTCCGTCTCTCACACGCTCGACGTCCGGCCGAGGCTGCGCTAATCTCCGCCCATGCGCGAACAATCTCTGAGTTTTCTCCGGACGCTCGTGAACACCCCCAGCCCCGTCGGCCACGAAACGCGCGGCCAGCGGGTGTGGCTCGATTACGCGAAGCAATTCGCCGACGAAACCTTTTCCGACGCTTATGGCAATTGCGTCGCCGTGCTGAACAAGGGCGGCTCGCCGCGCCTGATGCTCGCCGGCCACGCCGACGAAATCGCCATGGCCGTGAACTACATTGACGACAACGGCTACCTCTACGTCCGCAAGATGGGCGGCGTGGACGCAGCCATCACCAAGGCCCAGCGCGTCGTCATCCACACCGCAAAAGGACCGGTGAAAGGCGTCGTCGGCAACGTTGCGCCGCACTTGATGAAGCTGGAGGGCGATCCCAAGCCGCCGAAGATTCACGAGCTGTTCATTGACATCGGCGTGGCCAAGCGCGCCGAGGCCGAAAAGCTCGTCCGCATTGGCGACCCCATCACGCTCGTGGACGAGTTTGACATCCTCCGTGGCGACCTGGCCGTGGCGCGGGCGTTCGACAACCGCATCGGCACATTCGCCGTGATCGAGGCGCTGCGACTGCTCAAGGAAGCCGGTGGCAAGCTGAACGCGGAAGTCTGCGCCGTCTCGAACGTGCAGGAGGAAGTCGGCCTGCTCGGTGCACGGCAGATTGCCTACTCGCTTAAACCCGATGTGGCGCTCGTGGTGGACGTGACGCACGCCACGGATTACCCGACCGTAAACAAGGCGCAGCATGGCGACGTGAAGATCGGCAAAGGCCCGGCCGTGACGCACGGCGGCTGCAATCATCCGGAAGTCGTCGCACGCATCGAAGCTGTGGCCAAGGCGAAGAAAATTCCGCTCCAGCACGAAGCGATGTCTTCGACGAGCGGCACGGACACCGACGTGATTTTCTGGACGCGGGGCGGCATCGCCAGCGGCCTGATCAGCCTGCCGAACCGCTACATGCACTCGCCCGTCGAAGTCGTCAGCCTGAAGGACCTCGAAATGATCCCGCAGTTGTTGGCAGCCTTTGCGCAATCGCTCAAGAAGGGCGAGGAGTTCAAGGTGAAGATTTGAGAAAGCTGCCGGCTTTCCGAAGTGGAGGGGTAACTTGAGTTGGCGCAAATGAGCGACCCATAGGCTGGTCGCCCCGAACATTCTCGGGATGCAGCTTGACTGGTCACAGCCGCACTTTTAGTGTCGCGGCGAATCCGAGGTGTGATGCTATGGACAAAGAACGCTGCAAGGTCGGTAGTTTTGCCTCGCTGACTTCCATCTTCCTATTCGTATCCTTGGTCGCACGCGCCGCTTGGGTACAGCCTGTTTCGCTCCTGAATCCTGGCCAGTCGTCGCCGGTCGGTGGCAATGGCGATTCCTGCCTGCCGATTCTCAACCAGGACGGTCGGTTCGTGTTGTTCGCCAGCACGGCCAACAACCTCGTCATCACCAGTAATAACACCCCGATCCCATCGCTCATTCCCGCCCGGTTCAACGTCTTCCTGCGCGACCGATGGAGCCAGACCACGACGCTGGTCAGCGTCAACTCCTCTGGACTCGGCGGCGGCGATGGCGATTCGTTCCCGCTGGCGCTCTCGACCAACAACCTGTTCGCCCTCTTTGAAAGCGGCGCCCCCAGCCTCGTCTCGGGCGATACGAACGGCGCGGCGGACGTGTTCCTCCGCGACCTGTCCAGCGGGGCAACATTGCTGGTCAGCGCCAACACGAACGGCCTCCCGGGCAATGGCGCGTCGCGCAGCGCGGTGATGACGCCGGACGGGCGTTACGTGGCGTTCGTCAGCGAGGCGAATGATCTGGTGCCGAACGACACGAATCGGATCGCAGACGTCTTCGTGCGCGATACGGTGGCACTCGTGACAGCGCTGGTCAGCGTCGGGGCGCGCTCCGCAAACCCGGCCGCCCTTTGGCCGGTTGGCAGTTCCGAGTCGCCGGAGATCACGCCGGATGGCCGGTTTGTCGCCTTCTCCAGCACGGCCACGAATCTCATGCCTGGGGTCCGCACCGTCGGCGACATTTACATCCACGACCGTCTCGCGGGCACGAATGTCTGGGCCAGTGCGGGCATGCGTCCGGCAGTGCAAAGCGTGACGGGCAAGACGAACGGGATTTGCTACAACCTCGCGCTCAGCGCCGACGGGAAGTTCGTCGCCTACCAGGCGAGCCTTTCACCGCTGCCGGCTTCGACTTACTCCGGAATCATCCTGCGCTACGGCCTTGAAACCGGCGTCACGGACTTGATTCACACGAATGCAGTGACTTCCATCCCGAGCGCCGAGAACTCGAGAAGCCTCGACCTGACGCCCGATGGCCAACGGATCGCCTTCGTCGCGAACAGCAACGGGGTGGCAGGCACAACAACCTGCGTGCAGGTTTGGGATGCCGCCTCCGGAATGATCTCTTTGGCCAGCAGCAGTCTTTCCGGCGCCGTCCCCACGAACTCGGTTTCGTCGTGGCCCTTCCTGGACTCCACCGGACGTTACGTGGCGTTTCTCTCGAACGCTTCCGGATTGGTGACGAATGGCGCTCTCGGAGACTGGCATCTCTATGTGCGGGACTTGCAGGCAGCGACAACCGCGCTGGTGGATGTGGGCACGAATGGCACCGCCGCCGGCGTCACCAGCGCCACCGTGCCGGCTCTCAGCGCCGATGGACGCTTCATTGCATTTGAGTGCCCCGATGGCAACCTGGTCCCTGACGACAATAACCACCGGCTTGACGTGTTCGTCCGGGACATGGTCGCAGGCACAAACGAGTTGATCTCCGCCCGCCATCCGACCTTGGCCTCCTCGACGCCGAACAGCCTGAGCGCCCTGACCCAGTTCTCTGCTAGCGACGACGGGCGGTTCATTGCATACGCCAGCGACGCGGACAACTTGGTGGCGAGCGACACCAATGGTTACCGCGACGTCTTCGTGCGCGACATGGCGACGGGCCGGACCATCCTGGTGAGCGCCGATGTTGCAGGCGTGAGTGGCAATGGCCCCTCGTTTGAGCCGGCCATCAGCGGCGATGGACGTTTCATCGCCTTCGCCAGCAGCGCAACGAACCTCGTGGCAGACGACACCAACAAGTTGGCGGATATCTTCGTGCGCGACCTTCAGGCCGTGGCAACAGTACTGGCAAGCCGGAGACCCGACGGGCGGCCCTCCGACGGCTCTTGCTCCGCACCGTTGCTGAGCAAGGACGGCCGATGGCTCCTGTTTCGCAGTCAGGCGCGCTATCTCACCGGGGACTTCATCGGTTTCACGGGCAATCTCAATCTGTTTCTTCGCGACACCCAATCGGCCACTAACTGGGCTCTCACCACCATGAGCGTGGACGCCCTGACGATGACACCCGATGGTCGTTTCGTGGCGTATCTCAGTCGTCCCGGTGACGGCGCGGGCGCGGTTTACAGCTTCGTCTGGGACTCCTCGCTCGCGGCTCGGGTTTTCACCAATGCCACGTCCGCCAGTTACGGTTTTGGTGTAGCGAGCAGCCCCGACGGCAAGCGGATTGCGTCGGTAACGGCCACGCAGTTGGTCTTCATGGACCGCGAAGCGAACACGACGTGGAGCGTGGCCGCGGCTTCTCCCAGCACTTGGACAGCCCCCGCCTTCAGTGCCGACGGCAAATGGCTGGCGTACGCCCGCCAACTTGCCGCCACGAATCAAGTGTTCCTGCGAGACCTCGATAGCGGAGCCACGTCTCTGTTAAGCCATGTGTGGAACTCGGTTGAGCCTGGCTCCGGAGGATCAGATTCACCTGTCATCAGCCCCAGCGGGCGGTTCGTCGCTTACCGCACTTGGGCCACCAACCTCGTGGCTGGAGCCTGCAGCGCCTTCCGCCAGATCATGCTTTACGACCGGCAGACCGGCCTAAACACCCTCCTCAGCACCAGCCGCTTTTCGGATGGACCGGCAGATGACCACTCGCTGCGCGCCCGGTTCAGCGCGGACGGGCAGACGCTTCTCATCCAGTCTTGGGCGTCGGACCTTGCCGCAAACGACTTGAACGCAAGTGGCGATTTGTTCGCGACGGCGATATTTACCATGGTGATCCTGCCACCTGCCACACCGGGTCAAGGACCGGTGCTTTCCTGGCCGCTGATGCCGGGGGACAATCCCCGGGTGCAGTGCAAGGACGACCTAGACGATCCCATCTGGCGAGATTGCTCCGGCAGCATAACGAATGACGGCTGGAAGGCTTGGCTTCAAGACAGCCCGGCAACCAACGCGCAGCGGTTCTACCGCGTGATCGCATTCTGAATCGAGGCCACCATGAAATCACCATTCAATACCACCGGAAGCGAGCGCGGGCGCGGCGGCGCCACTGCGTTCACGCTCCTCGAATTGATCCTCGTACTCGCCGTGATCGCCGTGTTGGCCACGCTGCTCACACCCGCCCTGGCCCGCACGCAGCCGGAAGGCCGCGCCTTCCTGTGCCTCAACAACCACGCCCAGCTCTGCCGGGCCTGGCTCATGTACGCCGACGACAACAACGACAAGCTGGCGACCAGCATGTGGGGTGGGCCGGCCCAGAGTCCAACCCAGCCCATGTGGGCTGCCGGGTGGCTGGACTGGACGACCAGTTCGGCCAATACCAACACCCTATATTTGACCGATCCACAGTATTCGATCTTGGCACAGTACTGCGGTCGGGATGGCCGCCTGTTCAAATGCCCGGCCGACCAGTACGTCAGCTCAGCCCAGCGAGCGCGCGGGTGGCAGGAACGTGTTCGGAGCATGTCGCAGAATCTCTACGTGGCCAACGGCAACGTCTTAATGGGGCCGACCGACGCTGCCTATGTGCAGGTGAAAAACCTGACCGGATTGCTGAATCCGCGACCTGCCGAGACGTGGGTCTCCATTGACGAGCACCCGGACAGCATGAACGAAGGCGGCCTTTTCGCTCCCTATTCCAAATCTTGGATCGACCTGCCGGCGAATTACCACGACGGCGGCGCCGGTGTGGCCTTTGCAGACGGCCATGCGGAAACACACCGCTGGCAGTCAAGTGCGTTGAAATTCCCGGTGGCGTTCTCCTTCCCAAGCAGCACGACGGTGCCGGCGAATGATCCTGATCTCCGATGGCTTCGCTCCCGCACGCCACGAACACCCGGCATGAACTAAATGCGCCGACCGAGCGAGACTTCTTGGTCCATGAAACACCCCGTGGCCACCACGATCTTCATCACCGGCACGGATACCGATGCGGGCAAGACCGTGTTCGCGACGTTGCTGACGCGGTTTCTGCGCGAGCGCGGCGCGCGCGTAGCCGCGCTCAAGCCCCTGTGCTCTGGCGGTCGCGATGACGCCGTGGCGCTAAGCACCGCGGCGGGTAAGGTTTTGGCGCTTGATGAGGTGAACCCGTGGCATTTCCGGGCGGCGATCGCACCCGTGCTGGCAGCGCGGCGCGAACGCAAACGCGTGAGGTTGGCGGAAGTGGTGAAACACATCCGGCGTGTGAGCCGGGGCTTTGAAATCGTCGTGGTGGAGGGCGCAGGCGGGTTGCTCAGTCCGATGGGCGAGGATTTCGCGTCTCGCGAACTCATCGTGGCGCTGAAGGCCACGCCCATCATCGTGTCGCCGAACCGGCTGGGAGCGGTGAATCAAATTCGGCTCACGCTGGAAGCGTTGCCAGCGGGGCTGGCTGCGCGGGCGCAGGTGGTATTCTTCGACCTGCCCAAACCCGACAGCGCCACGCGCACGAACGCCGAGTTACTTGGCGAGTTCATCGAGCCGCGGCGGATTCACCGGTTGCCCTGGCTGGGCGCGAAGGCAAAGCCGACCGACCTTACGTTGCGCGGCCGGCTGCGCGCAGGATAGTCCGTATTGACGCACGCGATGCTGGAGAGCTGAGCTGTGTCCGTCGGTTGAGGCGGTCGAACACGCAGGAGTGGGGCTCCGAATCCAGACCAGGGACGGGGCGTAGCCCCACAGGGCTCAGAATTTCCATGAACCTTTCCACCGTGACTGGGGATACAGGAGCGTGAAATGGCTGTTCAACAAATGCGGGCGTTACGCGGTGGATCTGAGTCTGCTCGCCGCGGGCGCATTGGCAGAGACAGAGCGGACGGCGCTGGAAGTGCATCTTGCCGAATGCGTCACCTGCCGGGCCAAGCTTGCAGAATTGCGGAACCTTACCCGTGGTCTGGCTGAAGCGGGCCAGCGTTTGCCGGAGGTTGAAGCGCCCGCTGCGTTGCGTCGGCGCTGGATGATGGCGGTGAGGGGGTCAGATGCCGTTTCTGACGGCGCGCCGGGGACAGCGCGTCCTGACACGTGGTTCTCCGGCTGGTGGTCCGGACGGCGGCTGGCGTGGGGCAGTCTGACGGCGATGTGGGCGCTGGTTTTGTTCTTCCGTTGCTCCGCCCCAGACGCATCCAAGCCAGCTTCGCTGGCGAGCGCTCCGCCGGTGTCGCTTCGCGAGGTTTTGCTCGCGTTGAAAGTGGAACATTTGTCGCCGCTGCTCCGCGCGGATGCCGGGAAGCCGTCTCGACCGAAACTGACCGCGCCGGACGCCTTGCCCCCGCGCAGCCAACGTTCGCCCGCCAGCCCCGCTGATCTGGAGGTCGCATGAAGACGAATTCATCAGAAACAACGGTTCGGAGGAAGTGGCTCTGGCCAGTAATTGCCATTGTGGCGTTGCTGGCGTGGACCGCCTACAGCCAGATCACCTGGGAACAACGTGAGGGACACATTCACGGCTTGCCGGCGTTCTTCCTCGGGGTGGTGGTGCTGCTGGTCGTGAACGCGCTGGTCCGGGTTGGTGCAGGCGCATGGCGGCGTGGCTGGCGCTGGCTGGTGGGACGCGATGCGTGGCGGCTCTGCGGGTGGACCCTTGTTTTCATCGTCTCCACCGTGGCGCTGTTTTACGCCGTCGAACTGTGGCGCGGCAAACGCGCCTGGGCCGCGGTGGCGCGCGAAGCCCAGGCCCGCGGTGAATCGCTGGACTACGAGACCCTCCTCGTGCCGCAACCGCCGGATGATCAGAACTTCGCCAAGGCGCCGCTCTTCGCGCCGTTCTTTGAACGTCAGCCCAGCAAAGCAAGCCAGCCAACGTCACCGCAACTCGGCAGCCTGGGACGGTTCCACCTGCGGCCCTGGCAGGCGGCGCCGTTCGCACCGTGGCTCGACGGGCGGGCCGCAGACCTGGGACTTTATCGCGAGTTTCACTCGCGGACGAATCAGCACAAGGACTTCTGGGTCAGTACCAATCGCCAGAACTCCACACTTCCAGCACAGGCTGCCGCCGCAATGCTGGAAATGCTGGAGTCCTATGCGCCGATGATCGAGTCGCTGCGATCCTACAGTGATCGCCCGGCATGCTGGTTTCCCTTGGAACAAGACGCGGACAACATGATGTCCAGTCAGGCAAGAGGGAACTTGGATCGGTTGTTGCGGCTGGTGCAATTGCGCGCCACGGCGGAACTGGCATCGCAAGATGCGGCGGCGGCGTTCCGCGACGTGCTATTCATCCTGCGGCTGGCGGATTACGGTCGGCAACGGCCCCAGCCATCCTCACTCACCTACACCCACCACCACCTTGCCGTCATGGATGCGCTGCAACCGTTGTGGGAAGGGCTGGCGCAGCACAGTTGGACGACGGCGCAAGTCGCCGAGTTGCAGCGCCAGATCGAGAAGCTTGATCTTCTCAGTGACTACGCCGACGCGGTGCGTGCGGATGCTCTGACCATGGCGGCGCTCGTGGACCGCTTAATCCCCACTTCGACTCCCAAGCCTTCCCGGGAAGTCTTTGACAAGGCTGACGAACAACGCGCGTTGGACCTCGTGCGCCTCATCTATCCGGTCGGGTGGTCGCTCCAAGATCAGGCCACGATCCACCGGCTGCACTTGGATTACGCAAGCGCGGCCATTGACTTGGCTGCGCGCCGCGTCGCAGCGAAACCCAACGTTCGCCCGCGCGAACTGTTCGGCGACTCCGACCCATTCTTCCCGGTCTTCATCACGCCGAAACTGTGGGAGATGTATGCCGGAGCCCGCGAAAGTTTCCCGTTTGCGCAGACGGTGGTGGACCTCGCCACGCTGGCTTGCGCGCTGGAGCGGTATCGGCTGGCCAACGGCGAGTTCCCGGCGGCGCTGGATGCGCTCGCGCCGCAATTTGTGACGAAGCCGCCGCACGACATCGTGACGGGCGCGCCGCTGAAGTATCGGCGCACAGACGGCGGCGGTTTTGTCCTTTATTCGGTCGGCGTCAACAAAGTGGATGACGGCGGCAAACCCAGCCCGCGTCATCGTGATTGGCGCGGGTGGACTTACCCTAAACCCGACCTCGACAAGAACGATTGGGTGTGGATCCACCCGGCGGACAGCGCGGTGAAATAGGGCGCGCTGGTACGCAATTCCCAAACGACCGTGGCCGGGTTTCCTATTTGCGCGTCAGCCGGTCCAACTCAATCCGCCGGATAAGCTGGCGATTGCCGAGCGGATTCTTCGCCGTGGCGCGAAAATCGAAATAGCCAAGCAACACGGCGTTCTCCACAAAGTGAATGGCCGTGTAGCAATAGCGGCCTTCCGGATCATCTTCCACGACTGTGCGGAGCGGCCACGTTTCTCCACCATCGCGCGAGATCGCCACGACGAGTGGCGTGCGTTTGCCCGGCGCGAACGGGAACTGGCCGGAGTGATCGTTGAACACCGCCAGCAAATCCGACGAGTCGGACAGGCGTTTGATGCTGGCGGGCGAGAGGGGCGACCGGAGCGGACCGGCCACCGGGGGTGACCACGCCACGCCCGCGTTGGTGGAGAGGCACTCGTACTGCGCGCCCAGGTCGGTACGCATCCAACTGCGCAGTCGCCCATCGGCCAGTTCGACGACGCCAGGCTCTTGAAGTCCGCTGCGGCTGGGCGCAGGCGGCCCCCACCAATCGTTGGCCTCCCGCCACGTCTTGCCTTCGTCGTCCGAAAGAAACCAGAGGGCGAGCGAGCGCGAATCAAAGCTCCGCGGGTCTTTGGGATCGGACTTGCGGGAGCGATGGAACGCGACCGGCGCAATCAGCCGGCCGGAAGTAAGCTGCACCACGCGGTCGTTGTTCAGGACGAAATAGCCGGGCGCATCCACGACGAGCTTCGGCGGCGACCAGGTTTGGGCCTCGTCTTCGGAAAGTTGCAGCCATGGGCGGCAATCATGCAGGCCGTTCTTGATGAGATAAAACAGCGCGAGCTTGCCGCTCTGCAGGCGCAGCAGGGAAACGCTCATCACGTTTTCGTGCCCAACATTCTCGACGACCACCCGCGGCTCGCGCGACCAGGTACGCCCCGCATCGTCCGACTGGACAGACACGATACGCGCGGGACTTTCGTCCGCGCCGCCGCCATAGAACTGGGTGTAGAGGAACAGCACTCGACCCGGTTTCAGGGTGACGAACGCGCCCTCAGAGCTGCGCGGGTTTTCCTGCGTGGCAGGGAGATTGAAGACGAGGGTATTGGTGGGCATCGGCGCCGCGCCAACCCGAGGCAGACATGGCGTGAACGCCAAGGCGCAGCAAATCCACAGGAACTTGACCGACCAGCTCACGCGGCTTCCTTCGAGGGTCCGACGACTGCGCACCAGCCGTCCACGCGAATGGGATTGCGAGCCAGCGGCGTTTCCGCGGCATAGCGCCGCCAGAGCCAGGCGGCCACGACCGTGTTTCGCGCTTTGATGACCGCCGTTGCTTCCTTCGCCGCCAACTCCGGGAACGACGCTTCCCGGCGGCCGCCGGGCAGATCGCCCTCGAGGTCGGTCGGTTCGGGGTTGTCGTAGTCTGGTTCTGGTTCAACCGGGCTGGGGATGACGAGCGCGGAAACGAGGAAGTAGTTCTGCGCCTCCGCCGACCAGTTCAAGCCAGAACGAACGTCGTCAGGGAGATTGCGCTGCAGTGTGGGGATGTCCGGGGCCAAGCGGGCTGGAGAAACCAACTCATTGCAATCCGCCCAGTAACCTTGTTGTTCGTAGGCCGCTTCGCCCGCTTCCAAGACCTGGCCTGCCTGCGCGTCCACGGCTGCCCAATCCAACGTTTCATCGCCGGTTTCGGTGAAGAGCCGGTCCACGATCGGTGACACAGTGATCTGCTCGATCTTGCGCGAGTGCTCGTCTTCGGCACGACCACCATGTTGGAGGCCATCCTCAAACCGGGCCCGCGCCGATGGCTCGTCACAGTCGTGATAAATGACGCTGGAACAGGTGTCAAACAGGCCGCGTTTCGGATCGAACACGCTGGCCCAGCCGGTGAAGAGAAATGCGCCCATAAGTCAATTCGTGCCGGAACAAGCCGCTACCACTCGCCGCGGAGCAGTCGGAAACCCCCGCCTCATGCGCGGCGGCAAGAAACTACTCCGCTGAATCGCGTTGTTTTTTCCGGTTCGGGCTTGCTCCGCAGTCGCCGACCGGGTAATAGAATGCCCGTCGGTCGCCTGCTCGCGTGGCGGAATTGGCAGACGCGCTAGATTCAGGTTCTAGTGGGGCAACCCATACAGGTTCAAGTCCTGTCGCGAGCACCATCTTGGCGCCGATATTTCTCCCGCTGCACACTCGGTACAGGCGGCCTGCCCCATCACCAAACCCGCACCCGGTAGTTCATCCGCGTCGACACCGCTGGACTCTGCGGATCCGTCACCGTGATCGGCGTGCCAGTGCCGGGGATGTTGTCTTCCAGCGTTTCCCAATTCACGAGGTCTTCGGATGCTTCTGCCCGGTACCAGCGGTTGGACGCCGTGGTGAAGGTGATTTCGTACCGGCCATAGAAGTCCGTGGTCATGCTCGTGATGGCGAATCGGGAATTCTTGTCCTTCGGATTCGTGTTGGCGCGGTATTCCTGCCACGTGAGCACGCGATCACCATCAAAGTCGTTGGTTTCGGCGGCGGCGAAGTTGCTGGTGATTCCGTTGGCCATCAGCCACGGAACGGGTGTGCCGTAGGGCAGAGCGGGATAGCTGGTCACGAAGTTGTTCGTGTTTCCGGGCTCAAACAGGAATTTCTGTCCGCCGGCTGGGATGCCGGTGTAGATCGAATTGTCCACGGTGATGAAGGAGAAGGCTTCCTTCGGCTTGGTGAGGACGTCCTTGAAGGTGAACGTGAGCAACGGGCCAAATCCAGGGAAGGGCAGACTGGTGGTAATGCTTGCCGGATTGGTGCTGCTGATCAACACACACGTGCTGCCATCCACATCATTGGTCTCAATCAGATTCCAGCCATAGAGCATCTCCCCCGCGTTGGTCGCGTTCAGGCTGGCACTGCAAGGCCAGTTGGGCCGGTAGCGCAAGCGCAGTTGCCGGATGTACCGCGGGATGTAAGTGGCGCGCAAGTTGATGCCCGTGGGCTTGACCTCCTCGTCCAAGGCCAACCGGAGGGCACCTTCAGTCACATTACCAACGTAGTTGGTGGCCACGTAGCCGCCCAGATCGCGGTTTTCCCACACCACGAAGAAGTCGCTGACAATGTTGGTCTCAATCGTCTCGATCAAGTTGGTCACCGGCGGGTCCACGGAGTCATCAACCTCCTCTTCGAATGTGCTCGTGTAAACCTCGCGGTTGGTGGAGTCAATACGCGAGGTCCACTCGGCCGGGGCAGCCGTGTAGCCTTGGTAAGAGAGGAGGAAGAACGGCGCGATTTCGGTCGCGTCTCTCCGCAACGAAGCCCAGCGGAGGGTGTATTGCGCCTGGATGTCTTTGGAGATCAGGGCGAATTGATCGAACAGATCGGACGTGATCTCGGCGAGGAACATCCGCCCGCCGGTCGCGGAGGTAATCTGGCCAAGCGTATTCGTATCGGCGTTATCGCCAAACGCGATGCAATGCACCCGCACATTGCCAGCTTGGGCATCCTCTATCACCTGATCCGGCGTAGCAGCGCTGGACGAGTCCAGACCATCGGAGATGAAAATCACATGGTGCTGCTCGTCCGGGTTGGCCGCGCCCAAGGCAAGAATGGCCGCATCCACCGCATCCCAGCAGCGCGAACCCGCATAAAACCAGTTGACGTTGTTGGTCCAGATCCCCGCGATCGCGTTGTTGAGGAGCGCCTTATCCTTGGTGAGCGCCAAGACCTGGCTCGGATCAAGATCGTCCCGGTGGAACTCATAGACCCCGATCTGGGCATCTGCCGGTTGCTGATTCACGAAGTACTGGGCACCGCTGACCATGAAATCCACGCCATCCGAAATGCCATCGCCATTGGCGTCCCCATTCAGGATGGGATCCGAAATACTCTCGGTGTAATCCAACACCAAGTAGGTCTTGGTAATCTTACTGGTCACTTTGCCGGTATTCCGGGTGATGTAGACGCCGGTTTCAGCGACGTAGTTGGTTATCAGAGTGGTGGCGGTGATTTGCTCCGCGGTACCATCCGGCCCCAAGGCCAGCGACACGCCTGGGTGCGTGTTCTCCATGCATACGGCTGACAACAGCGACGGCTGCGTGACGATCCCGTTATTGTTGCCATCGCGAAGCGTAAACTCGAAATCCAAGAGGTAAGGCGAATGGTAGTTGTAGCTCACGTCCGTGACGGCCAGGCCGCTGATGACGCGATTGGCGACATTGAACTGCAGGCGAGCTGAACCCACCCCCCACATGTTGCTGGCGGAGATGGTCGCCGTGAAGGTTCCGGCAAAGATCGGAGCGCCCGAGATGATGCCCGTATTGGCATCCAGCGACAAACCCGAGGGCAGGTTTGCCGCGCCAAAGGAAGTGGGCGTCTGTGTGGCGGTGATTCGGTAGGAGGCAATGGCCGTCTCCTCGGTGCCCGTGACCGTGCCGCCACTGGTGATAACTGGGATTGCCGAGCCGATTGTCACGACCAGTGTCTCGGCCGTCTGTCCGCAGGAGTTGGCGGCCAAAATGATCGTCTCAAACGAACCTGCTTCGAGCAGCGTGCCGGAGATGACCCCCGTAAGCGGGTTAAGCGTAAGCCCCGGCGGCAAGCCCAGAGCGCTGAAGCTCACCGCATGCAGCGCCGTGATGGTATAGGCGAAGGGGCTGCCCTGCGTGCCGACGGCGGTCAACGGACTGGTGATCACGGGCGATTCCACGGCCACGGCCAGCGTGGCCACGGCGCTCGTCACGATCCCGGACACGTTGGTCACCACCACCGAGTACCCGCCCGCTTGATTGGTCAGGATGCCCGGCAACACCAGATCCGAATTAGTCGCCCCCGCAATGTCAGTTCCCTGGAACCGCCATTGATAGCTCAGCGGGGCAAACCCACCTGCGATGGCTTGGAAGCCGACCTGATCGCCGCAAGACACATTCTGCTCGGCCGGCTGGACGGAGACAAACAGGGGCGGTTCAACCGGCGTGAGCATGGCTGGAGAGCTGGTCACGGCGCCATAGACGTTGGACACGATTGCGTGGTAGAGGCCGGCATCGCTCATCTCAATGTCGGTCAGGGTGAGCGCTGCGGCGTTGGCACCTGGCAGGAGTGTTCCGTTATGGAACCAGTAATAACGCAACGGACGGCTTCCTACCGCCAGCACCCGAAACGTGGCTTCGCGGGTGAGCATGGCGGTTTGGTTCATGGGTTGGCCCGTAATGACGGGTGACGCATCTCCCACCAGCGCGAGGCTGTGGTAGGCGCCACCGGAGATGCCAACAACATCGGAAAGGCTGGAAGGGCTGGCTTGGCCAAAGTTGTTCCGTCCCCACAGGGTAATGGTGCCGTCGGCCTTGAGCGCGAGGTTGTGCCCACCGCCAGCGGCGATGGCAACGACATTCGCCAAACCGGACGGCACGCTCGTCTGGCCGTCCGCGTTGTCACCCCAAGCGACAACCCGGCCATTTGACCGAAGCGCCAGCGAGTGGTTGTTCCCCGCCGCGACCGCCACGGCATTGGTGAGGTCGGCAGGCACGTCGGCCTGACCTGAGGTGTTCTTTCCCCAAGCCACGACCTGGCCACTTGCCGTGACGGCAACGCTGTGTCCGTCACCCGCAGCAATGCCGATAACGTTGGTCAAATTAGCGGGAACCGCGTAGGAATTCCCCCAGGAAACGACCGTGCCATTGCGGCGAAGCGCGAGACAATGATCCAACCCAGCCGCCAAGGCGGCGATATTCGTCAGCCCGGCGGGGATGGTGTTGGAAACCGTCCCCCAGCCAACAACCGTGCCGTCCCGCTTCAGCGCGAGCGAGTAGCCGTAGTTGGCGGCGATGGCGACCACGTTGGCCAGTCCGGGCGGAACATTGGTCTCATTCAGCACATTCCAGCCCCAAGCGAGGACACGCCCGTCCTGGGTGAGCGCCAAGCTGTGGAGTCCGCCACCGGCCACGGCCGTCACGGCTGGCAGATTCGGGGGCACGCTGCACTGGCCGTCGCTGTTATTACCCCAAGCCCAGACCGCACCGCCCAAAGCGGTGGAGCGGAGCGTGAGCACCGAAGCGACAACGGCCAGCCAGAGGATGCGAGTAAAACACGACCGGGCTTGATTGCCCGTCCCAAACAGTTCGATATGGGCGTTTATAGAGCGAAGGGATGCCATAAATCTCTGGGTAATTTCGACAGGGCGGGGTAACAGAAGCAAGCCTGAAGTTCGCAAATATTCCGCCAGAGAACTGGGAAGCCAAGCCAGATTCACCGGCGTGGCCGACCCGTTGCGACACGCCGAGGACACCTCCGGCGCGAGCCTTCTCAGCATCCCACAACTAGAGGCTAGAGCCCAAGCCCTTGAAACGCTTGGAGGTAAATCCAGTGCCCGTAGTCGTTCGGGTGGTTGATGTTGTTGCCAAGGACGTCCTCGGGCTGCTTCCGTTGGTTGAGTTTCAGCCAGAGACTGTAAACGTCGGCAAAAGCACAAACCTTCTCGCGGGCGACGGTTTCCGTGGCCGCGGCGTAGGCGGCCATGTTGTGCGAGCCGAAGTGCCATTTCGGGTTCGGCGGGAAGGCGGAAAACAACACGACCTCCGCACCGGATTCTGCCCGCACACGATCCACCAGCTTACGGAGATTCTCCATGAAAACCGGGACCGCCACGCAGTTTCGGTTGTGATCGTTCATGCCAAAGCCAATCAGCACAAGATCGGGCTTCTGTGCGATCACCTTTTCCGAAAGCCGGGCTAGACCCTGCACGGTGGCGTCACCACCCGTGGCGCCGTTGGTCGTGGTGATCGTGGCGCGTGGATACTTCTGGCGAAGGGCGTCGGCCCAGCGTTCCCAGAAGATCAGCTTGGGCGCGGAAGCGTCGCCGCCCGCCGTGATGCTGTCGCCGTAGGCCACGATGCGGAGCGCCTCGCCAGCACGGAGTTTGGCCTGCGTTCCAGGCAACATGGCTGCACTAAACTCCCGTTTCGCCAGCTTGGGCTGGAATTTACCGCGGTGCGTGTAATCCACGTAGGCGAAGAACCGGCCGTTGCCGAAGCCCGGAAACTGGCTGTGATCGAAGTCCTCCTTGCCATACAGCATGTTCGTTTGGAAATCCGGGATCCGCGAAGTGGGCGTGCGCCAGATGTAGCCCGAATCGTCCACCACGAAATCCCGGCCCGGCTGGTAATTGACGGTTTCCGGCAAGCCGGGTAGATACGTGCTGCGGACAACGATCGGCCACGGCGGCTCCGGTGAGAAGGCGAGACGGCCCGGCCGCTCCCCGACCAGCACAACCGATTCGCCGGTCTGAACAAAGCGGGGATCGTCGGGACGGGGCGTGCTGCATCCAGCCAGTAACGCGAGCGCGACTGGCAGCAATTGAATCCAAGCGCGGCGGAGCATGGCAGAGGCTGGTTGAGTCTAGAATCCCATCTTGGCCAACTCCTCCTGGAGGGCCATCTGAAACTCCTGCACATCCATAGGGGAGGGTTTGTAACCCTGTTGCTTCGGAACAACGCCAAGGCGACCAGTCTGATCCAAATACCAGTCGGCTTGCTGGGCATCGCTAAACGTCACCTTGCCGCTGACAATCGCGCCCGGCCGCGCAATCTTGTCCACCATCACCGAGACACCCCCCAAGCCGGGAGGAGGCTCAGCCGGCAGGAGTTCCGTGTCGGCCTCGCTCTCAACCGGCGGTTTGGCCGACGCGGTCGGTGGCACGGCAACCGGTGCCGCCGGCTTGGGCGGTTCGGCGTCCTTGGGCGTGAGCTTGAGGTCATCCACGAGGAAGCGGACGTCCATGTAAGTCAGGCGGAGGCCGAACTCGGTCGCGAGACGGCTCTGGATTTCGGACAGTTTGGCGCCCGCGGCAATCCACGCGGCGACCTGCTGTCGTTGGGCATCATTCAGCGTCATAAAGTAATCGCGCCTATTCTGGCGTCTGGGCAGGGCTTGGAAATGAAATTCTTTGCCGAAGCGACGGCGCCGGCAGGTGGCAACTCAGAGTCCGCCGGGCATGGTCAAAGCCGAACGGCGGCGCTCTTTCCGTGTGCCTCCAACCCCTCTACCTCGGCAAATTGCTTCACGGCCGGCAGTGCTTTGCGAAGCGAGGCGCGCGTGTATTCCACCACACTGGTCCGGCGCTGGAACTGGTCCACGGTCAACCCGGCGAAGGATACGCCCGCGCCGCCCGTGGGCAAAGTGTGGCTCGGCCCCGCCACATAATCGCCCAAAACGGTCGGCGACCACGGTCCCAGGAAGATCGCCCCCGCCGTCAGGATGCCGCGGCTGACTTCCCTCGCGCGACGGGTCATCACCTCGCAATGCTCCGGGGCAAGCTGGTTGGCGAGCGCCACTCCGTCGTCAAGCGAAGCCGTCTGGATGAGCCAGGCGTTGTCGTCGAGAACGCCTTTGACGAACTCGCGCCGCGCCAGCTTGGGCAATTGCTTTGCGACAGCTGTCTCCACAGCCTTCAGCAGTCTGGCGGACGTGGTGACCAGCCAGACGCGCTCGTGTCCGGAACCGTGTTCGGCCTGTGCCAACAAGTCTGCCGCTACGTAGACCGGGTTAGCCGTGTCGTCGGCCAGAACCAGCAATTCGCTCGGCCCCGGCAGGAGGTCGATGGCCACATAACCCACGAGCAGCCGTTTGGCCGTGACGACATAGGCGTTGCCCGGCCCGAAAATCTTCTGTACGCGGCGAATCGTGCCCGTGCCATAGGCCATGGCAGCAATAGCCTGCGCCCCGCCCACGCGATAAATCTCCGTCGCCCCCGCTGCCCGCGCCGCGAACAGCAACGCGGGATTGATCGAGCCGTCCTTGCCACACGGGGTCGTAACGACAATCTCCTTGCACCCGGCGACCTTGGCCAGCGTGATGGTCATGAGCGCCGTTGAAACCAGCGGCGCCTTGCCGCCGGGAATGTAAACGCCGATGCGCTCGAAGGCGTCAAACTTCTCGCCGACCGTCGCGCCATGGGAGTTTCTGGTCTGCCAGTTTTTCCGGCGGGATTTGCGGGCGAACCGGGCGATGTTCGCCTCAGCCTCCGCCACGGCGGCCCGGAGCGGTTCGTCGGCTTTGAGCGACGCCGCCATGAGTTCGGCCTGCGTGACCGAGAGTTGGTCGGCCGCGAGTTTCGCGCCGTCGAACTTCTCCGTGAATTCCAGCACGGCGTCATCTCCGCGCGCTTGAACCGCGTCCAGAATCACTCGCGTGCGCTGTTCGATGACCGGATCGAACAGGCTGGACGGCGCGGTCACTTCACGGAGCTTCACGGCAAAGTCGCGGTCGGTGAATCGAATCACTCTCATATCGGGAGGCTAGGAGAAGCCTCGTACAAAGTCAAAACCGGCAGTCGGCGAACCGCGCGTTGCCAAGCGCCAGTCCGCAGAACCGACTTCTATGGTGACGCAAGAACCAGTGAGGCCGACCTGACGGCGGCACGCCAGTCACACTCACGGGAGGCGGCTTGGCGCGTGAGAATCACGCAAAAGGCGTGAAAATTTCCCGCAGGACAGGCGGTTTTTCGTGAACCGTCTTGAACCGACTCCACAGTTTTCAGCCAAAACCATGATTTACCATGACGATTGGCCGCTGGCCCACGTGATGCTGAAGAACAGTGTGCGACTCGCGGAGTCGCCGATGACGTGAGACTCGACCGCGGAGGCAGTATGAGTGAACAGATAAAACCTGGTCCTCTCAAGACGGAGATAACTCCGGCGGTCGGCACAGTCAGCAGGGGCGGGCAGGAAATTGTGGTGGTGCAGTCGTGGTTGATTTGGTCGAAGCGGTTCTTGGCCTGCAACCCGTTTTATTTGGTCAGTGCCGCATTGCTGTTGTTCGGGATGAACCGTGCGTTGGCAGAGCCGGATTTCCTGCGCACCGAACTGGCGCAACTGGTGTTCAGTTACTCGGCGCTGCAGCTTTACGAATTGCTGCTGGTCGGAACGGCCATTGTGCTTGCGTGGCGGGCGGTGTGGTATGACAGCACGCTGTTGCTGGTGTTGGAAAACCTGTTCGTGCTCGTGCCGTTCATGTTGGTCAGTCAAGCGGCACTGGTTCAGCAGAAGCTGATTTGGATTTTTTGTGGGCTGACGGTGGTGTTGGTGGGGATGCGGATGGGCGCGGCACGGCGTTTTTTGGTTGGGTTTTCGCCGTCGCCGCGCCTTCTGCTTGTGGGGCTGGGGGTGTTGGTCACGAACGCCGCCTGGCCCGTGATTTACCGCCATCTGCACGAATTTAAGGTGGGAACCCGGCCGACCAGCGGGGCGGCCTATGCAGTGAATGAGTTGAGCTGGCTGTGGCTGCTGCCTTTGCTTTGCGCGCTGACGAGCCTGCTGCCTCACCCGCGCGTTGACGGGAAACTACTGGTGCAACGCCGGTGGTTTCCCGTCGCATTATCTTCCTTGTGGCTCGCCGGAACGGGCGTGCATCTCTACTCGCTCGGCTACGTCTATGACTTCGCGCTACGCCGAGAACTTCTCGCCCCGGCGTTGTGTGTCCTGGCTTGGGTGTTACACCTGCGCCTGGAAGACTTCGTTGCCGAGCGTGCTCGCAAGTTGCACGCACTAACGCTGGCGCTGCCGATCGCTGCCGCGTTGCTGGCAGCCAACACAAACGGAAACCGAGTTTGCTTCGCGTTGATGTGCCTTAATGTGACGGGCTTCGCCCTCAAAATGCTGCTCAGTCGTCAGAACCAATTGGCCGGTCACCTGTTTATCGTTTCGATGGCCTTGCTGGTTGCCACCTTCCCCGGGGAATGGGCCGGCACGGCGATAGCCAGCCTCAGCCCGCGCCTCAATCTGATCGTCTTGGCCGTCGCCGCCTATCTGGTGCTGCGCTCCACTGTCTCGCGTGACCCGAAGCTGGCCATCCTCGGCGCCGTTGCTGCCGCGTCGCTGCTTTGGGTGTGGGCCCGGCCAGCCGATGCGGCGCTGCATTGGGCCGTCCAAGGCGGATTGATCTACTATCTCCTGCACAGTCTGCGCTGGAGGGATTACGAACACGAAGGGGCCGCCGCTGCACGCATCTTGACCGCCATCGGGTGGGTAGCACATTCCTTTGTCTGGGCGCGGTCGGACGCTCCGTTCTGGCAACCGCCCGCCACCGCCACGCTGGTCGTGACAGTGTGCTGGATACACTGGTGGGTCCGGCAGAAGCGATTGCCGCTCGTCATCCCGGTGGCCGCCACGCTCGTCGCGATCTTGGTTCCCGTTAACATGCTGTTCACGGCGCTGGCAGCTACACCCGCGGGGGTGGTCGCTATCGTTGGAAGTTTCGCGCTATTCGCCGTCGGCACCGCTGCGGCGTTTACCAAACAACGCTGGTGCAAGCCAGCCGAGGTGCGAAAACTGTGAAGCCACGGGCGCGGGCGCTTGCTTCTTTCCGACTTCCCGGTAGCCTGCCGATTAATGAAACAAGCGAGCTTGGTGTTTGCGCTGGTGGTTATCTCGGAGTTCGGCTCACAGGCTAGTGAGGTATTTCAATTCAAGACCCCTCACGCCAACACGTACCAAGCAGTACCAGCGGTCACTAGACGATCCCTCGACGGTCTCGAAGCCCGATGGCTTACCGCCCGACGAGTGGGCGAGACCAACGCCGTCGTCGAGTTTGGCGACCGGGTTGTAGTTCAACTTGAGGACGCGGTTGCCTTGGCTGAGTTGATTGCAGGGCGTGAACTGCAAGTGGCGCGCATGGTCCAGCCCGGTGTTATCATTCTGCAAGCTCCAGACGCCTGGACGGCGGCGCGGGAGGCGCAACGGCTGGCCGGACTCGCAGGCGTGGTGGCCAGCTATCCGGTCTTGCACCAACCGGTGGACTGGCACGGTCCTTACGCCGCTCGTCCTACCGACGCGTTTTTCGCGAATGAATGGCCGCTGGAGCATCGCAACGACAACGGCGACAGCGCCGGGGTGGACCTCAATGTTCGTGCTGCGTGGCCATTGGCGACTGGGCAGGGGGTGACCATTGCCATCGCGGATCTGGGGGTGGAGCTCGCCCATCCCGAATTGGCTGCCCGTGTGGCCGGAGCACCGCACTTCAACTTTGACAATCAAACCACCAACGGGAATCCGATCGCCGGTACGGCCACTTGGGCACATGGCACAGAAGTGGCCGGTCTTGCGGCAGCGACACTGAACAACGCGCGTATGGTCGGCGTCGCCCCCAGCGCCAACGTCGCAAGCTGGGTGATCCACAAGACCAACACCACCTTGGTCAGCGACGAGCGGCTGATGGACATGTTCCAGTATGCTTCGAACATCGTGGCGGTCCAGAATCACAGTTGGGCACACGTCGGACTTTTGCAGAACGGCCTGACTTTGCTGGAGGAGATCGGCATATCGAATGCCGTGACGCAAGGCCGGGGCGGACTGGGCGAGGTCCTGGTGCGTTCAGCAGGCAACGATCGGGAGCAGGGGGCCAATGCGAATGATGACGGCTACAGTGCCGATCCCCGTGTTATCACCGTGGGCGCCGTCCGAATCAGCGGCCGAACGACGACCTACAGCGAGCCGGGCGCCTGCATCTTGGTGGCTGCCCCCAGCGGAGACGCCGCCGTCGGGTTGGATGGATTGTTCACTACAGACTTACTCGGCACACGCGGCGTCAACCAGATCAACTTCTTTCCGCCCCATGAAGATGTGAATGGCTACGTGTGGGGTTCGTTTGGTTTCAGCGGCACCTCAGCCTCCGCACCGCAGATCGCAGGCGTTGTCGCCTTGATCCTCTCGGCGAACCCGAATCTGAGCTACCGGGACGTCCAACAAATCCTGATCCTGTCCTCGCGCCATTTCGACTTCGAGGATCCCGACCTTCACCCCAATGGTGCGGGCTTCCTCGTGAGCCACAACGACGGTTTTGGGGTGCCGGACGCGGGCGAAGCTGTCCGGCTGGCCCGAGCGTGGATGAGCCGCCCGCCCGTGACGACGGTCACCCTGACCACCACTAACCCGGCAACGATTCCGGATGCCGGCTTCCGGCTGCGGGTCACCGGCACCAACGTGCCGCCCCAACTCGCCTCCATCCTGGCGCTGCCCAGCCTCGGACCGAACGCCGAATCTCCAACCTCCGAGTTGCCCCTTGTTTTCGTCGGTCCCGCCACCAACCCGATCACGCTCGACCTGACAAACAAAGGTGTGTTGATCGAGCGCAGCGGGAATGATTACGCGGGCCCGCTCCAAAACGTAGCGCACAGGGGGGCGGCGTTTGCCTTCATGCATAATTTCGCGACCAACAGCAGCGGTATCGGCACCCCCGGTGGCGACCAGTTCGCCCCGATGGTTGGAACGGACTTCACCCCGTTGCCTTCGGGTTTCATCACCTACAGCACTGGCATGGCGTTACGCGCATTACTGCAAACGAACGACGCGGTGCGGGCCCAAGTGAGTCTCAACTCGACCAGCTACGTATTCCACGTCACCAACACGCTCCGCTGCGAACACGTCGGCGTACGCGTGTTGAGCGACCATCCCATGCGCAGCGACGTGCGGATCACACTGGATTCGCCCGCAGGCACCCGGAGCGTTCTCCAGCGCCTGAACTCCGACACGTCGCCCGGGCCAGTAGATTGGACGTATTACTCGACGCACCATTTCTTCGAAGGCACACCGGGTGATTGGATCGTCTCCTTCAGCGACGAGTTCATTGGCAACACCGGTGCCGTGACCCAGGTCAGCCTGATTCTGCACGGGGTGCCCATCCATGACCGGGATGGCGATGGGCTGGATGATTACTGGGAAATCAACCACGTTGATTGCCTCGCGGCACTCTCGCCCGGCGATGATCCAGATGGCGATGGCTATAGCAACGCCGCGGAACAGCTCCTGATGACCGACCCGACCGTAGACGATACCAAGCTCGTGTTGGACCTGTCCCGATGGAACACCGCCCTGGCGCGGTTGAGCTGGCCGGGCAACGAGAATCATGCGTACGACATCTTCGCCGGCACCAACGTCGCCTCGCTCACCTTGGTGACAAATGTGCCGGGACGTTTCCCAGAAACCGAATGGTTTGGCCCGTACACCAACGCGCCGCAGAGCTTCTTCCGGGTGCGCGCGGTGCCGCTGCCTTGACTCTGGTCAGCTAGACTGTCTTCTTTCCGACGGATTGCCATTTTTGGCTTTCGTTCCGGACTGCCGGCTTCGATATTCGGCACGATGCAGAATCCCATCATCGTCGCCCTGGATGTGCCAACCGCCGAACAGGCGCTGAAGCTCGCCGGTGAAGTCGCCCCCGCCGTCGGCGCCTTCAAGATCGGCAGCGAACTCTTCACCGCCGCCGGGCCGGACATCGTCCGCCGCGTGCGCGACACCGGCGCCGCGGTCTTCCTCGACCTCAAGTTCCACGACATCCCGAACACCGTCGCCAAAGCCGTGGCCTCTGCCGTGCGCCTCGACGTGCAGATGCTCACGATCCACACCAGCGGCGGCGCGGAGATGATGCGCGCCGCTCAGCACGCCGCGGAACAGACGGCGTCCCAATCCGGCCGCAACGCGCCGCTCGTCCTCGGCGTCACGGTGTTGACCAGCATGGACAGCAACGCGCTCGCGGAAATCGGGTGCGAGCCGAATGTAGGCCGGCATGTCGAGCGATTGGCGGGCCTCGCGGTGCAGGCGGGACTGCGCGGGTTGGTGTGCTCGCCGCTCGAAATTGTCGGACTGCGCCAGATGCTCCCAGCGCACGTGAAGCTCGTCACCCCGGGCATCCGCACCGGCGCGGAAAAGGCGGACGACCAGAAGCGCACGCTCACGCCCCGCGAAGCCATCGAGGCTGGCGCAAGCTGGCTGGTCATTGGCCGGCCCATCTACGCCGCACCCAATCCGAGCGCCACGGCGGAGCAGATTCTGGCTTCCCTGAAGTAGCTTCCGCCGTCATGCATTCTCCGGCGTCCAGTCCCGGCCTCGATCTGCGCGTGTTGGTCACCGGCGGGACGATTGACAAGACTTACTCCCCGGTCGAGGGCACGCTGGGTTTCTCGCGGACCAACGTGCTGGCCATGCTGGCTCAGGCGCGCGTGGCGTTGCCCGAGTCCAAAGTCCAGATCGTCCTGCTCAAGGACAGCCTCGACATGACCGACACCGACCGCGAAGGCATCCGTGCCGCTGCCGCCGCCGCACCGGAGCCGCGGCTCATCATCACCCATGGCACGGACACGATGGTGCTGACCGCCCGCCACCTGGCTCAGGCCCGTCTCGGCAAGACGATTGTGCTCGTCGGCGCGATGGTCCCCTTTGCCTTTGGGCAATCGGACGGCCTGTTCAATCTCGGCCTGGCCTTTGCCGCCGTCCAACTTCTCCCGCCCGACGTGTTCATCACCATGAACGGGCGGGTGTTTCGCTGGGATGCCGTCCGCAAGAACAAGTCCGCCGCCGTCTTTGAGTCCATCCCTACTGATACAGCCGCTCCGTAGTGAACTACCGTTTCTCTTAACGCTATTGCTCAACCAAACGATGAAAACCCTCACCGTCGTCGCCACCTTCAAAGCCAAACCCGGCCAGGAAACCGTGTTGCGGCAGGAACTGCTCGCACTCATCCCGACCACCCGGAAAGAGCCGGGTTGCATCAACTACGATTTGCACCAAGCCACGGATAGTCCCGGCCACTTCCTATTTCACGAAAACTGGTCCAGCAAGCAGCACTTGGACGATCACCTTGCGCGCCCGCACCTCCAGGCGTTGTTGGCCAAACTGCCGGCGTTGGTCGCCGAACCGCCCCAGATCACGCTTTGGGAGAAGCTCGCCTGAGCCCACACGCTGCCGGCAGGCTGCCAGCGGCATCTTCGAATTGTCTCGGGGGGCAAGCGCGGCAATCGGCTTCGTCCGGGCCGCGGTGGGGCAACCCGTTTCGCTCTGAGCCGAGCTTTCCGGCTACCCGAATCCGCGAAGGCACGCTAGACTCCGCCCATGGATTGGCTGACGAATGTGATCTGGCACGACGGCAAGTTCCTCGGCATCGAGTGGGGTGCGTGGAAAGTGGTCGGCTGGGTGGGAAACGCCGTGTTCTTCTCGAGGTTCTTCGTGCAATGGTATGCCACGGAGAAGTTGCGGCGGGTGGTCGTGCCCACGGCCTTCTGGTGGCTGAGCCTGGCCGGATCGCTCCTTCTGCTGATCTATTCCCTCCACAAGGAAGACTCCGTTTTCATCTTCGCCTACGCCTTCACCTGGATTCCGTACATCCGCAACCTCGTCATCCACCGCCGGCATTCCGCGGCGCACCTCACCTGCGCGGATTGCGGGGAAGTCTGCCCGCCTCACGCAAAGTTTTGCCTCGCTTGCGGTGCAAAACTCACCCCAAGCGAGGCATCGAAGTAACCGACCGCTACGATACTACTTCTTCGGGGCAGGCGCGGGGGCGGCAGCGGGGGCCTTGGCCGGCGCCGGCGCGGCGGCCTTCGGAGGCTGTGGCGTGGCAGCCGGCGCGGCCGCTGGCGATTTTGCAGGCTGAGCGGCGGCGGCGGGAGCGGCAGCTCCCGGCGCAGCCAGTAATCCCATCTTCGTCAACACGGGCACGTAATTGGTCCAAATCGGCAGGAAATCCGCGTGGGTTTTGGAATAGGCCGCAAGCTGGCCCGAGAAGTTCTTGGCCAGTGGTAGCGTGACACTCTGATACTGGGCCGCGATTTGCATGGCCTGCGGTTCGATGGTGCGCACTTCGCCTTTGATCAACCGCCATTGCCGCCACATGTAGCAATCCAACACGGCGACCAGAACGATCAAAATCAGCAGCACCGTCTGGAACTGCCGTTGCAGGGTCTCAAAGGATTCGACCACCTCAGGAGCCGGTGCAGAGGATACGGGCTTGGGGGTAGGATTCTCGTTCATGTGCAATCAGCGGTTGGGATTCTTCGTGGCGTTGCGGGCATCCGTAGGATTGAGGCCAATGGAGTTCAGGACTGGATCCACGGCTGGGTTCTTCCGGCTGTATTCGACGGTGTCCTTGACGAGCGCGTCCATCACCATGCGCGTGTTGTTGATGAATGCGGCCTGAGCCTGCAGGGTGCGGCTCTTTTTGGAAAAAACGTAGGTGTTCCAGATTGCCCAGGCGCCGAACACCGTGAGCACGGCCAGCACCCCAATCAAGGCTGGAATAAAAGGGTTCTTTTTCATATCGTTGGGCGGCACTTTAAACACTCCCCCGCACTTGTCCACGCGTTTTTTGACCTGCGTCGGCTGCGCTGCCAGCCCCGCGCGCTGGCTCGGGGAGAAACGCTGCGGCAGCGGCGAGCACGGGTGAATGTAGGAGGAAAAGGAGTTGCCTTTGGCGGTTGTTCATGGCAGGAAATGGCCCGAAGCGCGATTGGTCGCATGGCGAAAGAAGAACCGATTGAACTGACTGGAAGCGTAACCCAGGTGCTGCCTGGCACCATGTTCCGCGTGGCATTGCCTAATGGGCACGAGGTCCTCGCCCACATCTCCGGCAAGATGCGCAAGCATTTCATCCGCATCAGCGTCGGCGACAAGGTCAATGTGGAGATGTCGCCCTACGACTTAAACAAGGCGCGCATTACCTTCCGGCACTCCTGAAGGCCGGCTTCCTGCCGTCCGAGGATGACACCACTCTCTCCACGTTTTTGAGCGAGCCCTCCTCCGAGCCGTGGATGGGCAGACTAACGCCCCGACAACCGTGAGCCAACCAAGCGGGTGTGAAACCTAGTTTTTAACAGGTCACCGATTGAGGCTGTTCAGCATTCGAAGTTGAGCGTTCGATGTTCGGTGTTTCTTCCCTTACCGATAGCTCTCCCACTCGGGTTCGTTCTCGAAGATCCAGCGGTAATAGTCGCGCTCCTTGAGGTTCGCGCTGGCTTCCTCATCCACGACCACGGTGCAGCGCGGATGGAGTTGCAGCGCGGTCGCAGTGACCATGCTGGTAATGGGACCTTCCACGGCTTGGGCAAGAATACCGGCCTTGCTGTCCCCTGTGGCCAGCAAGAGGCAGCGGCGCGCTTCCATGATCGTGCCCACGCCCATCGTGATGGCGCGGCGCGGCATTTTGTCCTCGCCGCCGAACATGGGCGCATTCTGCTTGATCGTCGTGGGCGTGAGGGCTTTGACGCGCGTCCGGGAGCGCAAGGCGGAGAGCGGTTCGTTGAACCCGATGTGCCCGGCCTTGCCGATGCCCAAGAGCTGCAGATCAATTCCCCCACAGCGCTCCATCACGGTCTCGTACCGCTGGCATTCCACCGCCAAGTCGCTAGCCAGGCCGTTGGGCAAATGCGTGTTCCTCAGGTCAATGTTCACATGGCGGAACAGGTGCTGGTTCATGTAGAACCGGTAGGAGTTCGGGTCGGTCGGGAAAAGACCCACGTACTCGTCCAGGTTGAAGGTGCGGCAAAGAGAGAAGTCGAGGCGCTCCTCCTGATGCATGCGCACGAGCTGGCGATACACGCGCTCCATGGTCTTGCCGGTGGCCAGGCCGAGGACGAGATGCGGATTGGCCCGGAGCTCGCGGGCGATGATCCGTGCGGCGAAGGCGGCGGCGGCTTCCGCCGTCGGCTGAATGATGACTTCCACGGGCGCGATTCAACCACGAACCGGTCCGATTGGACACGCCGAAAAGCGCTGGCCCGGGCTAGCAAGCTCCTCCGGATTGTTCCGGTGGCAAGACCGTAGTAATCCTGATCCGTCCTGACCTTGCCGCAAAGCTCCGCGACTGGTATAAACCTCGCGTCAACTATGGACCGTTGGGTTTCAACTGGTCATCTCCCGAAAGGCTGGCTCTCCAAACTTCGCCAGGGTGTGGTCGTTGCACTCCAGACCAGTTCCAGATTCAAGCGCAATCCCTCCGGAGAAACCACCTGCCTGCCCTGCCTATGAAGCCGCACTCTCGTTCATCGATCCGAGGTTCAGCCAACCTGCGATCCGCCCGCAACAGTTCACTCCCGGCGATGGCAACCGTGCTCGTGGCCCTGACGATTAGCGCTGAGGCTGCCCTGTTCACGAACAACACCACCATCGGTGCCGGGGATGTGACCTATGACGGCCAGGAGATCGTCGCGAGCAACTGCACGCTGACGGTGAACGGCCCGCACTCGTTCGCGTCGCTGTTGCTGACCAGCAACGCCGTGCTCACGCACGCCACGGCACCCAACGGCGAGACGAACAACCGCGTACTGTTGACCATCACCGGCGATGTCACGGTCGCGACGGGCTGCAGCATCAATGCATCAGCCCGCGGCTACGCGTCCGCCAGCGGTCCCGGTGCGGGCGGCAATTGGGGAGACCAAGGCAGCGGAGGTGGGCATGGTGGGCATGGTGGTCACACCCCCAATGGACGAAGCGGCGGCGGCGCCTACGATTTGATCCCGACACCCGTCGACTTCGGCAGCGGCGGTGGCAACGGCTACGGTGGCCGCGGCGGTTACGGCGGCGGCGTGATTGAACTCAGCGTTGGAGGGAGGCTTCAGGTGGACGGCACGATCACTGCCGACGGCGGCGCGATGATTTGGGCCGGGAGCGATGGCTACGCGGGCGGCGGCGCGGGCGGAAGCGTGTGGATCACGGCGGGCACGCTCTCGGGTGCGGGCGTCATCTCGGCCAGCGGCGGCGGGGGTGCGAGCTACGCCGGCGGTGGTGGCGGCGGCGGGCGGATCGCGCTCTACTTCACCACCGACAGTTTCTCGGGAACGGTCCAGGCACTTGGCGGTACCGGTTGGCAGCGGGGCAGCGCGGGCACGATCTTTCGCCAGACCAACGGCACCGCGCACGGTCAAGTGCGCATTGAAAATGGCGGCAACGCCAGCATCGCCACGACGCTCACAAACGCCTTCTGGCCCGCCGGTGTTTCATTCGACTTGCTTTGCAGCGGGGCATCCGTCGTCCAAGTCCAAGGACCGATGACCCTGGCGAGCCTGCGGGTGAACGGCGGCGCGGTGGTGAATCACCCCCTGCAAACCCCCTTGGACCTCACAGTCATAGGTGATGTTATCATTGAGACCAACGGCCAGATTAGTGTGACGGGACTGGGCTACGCCTCGGCCAGCGGGCCGGGGGCGGGAGGTAACTGGGGAGACGATGGCAGCGGCGGCGGTCACGGTGGACAGGGCGGTTACGGTCAAAACGGCGTGCCCGGCGGTGGGGCCTACGATTTCATACCGACCCCGACCGACTTTGGCAGTGGCGGTGGCAACGGCTACGGTGGCCGCGGCGGTTACGGCGGCGGCGCGGTCCAACTCAACGTCGGCGGCACCCTTCGGGTGGACGGCGCAATCGCTGCCGACGGTGGCGCGATGATCTACTCCGGGAGCAGCTACTACGCGGGCGGTGGTTCGGGCGGCAGCGTGTGGATCACGGCAGGTACGTTCGCGGGCGCCGGCTCGGTCTCAGCCAACGGAGGCGCCGGTGGCACTGCCGGCGGCGGCGGCGGCGGCGGACGCATTGCGCTCTACTTGAATTCCGACAATTTCGCGGGAACCATCCAAGCACTGGGGGGCAGCGGTTACCAGCGCGGCGGCGCCGGCACCGTCTTTCGCCAAATGAACGGCACCGCACGCGGCCAAGTGCGGATTGACAACGGTGGCAATGCCGGCATTGTCACAACACTCACGAACGCCTTCTGGTCGGCCGGGACGTCATTCGATCTGCTCTGCGCCGGGGCTTCCGCCGTTCAAATCCAAGGGCCGATGACCCTCGCAAGCCTGCGGGTGAACGACGGT
Organism: uncultured Verrucomicrobiota bacterium; assembly: GCA_964634255.1. Lineage (GTDB taxonomy): Bacteria > Verrucomicrobiota > Verrucomicrobiia > Limisphaerales > MWDV01 > MWDV01. The sequence goes on along the minus strand of CAZWJC010000008.1, from coordinate 26,919 downwards.
GCGGTGCTGAGCCACGCGGCTCAGCAACCCGACTTCGATCTCACGGTCACTGGCGATCTCGTCATTGAAACCAATGGCCAGATCAACGTGGCCGGGCTGGGTTACTCATCCGCCAGTGGGCCTGGGGCGGGCGGCAATTGGGGGGATCATGGCAGCGGCGGCGCTCACGGCGGTCAGGGTGGTTATGCGGCCAATGGTCGGCCCGGCGGGAGCGCATACGATTGGATCACGTCACCGGTCGATTTTGGCAGTGGCGGTGGCAATGGTTACTCCGGGCTCGGCGGACATGGCGGCGGAGCAATCCGGCTTGTGGTTACCGGCACGCTCCAAGTGGACGGCGTCATCAACGCCAACGGAAATGACCGCGGGAATAACAGCGCTTACGCCGGCGCCGGCGCCGGCGGCAGCATTTGGATAGATGCCGCCACGTTCACCGGTTCGGGGACGGTCACTGCCAACGGTGGCAATGGTGGCGGGGGCGGCGGCGGGGGCGGTCGCATTGCCCTGGTCTTTGGCACAAACACGTTCACGGGAGTCGTCATTGCGAGCGGCGGCGCGGGCTCTCAACGCGGCGGTGCGGGCACGATCTTCACGCACGCGACTTCTTCCCCTCGTGGACACGTGCTGGTGGACAACCGAAACGGCGGAGGCGGCATTACCGTCTTGCGACCGGACTTCTGGTCGGCGGGCGAGATCTTTGATCTCACGGCTACCGGCGCAGCAATGATCTATCCAGAGAACATCTCGTCCATCGTCAACCTTCGTGTCAACGGCGGTGCCGCGCTGAGTCATGCGGCGCAACAAGACACCTTCAACCTCGCCGTCTCTGGTGACGCCACCATTGAAACGAACGGTCAGCTCAACGTAACCGGCCTGGGCTATCCCGCGAAGACCGGACCGGGTGCTGGGTGGTCGGCCTACAACGGCAACGGCGGCGGCGGTGGACACGGCGGCGGTGGTGGCGGGGGCCAGGTATATGGTGGTTACCAGGGCGGCGGCGGGACTTATGATTTAGAGACGCTACCTATTGACTTCGGCAGTGGCGGCATCCAGGGAAGCGGGGGTGGGACGATTCGCCTGAGCGTGGGCGGCACGGTTCAGTTGGACGGCAGCATCGTGGCTGGTGGCGGCAACGCCAGCGACACTCACTACGGCGGCGGCTCGGGTGGTTCCGTCTTGATGCAAGTTGGCACACTCACCGGCGGTGGAACGATCAGCGCCAATGGCGGCGCCAGTGGCACCGGCGGCCCGGGCGGTGGCGGCGGTGGCGGACGCATCGCCCTCTACGCTTCCAATCTCACTGGCTTCGACACCAATCGCATCACCGCTTCCGGTGGATCGGGCGCGCAGTGGGGCCAGAACGGCACCGTCTATCTGGCGGGCGTGCCTCAAGCCCCGGTGATTGCGGTTCAGCCGGCTAGCAATTCGGTTGCGCTGGCGGATGTAACGCTCGCCTCGATGGCGCTGGGTTCGCCGACGCTGCACTACCAATGGTTCCACAATGGTCAACTGCTGGCGGGCGCCAACGGGATGGCGCTAACGATTCCGTTCGCCACACTGACCTCAGCGCAAGCGGGCGATTACTTCGTCGTCGTAACCAACACCTACGGCGCAGCGACCAGCCAGGTCGCGAGCGTCACCGTACCGCCGGACCTCGCCGTCCTCGCGGTTGCTGGTCCAACCGAAGCCGTGCCCGGTGCGCCGGTAAACGTGGTTTGGACGATGACCAACCTCGGCCCCGGCAACATCAGCGTCCCATGGAATGCTCGCATTGCCCTCGCGAATGACGCCGCCGGCAACGGCGCGGTCACGCTGGCTACCGTCACACTCTCCTCTCCACTCGGCGCAGGGGCGTCCGCATTTTTTACTAACACCGTCATTATTCCGCCAAGCTTCACAGGTCAGAAATGGTTCGTCGTCACGGCCGATCCGGATAACGCGCTCACCGAAGTCAATGAAGCGAACAACCTGCGTGTGGCGGCGTCCGCGGTCACGCTACCGTCGCCCGACCTGGTGGTGCGTGAAGTCACGACGCCCGCCGCCGCGCAGTTCGGCGACACCATCACCATCTCGTGGGCCGTCACGAACGCCGGCACGGCGACCGCGTCGTCCACTTGGAGCGACAAGCTTTACCTGAGCGCTGCGAGTAACTCGCTTTCCGGCGCAACGCTCCTGGCAACCGTCGCCGCGAACGCCAGTCCGCTAGCAGTCGGCACCACCTACACGCGAACGCAAACCGTCACCCTGCCCCTCGCCGCGCAATCCGCAGCGGGCGTTTACTTCATCGTCCTTGCCGCCGATGCTGCCAGCACGCTGCAGGAAGGCAACGAGGCGAACAACCTCCGCGGCGCCTGCATCGCGCTGACGTTGCCGCCGCGGCCTGATTTGGCCGTCGTCGACCTTGCGGGCCCCGGATCGGCCATAGCAGGCATGCCGGTCGAATTGGTGTGGACCGTCACCAATCAGGGCACTGCTGCGGTTTCGGTTCCTTGGACGGATTCCATTTATCTCTCCGGCGATACGAACGTCGGGAACGATCAGTTCCTGTTCCTACTGCAATGCACCAACCAGCTTGCCGTCGGTGAATCCGTGACCCGCACGCAAGTGGTAACGCTGCCGCCGACATTCAGTGCCCCAGCGGTGAACTTCGTAGTGGTGGCGGACAGCGGCGACGATCTGATTGAACTCAACGAAGGCAACAACAACGCCATCACCACCAACGCGGTCGTCCCGCTCAGCACGCTGACGATGCAATTGCCTATGACGGAGGTAAGCGAGGCGGCAGCGGGCACGCCGATTCAGGGCGTGATCACCCGCAGCGGGAATGTGACGAGCAACCTGGTCGTTTCCCTCGTCAGCAGCAACACCGCTGAACTGCGCGTGCCGGCAAACGTCACAATCCCGGCGGGCGCGGCTTCGACCAACTTCGAGGTGACGATTATCGCTGACGGAGTGGTGGACGGCCCGAAGGACGTGACGCTGACGGCGACAGCCCCGGGCGTGGCTTTTGATCAAGTCTTCGTGCGCGTGCTGGACGCCAACCGTCCGCAACTGCGGCTGGCGACCGCCTTCCCTCATGTGCTGGAAGGTGCGGCATTGGCGGGAGTCATCTCGCGCGACGGGGGCATCACCAACGATTTGACCGTGTTGATCGAGAGCTACAGCCGGTTCCGATTGCAGGCGCCGGGCTACGTCACCATTCCTGCCGGGGCCACCAACGCGAGTTTCTCCCTGCTCGCAGCTAACGATACGTTGGTGGAAGGTCCAGCCGATTGCACCGTGGTCGCGAGCGCTTCGGGTTTCATCGGTGATTCCACGTCCGTCACGGTGTACGACGATGACACGCCCGCAGTCACGCTCGCCTTGGCCAACCCGGTGGTCAGCGAAGGTGCCGGCGCGCAAGCGACTCTGGCAACGGTCACGCGCACGCCCGTGACGGCGCGGACGCTGACGGTGGAACTCGTCTCGGGCGATCCCTCCACGGCAACCGTACCCGCGCGCGTGGTCATTTCGGAAAACGAAGCCTCGGCCACGTTCGCCGTGGCGACCGTGGACAACGTCATCGTGGACGGGACGAAGACGAACTGGATCGGCGGCTACGTGCTTGCCTCGCAAGGCGCAGAGCAAGTGGCCAACCTCCCGGCGGTCACCTTGCTGGTCACCGACGACGACGGGCCGGCGTTGACCCTCACAGTGAATCCAAAGCTGCTCGCCGAAGGGGTGCTGCCCGCTGGGACAGGCACGGTTATCCGCAGCACGCCGCCCACGAACGCGCTTGCGGTCACGGTGACTTCCAGTGATCTCACGGAGGTCTCGTCGCCAGGACTTGTAATGATCCCCGCGGGCCAAGCTTCGGCCGCGTTCGAGATTGGCACCGTGGGCGACGGCACTAACGACGGCAATCGGACGGTCACGCTGACTGCGACCGCCACAGGGTTTGCCTCAGCCAGCGAGCGCGTCACGGTGAGCGACTCCGTCCTGCCCGACCTGGTGGTGTCGAGCGTAAACGTGCCGACCACTGCGGACGCGGAAGCCTACGTGAGTGTGAACTACCGCTTGGCGAACCAGGGCTTCAACACCACCTATAGCAACTTCATCACGCGCGTCTTTCTCTCCAGCGATGCTGCGGTGGGCGACGACACGCTCGCCGGCCAATACACTTTCAACGGCATGTTACCGCCCGGCCAGTTCTTCGAGCAGACGCTCCAAGTTCGCCTGCCCCAAGCCTGCGCCAACTACTGGATCCTCGTTCAGACCGACACGAGCGGTGCGGTGGAGGAGATTCTGGAAGACAACAACACTGCGATGAGCCCGCAGGCCATCACGGTCGGTGCGGCTTATCATGCCTCGGTTGAGGCGGGGGTGGACACTGCTTTGGCGGGCACACCGGTACCGTTACAGGGTCGCGCGACGAATGCGCTGGGCGCCCCGGCGGCGTTCAAGCTGGTGAACATTCACGTGGTTCACAACGGCATGAGCCGCGTCATTTCCGCCCTGACCGACAGCGAAGGGCGTTACGCTATCCAATGGAATCCTCTGCCCGGCGAGGCGGGCTCGTACGAAGTGGGGGCGGATCATCCCGGCGTTGCCGTCGTGAGCGCGCAGGATCACTTCACGCTGCTGGGCTTAAAGGCAAACTCGACGCCCATTCGACAGCAGATGAGCTCGCTGGCAACGTTCACCGGCCAGTTCCAATTACAGAACCAAGCCGACCTGCCGTTGCACGGGCTCAGCGTGCAGGCGAGCACGACGGCGAACATCGCGGTGCAGGCGCAAGCCATCAACACAATCCCGGCCTCGGGCAGCGTGACGGTGAGTTACTCGATCACGTCGTTGCTGGACGAGGAGTCGCTGGTGACATTTACGTTTGTGTGCGCCACGACGGAAGGCGCGTATGTGGAAGTGCCGGTGGAATTGATCATCAAGCCGTTGCGCCCGCGGCTGGTGGTGCTGCCCGGCTCACTTAATGTGGGCCTGGTGCGTGGCCAGCAGCGCTTCGTCGAACTGGAAGTGATCAACACCGGTGGCGCGGCCAGTTCGCCGCTGACGCTCGCGCTACCCAATCTGCCCTGGTTGAGTGTGGCTTCGACCAATCCGATCCCGGCACTCGCATCAGGCGAAACGAATCACTTCACGCTCCAATTCCTGCCGCCACCGGAACAAGCCATTGGAGAACTGACCGGCACGCTGGCCGTGACGGGCGAGGGTTTGTTCAATCCGGTCGAGTTCAAGCTGAAGGTCGTGTCCGCTGCGGTCGGCACGCTGAAGATCACCACGGTGGACGAAATGGCTTACTACGGTTCGCCGCCCACCAACCTCGCCGGCGTCGCCGTGGTGCTGCGGGATCCGTTCGACAACTCGGTGGTGGCGCGGGGCGAAACCGACGCGCAGGGAGAACTGGCGTTCGAGGAACTGCCCGAGGGCCGCTACAATTTGGAGGCCGCGGTCGCCAAGCACGACACCACGACCGGAACCGTGGATGTGAAGCCGGGCGAAACCAACGACCAACTCGTTTTCTTGCGCACTCAGCTCGTCCGCTACACCTGGAAGGTGGAAGAAATCGCCATCGAGGATCGGACGAAGATCACCCTGGAAACCACGTTTGAAACCACCGTGCCGGCGCCGGTCGTAACGATCGAGCCCAACGTGGTGGACCTCTCGCAGATTCAAGGTGACGAGACGCAGGTGAACTTCACGATCAAGAATCACGGCTTGATCGCCGCCCAGGACGCGCAGTTCGTATTTCCGAGTCACGCGAACTGGACCTTCACTCCGTTGCTCAAGGAGCTCGGCGAACTCCCGGCGCACAGCACGATCACAGTCCCTGTCCTGATCCAGCGGAAGCGCGCCGGGGGCGGGCTGTCGCCGAAGGACGCCGGCGACAGCGATTGCTATCTTTGGCCGTACCTGGGTTACAAATACATCTGCGGACCGCGGGGCATCCCCATGAAAGTGCCGGTCCTGCTCTGGGGTTTGGTCGGTGACTGCAAGAGCAAACCGGGCGAAGACGGCACGTCGCGCATCCCGTATTTGGCCCCCCCCCCGCCCACGAGCGCCCTGCCGGGCGAAAGCGCGCCTTCGGGCAAGACCGATCTCACGTTTAGCGATAGCCAGAACTACGTGACGGCCATGCAGGCGTGCAGTTGCGGCACTGATGATTGTTGGACATCGCAACTCGGCTTGCGCTACGACTTGGCCGGCCCGATCAAAGACAGCATCAACAGCATCCTGGCCGTGCAAGCGCCCGGCCTTAAGTTGCGCGGCGTGCGCCTGACGACGTCCGTTTCCGGCCAGTTCTGCAACTGTTGCGACACGAACGGCAACCGCGGGTTGAAGACCAAGACCAAAGTGGGCGTGGGCATCGAAACCGTCATCGGCTTGGGATTCCAGCCGGAGCTGGGCTGGGAAATCAAGCAACCGCCTGCCGCACCGATCGAGGCGAAAGCGGACCTGCTCGCGGGTGTGGAGTTCACCCTTTACGGCTCCGGCGAACTGGAGTTGTCCACCAAATGCCACTTCCAGGACCCGAGGCTCTGCATGACTTTCACGCTCGGCGGCAAGGCCTTTGCGGGTGTGAAGGCTACGGCCACCTTGTCGGTGGAAGAAGGGAATCTCAAGTACAAGGGCAGCGCCAAAGGGGCGGCAGGATTTGAAACCGGATTGAGTTTGAAATACAGCGCCTGCAGCGACAGCCCGCCCAAGCTGGAAAGCTGCTTCGATGGTTTGGTGGCCAAGGTGGAGATTGAAGGCTCTGTCACCGTAAAACAAACCGAGCGCTACGTGAAACACGGCATCTCGCGAACGTTGATTACCAACTCCTGCCTCCCGCTCCTTCAGGCTCAGCAGCTCGCGCCAGTTCTGCCCGAACTCGACGCGGACAGCGTCGCACAGATACTCGGCGTGGCGAGCGCGTCACAATTGAATCAGTCCCCAGGCGCTCCGGCGGGCACATCCGGCGCCGGGACTCGCAACACCGCGTTGGCGGCAACCACTCGCTCGCGGACGATAACCTATGAATCGCTCCCGCCGCAGCCCGCTCCTGCCACACCGGTCGCCTCGGTGAAGCCGGCCAGTCGCAGTCCCAAGGATGCGTCCGGCGCCGGGGTCTGCGCCACCGTGAAACTCCAGATGGAACAGGACGCCACCTTCACGCGGAAGGCAGTTGGCGCAATGCTGGAAATCGTCAACGAGGCGGAGTCCCCCATCACCGACCTGTATGTGGTGTTGTCCATCTACGACGAGTCCGGTGAACTCGCCAACGACCGGTTCGTGATCCTGCCGGCAGAACTCGCCGGCCTCACGGTGACCGATCCTGGAATTCCGGCCACGAACGACTTTGCCATCGGCCGTGAGTTGTGGGCAATGCCGGCGGCCAGCACGGGACAGGCACGCTGGGTCATCTTGCCGACAGACGCGGCGGCCACCAACGGCGTCGCTCAATACTACGTCGGTGGCGCCATGACTTACCTGGTCGGCGGCGTCCCGTCCGCGTCCGTGATGGCGCCGGCGGCCGTCAACGTCTATCCGAACGCGCGGCTCACGGTGGACTACTTCCACCAGCGCGACGTGTTCAGCGATGATCCGTTCACCGACGTGATCGAACCCGCCCAGCCGTTCTCACTCGCCGTGATGGTCTGCAACACAGGCTACGGCGTGGCGAAGAACTTCAAGATCGCTTCCGCCCAACCTCGCATCGTCGAGAACCAGAAGGGACTGCTGGTGGACTTCAAGATTCTTGCCACCGAAGTGGCCGGGCAAAACCTGACGCCATCGCTCACAGCGACCTTCGGCGACATTCAGCCCGGACAGACCGCCATCGGGCGTTGGCTCCTGACCTCCACGCTCCAAGGCCTGTTCCTGGACTACAACGCGACCTTCGAGCACGACGAGTTGCTCGGCGGGCGGGCGGCTTCGCTGGTCGAATCGGTAACCATTCACGAGATGAACCATCTCGTCTGGGCGGGCGGTGCATTTGAAGATGGCAAGCCCGACTTCCTCGTCAATGAAATCGCCGACGAGCGTGACTTGCCGGACACACTCTACCTCAGCGATGGCCGCACGAACTCGGTTAGCGTCGTCGAAACCGCGACCGTGGCTGCGCCGCCCTCGGCGCAGAACCTCGTGGTGCAACTCACCGCGCCGATGCTGGCGGGCTGGACTTACCTGCGCGTTCCGGAGCCGGGCAAAGGCGAATTCATCCTCACGAACGTCGTCCATGTCAGCGATGGCGTTCGCATTCCGCTCGGCACGAATGCGTGGACGACGGACCGCACCTTCATCGGTATGGGCCGGCGACCGGTCAGCGAGAACGTCCTCCACCTGCTCGACTTCAACAGCGCGGGGGCTTACACGCTCTACTATACGCCCGCGCCGCAGCCGGACACCACCGCACCCACCAGCGCGGTCGCCGAGCTCGCCGCGCAAAGCCCACCTGCTTTCCAGGTTGCCTGGAACGGTGCCGACACCAACGGCAGCGGCGTGGCGTTCTACGACGTGTTCGTGTCGGTGAATGACGGCATGTTCACGCCCTGGCTCCAGCACACGCCGTTGCCCGCGGCCATGTTCTCCGGCGAACTCGGCTCGCGTTACGCGTTCTACAGCATCGCCACGGATGAACGGGGCAATCGCGAAGCTCCGCCCACAACGCCCGATGCCACGACTTCCGCCACGCTCACGAACCAAGCGCCTTTGCTCACCGCCCCGGCGACACAGACTCTTGAGGAGGGCGGCACACTACAACTGACGCTAAACGCCAGTGATCCGGAGGGCTCGGCAATTCGCTATGCGCTCAGCAGTGGCGCACCAGCCGGCGTCGTCCTGAACGCGGCCAGCGGCCAACTTACTTGGGTAACTGGCGAAGCGAATGGCCCGAGCACGAATACGTTCGCCGTTACAGCCACGGACAACGGCATCCCGCCGGCCAGCGCCACGCAACCGTTGACCATCATCGTGCGTGAGGTGAACACCGCACCTGTGCTCGCCACTTTCACCAATCGGACCGTGAACGAGGGCTCGTTGCTCACCGCCGCCAGCAGCGCTCAGGACTTCGACGTGCCCGCCAACAAGCTGCGCTATCGCCTCGGCTCGGACGTTCCGACCGGTGTGTCTCTCGACGCAACCAATGGCGTCCTCCGCTGGCGCCCGAGCGATCTCCAGGGGCCAAGCACGAACGCGATCACCATCGTGGCTTACGACGACGGCTCCCCCAGCCTGAGTGCGACGCAACAACTCACCGTGATCGTCCGCGACACGCGCGCCGACTTCACGTTGCACGTCGGCTCGACGAATCTTCTGGTCGGCTTGAACAACTCCGTCCCGCTGCGCCTCGACAGCGGCGCCGACCTGACCAACCTGACGTTCGTGCTGGAAACGGACCTAAGCCGATTGACGAACCTCGCGCTGCAATTGCTCGCCTCGGAAGTCGCATCGTCGGGCATCCAACAAGTCGGCTCGAACCGTTTCCAACTCCAGTTCACAAGCCCCGCGGACGTTTCGCTGCAAGGCAGCCTGACGCTCACTCGCTTGGCCTTCCAGGCCGGGCCTGCCGAGCATTCGGCCATCGTGCCGCTCACGGTGCAATCACTCGTTGGTTACCTACGCGACGGGCGGACGCTGGAACGTGGCGCTGCGGGTGCGGGCCGGGTCTTCGTGATCGCACGCGAGCCGATTGTTGATCTGCAACACGCCACCAACGGCTTGGCGGTACTGAGCCTCTACGGTTTACCGGACCAGCGCTACGCCCTCGTCTCCGCCACGAACCTGACTGCCGCGGCGACATGGACCACCGTTCGTGATCTTGTGCTGCCGGAAGCCGGCAACTGGACGGGCGACTGGACAATCAGCGCGCCGCAGGGCTTCACCCGTGCGGTGGAAGTGTCGGGCACATCGCTCGCGGTGCGCCTCGAAAGCGGCAAGGTAGTGGTCGAATGGCCAGCGGCTTGCGCGGGGTGCGAGTTGCAGGAGTCGCCGAGTCTGAACGCCGGCGCCGCTTGGACACGCTGCGAAACTCAGCCGCAGTTGAGCGGCGGTCGTTACCGCGCAGAACTGCCGGTGACTGGGCTCACGCGCTTCTATCGGCTAAAGCTCAGCCAGTGACCGGGCATGTCATGAGGAGCGATTCGCCCCGCCTCGTTCACGGGCCCAGCAATACACGGTAATAGCCCTGCGTGGCGTTCGTGGCGGCGGTGTCAGTCCATTCGATTGGCAGAGCCGGTGAGTTTGTGGTCCACAACGTGACCCAATCCAGCAGGTTCGTTGAATGCTGGATCGTCAGGTCGGGGCCGGGATCGCCAGTGAGGTGCAATGTGAATCCATCTGCGGTGAGCGCCGGTGAAGCCAACGTGGTGGTCGGGCGGTTCACGGTCACCCAGAAGCTTTGGGTGGCGCTAAGGCTCGGCGACATGTTGTCGCTGACCGTCACCTGAACCTGAGTGAGGAGCGGTGATTGGGCCAGCCCCGGTCGCCAACTCAACACACCGCTGACCGGGTCAACCAGCATTCCTGCCGGTGCGCCCACCAAGCTGAAAATGAGCGTCTGCGGCGGCAGATCCGGATCGGTCGCCGTGTTGGTGAGGGTGAGCGTCTGCCCGGCGAACAGGGTTTGGTTCGCGTTGGTGGACAGCACCGGCGAATGGTTTGTGTTGGCGTCCGAGATCATCACGGTGGCGTTGGTCGCTGTTCCGCCGAGATAACCGTTCCCAGGCAGTAGTGTCAGGGTGAGCGATTCCAGGCCCTCCACGAACTCGTCGGCCAGCGGTGTAACGGTGATATTCGTTCCGCTTTGCCCTGGCGCGAGCGTAACGGAGCCGGGCAACGGGGCGACGTCCGCTCCTGGTGTCGAGGTGCCGCCGAGCACGTATTTGAAAGTGACCGGCCCGTAGGTTGCGCTCGGGAACGCGATGCGGAACGTGCCCGTGTTGTTCCCGGCCTCGCCGGCATTCGAGTCGGTGGCGCTCACGGTCGCGCGCGGAGGATCCCCGACAATGGTGACCGTGGCCGCGTTTGAGAAACCGAGGTCGTACGCCGCGTTGGCTTGAAGCGTCAGGATGACTGTCTCCGGGCCTTCGATGGTGGCATCGAGCAGGGCACGAACGGGAATCCTCAGCTCGCTTTGACCGTTAGTGAAGGTCGCGGACGTACCCAGCGCCGTGTAGTCAACCCCGCTCGACGCCGTGCCGGTAATCGTGAAGGTCACCGGCAGGTTCGCGCTGGGATCGCCGGTACGCTTCAGCGTGAATTCGCCCAACGCGCCCGCCTCGCCTGCCGTCGGCACGCTGGCAAAGGCCGCCACGAGCGTGCCCTTGTCCGACCACGGTTCGAGCCACTGTGCAGTGATGGGGCGCTCCAACGCGCCGCCGGGGAATTGCACGCCCACCGAAACATGATCGCCCCCGCCGCCTTCCGCATGCAGGGCTTCGAGGTAGTAGCGTTGTCCGGCAACCAACGCGACGGCGGCGGACCGCTGATTCGCCTGGGCGGTCCAGTTGTGGTAATCCACCCAGCCGTTGACGTAGGCGATGCGGCGGGCGCTTGAGGCCAGCGCGCCGGTGCCCAGCCGCAGCTCGCCGCCATCGTCCGAGGCGATGAAGAAATAGTACGCGCCCGTCGCCGGTGCGATGAACCACCCGCGCAGGCGGCTTCCGTAGTTGTCATCCCAATCGTGCGGCCCTTCGGCGCTGGTCGAGAGATACTCGCGACCGGTGGGCGACGCCGGGTAGCTGGCGAAGTTCGTCAGCGTCGCCACCGTGCCCGCGCTGCCAATACCCGTCCACCATTCCCGCAACAGGCCAAAGCCGGGCCCAGGTTGCGCGATGGTCACCGTGGCACTGGCCGGACTGGTGACGCTATAGCCAGTGCCAGCAGTCAGGGTCAGCAGCACCGTCTTCGGCGCTTCGAGGGCCGTCGTGGCCGTTGGCGAGATGACGACGTCCGCGGTGGCTTGCCCAACGTCGAGCGTGACCTTGTTGGTGATGAGGGCGTAATCCACGCCGTTGGCCGCGGTGCCCGTGATTGAGTAGTTGACGGCGATCGCCGCGGTGGCCATGCCGGCGCGTTGAATCGTGAAGCGCCCCGGTTGCGGTCCGGTCTTCGACGCGTTCGGCCCGCTCGCCACGATGGAAACAGCGGGCGTGCCGTCGTTGTCGTTAATCGTTACCCGCGCACTGTCGGCCGAGGGCGACACCGTGTAGTTCGTTCCAGTCACCAGCGTCGCGACCACGGTTTCGGCCGTCTCAGCGACGGCGTCATTCACCGGAGAGATGAGCAGCTCAATGCTGGATGAACCGGCGGGGATCGTTCGCTTCAATCCGGTGGCGGAGTAGTCGGCACCGTAGCCAGCAGTCCCCGAGACGTTAAAAAACACGTCGAGTGCCTCCGTGGTGTCGCCAGTGCGGGTGAAGGTGAACGCGCCAGTATCCGTGCCCTCCGTCGCAGTCGGATCGCTGGCGACCAGGGAGACTTCACGCGCGGGAACGGGCGGACTGCTCAACGGAATGAGGCGATGATGGAGGATGGGCTTCTCTTCCGTACCGTCGGGCAGGTCAATGCCCACGGCGAGGTTATCGCCTCCGCTGCCTTCCTTGTGCAGAGCCTCGATGTAATACGGCTGTCCGGCTGCGAGCTGGATCAAGGCGGATTTCTGCGACGCGTTGGCGGTCCAGTTGCGGCTGTCTGTCCAACCGGTCAAGTAGGCGATGCGCGCCTTGTTGGCCGCGTTGGTAGTGGGGCTCAGGAAAAGCTGGCTGGCGTCATCCGACGCAATGTAAAAGCGGTACCCGCCGCTGAGGGGCGGCACGAACCAACCGCTCAGGCGTTGCCCGTAGCTCTCGTTCCAATCCAGCGGCGTCTCGAACGCGTCCGCCAAGGCCTCCGTGGCGTCAGGGCTGTTCGGGAAGCGGACATTGTTGGTGAGATCGGAGACGGCACTGCCGTTGATGTTCAGCCAGACCTGCCGCGCAAGGCCCGAGCCCGGTCCGATGACTGTAGCGCTGGTGAAATCCGCTCCCACCGCGCTGGGGCCGACGGTGATGGTACGGGCGACCGGGGCGAACTTGTAGCCATTGCGAACCGCAGTGAGTGAGTATGAGCCGGCGCTCAGGCGGCCCAAGGTGTAGGAGCCATCGCTCCGGCTGAAGGTCAAATTCCCGGCAGCGTCAGAGACGCGCGCGTTGGCGATGGGCGTGCCGTCCGCCGCAGTCACGCGCCCGGAGATGCTGTAGTCGCTCGGCGTGCCCACGCGAATGAACGTGGACTGGCGGCACGTTCCGCCGCGCCGATCGGAGACGACGCACTGCACGACGTAGTTGCCGGCGGCACTCCAGTTCTTAGTCTGTGTCGCGAGGTTGTTGACGCTGATATTGCCATCGCCGAAATCCCACGCGTACGCCAGCGTGTCGCCATCGGGGTCGGACGCCGTGGCGGTAAGCGAGATGCTCGTGCCGGTCGCGATGGAGTAACTGCTCGCTGTCGCGACCGCTACTGGCGGATGATTGGGGCGCGCGTCGTCGTCGAAGTTCACCACCACGTCCACCCACGGCTGTGGCGCGGTGCCGCGCGCCACCGGCGTGTAGTGGATTCCCGCCGCGGTGTCACTCCATGTGCGTCCGATCGTGAGGGTGCAGTCGTCCTTTCCTTTCGCCGAGCCGGGCGTCATATCGAGCAGCTCCCAATCCCACTCCCGCATGACCGCGAGGCCGTTCGTCCAGAAGAGCGCGTTGGCGCCGCTGACCGTGTAGGCACGGTGCTCCAGCCAGTATTGTGTGTCGTCGCGGGAGGGGCGAAAGACTTTCACACCGTAGCGGTTGGCTGGAGTTAGTGTCGGCTGATCGTGGGCATAGATGCGATACGTCCCGTTGCTTGTGACGGTCCAGTAGTTCGTCGCCGGCAGCCATTTCACCACCGCCTTGTGCATCGCACCGAAGTCTTCCTCGATGCCGCCGCCGCCCATGTTGTCGAACTTGTTCCCGTATTCCTCGTGCGTGCCGGGGCCAATGGGGTCGTCCGTCGTGGGATTCCACCAGTTCGCATGCGGTTGGCCGACGGCGTGTCCCCATTCGTGGATGAGCACTGACGCGCCGTCCCAACGGATCCAGGCGTTGCCGCCGCCACCGTAGCTGCAACAGCCGCCCGGTTCGCCGTTCCAGCGCGCGACGAACAGGCTGTAGTTCGCCGGCAAAAACGGATACGCGACGCCCGGGAACGCGGGGTCGGAGGCAATGGCGCCGGCCGCCGCTTTCGCGTCGGTCATCAGCGCCGACATGCCGTCCACGTCGCTCCATCCGTTCATGTAGCCGGAGCGCGGTTTGGGCAGCGTGAGCGTGGGCGTGAAGGCGTACGTGCCCTGCAACGAGCCGTACGATTGCTCCGCGAACCGGCGCATCGTCGTGTCCAAGTCGCCGCGCACTTGGGAATCGGTTTCCGGTTCGTAGCCTTGGTCGTCATCGGCGAAGCGGACGCGGATGAACAGGAACTTCTTGTTGCCCTGACTGCTGGTTTCTGGAACCACCGGGCTGGTTGTTCCTGTGCCACCGGAACCGCCCGCGGCCCAAATCAAGGTTCCATCTGACGCTGTGAAATATGCCGGCGCCTCGGCCGCCGAATGCAAGGCCATCACGCTTCCGCCCGTGTCCACAAAAGTGGCGTCTGCCGTCGCTGTGGGCAGGGTCCGACCACACGCCGGACAATTGCCAGACGAAAGCAGTGCGGCAGGGTTCGCCAGTGCTGTGACTTCTTCCGTCTCCAACACGCGATACGGCTTGTCCAGCAATGCAAGCCGGTCGTCCACCGCGATGCCGATGATGGAACTGGCGGGCGTGGACATCTGGCCCAATCGCCGACCGTAAGTGTAGGCGTAATAGAAACGCCCGGGCAACTGGACTGTGCGGATGACCGGCTCGGAGCAGCTTTGCTCCTGACCCGGCTGCGGTCGGGCAAAGATGACATTGAGATCGGCTCGGGCGCTGATGTGTTCCTCGAGCAGCGCGCTGACTGACCCCGGCAGGCCGGTGCGTGAAGCAAGCGGGAGCGCCACCTCCAGAGCTTTGCGCGGATCGCGGACGATCAACTCGCGCAGTGCCGCCCGCCGAGCGTGCGCCAGGGTCACACCTTCGTTCTCCAATTGGGCGCGCGTGGTGGCGTCTGCCACGGCGAACCGCGTCTGCCACTCGCCAAAGGAGGCAAAGACATTCGTGCCACGCGAAACGCTATTGCCTTCAGGCGTAGCCACCGGCGTGGGGACAGGCAAAACCGGGGCGGAAGCGGCGGGCTGAGCTGATGCAGGCGACAGGTTTGGCCCAGCGTCAGCGGGGGTGTTCGCTCTGGCATCTACGGAAGCGGCGGCGCTCTGTCCGGACGGTGGCGGAGGGGATGCGAGTCGGCAAACAAGAACCGCGGCAACCGCCGTCAGAAACAAAGCGACGGCGCGCAAGCGAACTGAATACTTCATGGTTGCACAGGCTGCCTCAAACAACCTTGGCAATCAAGTGACAGGCTGCTGCTCGGTGCGACTGGAAGTGACGGTCACGGCGAACGAAATCCCCACACATCTGAGGCATCGGACCGCGGACAGTCCCTGTCCGCAGCGCAGGGAAGCCACCCGCTGGGGTTGGCAGGTTCTGCCGCTGCGCCCGGGGACCGGGCGCGCTCCTCCTGACCGCCACTTCCGTTCGCACGCCTTCACCTGTGCGCAGGCCGATTCTGGTCTTGGTCAGCGTTGGGCGAACGGGGCGTGATCCACTGCGCGATGTCCCGGATCACTTCCTCATCCACAAAACCGGGCACTTCGTATTCGGCGGGAGTGCTCGGGCCTTCGCCAGCAATAAACAGGTGGTTGAGTTTGGGATACGTCTTGAATGTTGCGTCCTTGCGGGTTTCCAGCGCGGAACGCCAGCCGGCCAGGTCTTTAACCGTGACTTGATAATCGCGTACGCCTTGGAGGATGAGCATCGGCAAAGGGAGTCTCGCCGCCGCGGCAGGGGCGTCGTAGCTGCCGAGATCCAGCCAGTACGCCGGCGGCGCGCCCAGAATGGGTTCAGTACTGGTGGCATCCTTCGCCGTCAAAGCCGCGACTCGCTCAGCCAGCTTGCGCGTCTGTGCGATCTGCTGGTGCTCTTGTTCCGTCACGGTGCCGTCAGACTTCGCGATGTACTCGATTTGCTCGATCATCACCTTCTCCAACGGACGCGTGGACCCAGCCAGGAGGACCAATCCAGCAAAGCCCAGATGATCCTTGGCAATTCGCGGCGCGAGCATGCCGCCCAGGCTGTGGCCGAGCAGGACAATTCGTCTGGCGTCCACCTCGCGACGTTGCCGAAGCCATTCCAGTGCGTAACCGGCATCGTCCATCGTCTCCTCGCGCACGGTAATGGGTTTGAGTTTGTTGGCTTCGGCGAGCAATTTCTGAGCATGGACCTTCGTCCGCTTGTCATACCGGAGCACCGCAATGCCGCGGCTGGCCATACCCCACGCGAGATCACGGAACGGTTTGTTCGGCCCCACCGTCTCATCTCGATCATTCGGACCGCTGCCGTGGACGAGGATCACAGCAGGGAATGGACCTTCACCCTTCGGAATTGCCAGTGTGGCTGGCAGCTCCCAGCCCGCTGCTCCGAACGAGGATTCGATTTCTCGGAATTCGTTCGTGTCTGCGTAAGGTGGAACCTGCGAGCCCGGTTTACGGGCAGGAAGAAAGAACAGCCCCGCGATCTCGCCTTCCGGATTAAAGACAACCTTCGTATCCAGCCAGTCGCGGGTAAACTCGCACGTGACCAGAACGATCTGGTAAGGAGGTAACGTTTCGGTCCGACTTGCATGTCGCCGTTTGAACTCGCCTACCTGTCGGTTCACCGCTTGCCAGGTGGCGGCGAGCTTCGGGGCTGGCAGCGCGGCGGCCATGGTCCTGTCAAAACGGGCCACGGCGTTGGTGAATCGGCCGGCGTCGAGTTCGCCCACGAATGCCTCGGCGCGACTGATCACCTGGCTTTCAACCAACTCCGCGGCCCAGCCAGTCTGAAGCACCGTGATCAAAACGGCGAGCGCCGTCCACATGTGGGAGAAACCCAGGATCCTGCAAACCGCCGCAGACTGGGGTTGGTCAGCTTTCATCGGTTGTGGTGGTTGCACTATCGCGCTTCCGTTTCTGGACCGCCTGTTTCAACAGGTATTCGATCTGGCCGTTCACGCTGCGGAGTTCGGTCTGCGCCCAGGCCTCAAGCTCGGCCCAGAGCGCAGGGTCCATTCGAAGCAGGAAACTCTTGCGTTCGGCCATGCAAACTCAGGCGTAGAGGGTGCCGGTGTTGACGACGGGGTGAACCTCCGATTCGCCGCAGAGCACAACCATGAGGTTGCTGACCATCGCGGCCTTGCGATCGTCGTCGAGGGTCAGGACTTTCTTCTCGGCGAGATCCCTCAATGCCATCTCCACCATGCTCACCGCCCCGTGGACAATCTTCTGCCGCGCGGCAATGACGGCTTCGGCCTGCTGGCGACGCAGCATGGCTTGGGCGATTTCCGGCGCGTAGGCCAGATGCGTGAGGCGCGCCTCCTCGACCACCACGCCGGCTTTGGTCAGCCGTTCATGGAGTTCCTGCTTCAAGGCTAGAGAAACCTCGTCCACGCCGCTGCGCAGCGTGGTCTCGTTTTCCTCGCCGTTGTCGTAGGCGTAGGAGTTGGCCAGATGGCGCAGCGCGGATTCACTCTGGATGGAGACGTAGCTCTCGTAGTCGTCCACGTCGAACATGGCTTGGGCGGTATCCTGCACACGCCAGACCACGACGGCGCCGATCTCAATGGGGTTGCCGCGCTTGTCGTTCACCTTGAGCTTGTCCCCGTTCAGGTTGCGGGCGCGGAGCGAGATCTTGTTCCGCGACGGGTGCTTCTTCATCGCTTGGGCAATGGCGTTCTTGTCACCGGTCTTCCCCGCCTCGGCGATGGCGCGGAGGGACGAAGGCCCGTTGGAGTAAAACGGATTGCCCCAATGGAAGCCGCTCGCACGCACCGTGCCGCGATACTCCCCGAACAGCACGAGCACTCGGGCCTGGTTCGGCTGCAGGGCGAAAAAGCCGAAAATCATGATGATCGCAGCCGCAAGGACCAGTATCCCCGCCACGAAGAGCGGCCAGTAAGGCGGCCCATGCTGCCGCTCGCCCATGACGATCGAGGTGATGAACATCGCCGGGCCAGCGATGAGCAGAAGGATGTTGAGCGGCAGCATCGCCCAGCCGTTCTTGACGGTGACCACTTGCTCGCGATTCGCGTTCTCAGTTGTCGTTTTCATATCAGTCCTAATTCCCAGATAACCCACAAACCAAACGGTGGAAGATATCTTTGCGATATCATACTGCAATCATCTGGATGTGCAAGAAGAAACATTTCGAGGCTTCCTTGTCGAAACGGTGGACTGTGCGGGTTTTCCGCCCGCGCCCTTGGAACGCTCCCAAGATCCGGGCTCAGTTCTTCAGACCAGAAGCTTGAGTGTTCGTTGCGCAGCGCGCGCGCTTGTCAGCGGAGTGAGACCAGGTGGATTTGGTTGAATCGCTGGCTGTCAGATACGATCGGGCGAACGAACGCGATCTCCCCGCCATCAGGCGAAAAGACGCACGCCTCCGGTCGAGGAGCGGAAGCATCATCACTGCGTGCGGTCAGTCGCCGGGTTTCCCCCGTGCGGGCGTTGCTGACACACACACTGTTGTCCGTTACGTGCGCCAAGTAACGGCCGTCGGGACTCCACGTAAACGTACTGGCGATCGGCGTAAGGTTCCGCGTGAGTCTCTTCGCCGGGCCGCCGTTGGGGGAGATCGTCCAGAGCTGGGCCACGCCGGCATCGTCTTTCATCAAGAACGCAATGGTGGAACCGTCAGGCGAACTCCGCAGCCAATGGCGCGGGCCTTGAACCCCGGGGAACTTCCGATCCGCCGTGAAAGTCAGCCGGCGCTGCATCACGCCGCGCGGAGGAAACGGGGCATGAGTCGCGGTGCCGCAGAGGGGGCCGTCGCCAGGCTGGGTGAGGTCTTCGGGCAGGTCCGCCACGAACACCTCGGAATTGGTTGCGCCTTTCGCGGTAATGGCATTACCCAAGAACGCGAGGGCGTGGCGCTGCCGTGATCCATCCGTGCGCACGTAGCCGTTCGTGCCAATCCAGCCTTCCTCGAAGGCGCGGTTGATTTCGTCCGAGCCGGGTTTCGGTTGGGCGACGGTCCGCGTCACCAGCACGGTGAAGTAATCGCCGGAGTGATTGCGCGGATGGTCGGAGTCCACACGCACTGGCCTGCCCGGGACGCTCACGCCGATGTTGCGGTGGTTCAGATCGTGTGCCGAGGCATCTGCTTCACCAAGCTGGGCGAGGACGTGATCCTCGTAGGTGAAACTGACCCACTCGCCGGCGGGATCCCAAACGTGAACATGCGAGCCGCCGCGCAGCGCGCCGGGCGTGAACGGCGGCGTAAGATCGCGGGCATCCAGAAAGCGTGGGGTGGTCGCGGGCGACGGAGCGCCGGTTTTCGGCACGTCCACGATCACCCCTTGGCGATGGCTAACGGAGTATTGCCAATCCGGTGTTGGGTTTTCCGGGCCAAGGATGAAAACCACCTTCCATTCACGCGGATGAAACGTCGCCACGCCACAATGCGCACCGTTCTTTGATTCGTAGAGCACCTTCACCTCGCCGGTTTCGACGTTGACCATTTCAACGCGGTTGCCGTCGAACACCGAGCCCGCAGGATCAGAACGGGTGTCATAGACGATCCAGCGGCCATCGGGCGACCACACGCCGGTGTTGGTGAGGATGTGGCCGTAACGGGCGTGAGTGACTTGGCGCTCTCGTGCGGCCGGAGTCTCCGAATTGGCAAAGGTCGGGGTTGGTTTCATGCAGGTGAAGCTGGCAGCTATGAGGAAGACGAGCCCGGCAAACGCCGTCTTGCGACAGCGCGGCTCGGCGAGCGACCGGTCTTGAGCGCAGCGGTCCTGAATCACACTCCAATGAAACAGCGATGGGCGGCGCGGCTCAAGCGATGAATGTGAGACGGTCCAGCCGGGCTCAAGCCGTTGCCGCGGTCACACCGTTGATCCGTGCGCTGAGAAGGCCCAAGCCTTCGAGTGTGGTCCGGATGCTTTTTCGTTCCGGTGTTGCGAATCGGGTCATAGGCTCGGCAGGAACGTCGCTGCAGATACCCATCAGGGCCAGCGCGCACTTCATGCCTTTGACCACGGCCGAAGCGTTGGAGTCGGCGCGGTAAATTTCGCCAAGCCGCAGCAAGCGACGCTGCAGTTCCGCCACGCGGGTTTCGTCCTGGTTCATCGCCGCCTCGTAGATGTTGACAAGCAACCGCGGCTCGACCTGTGCGCCGCCGTTCACGCCCCCGTGTCCACCCAAGCGCAAAGCCTCCACCAGCAAATGCTCCGGCCCCATGAACAGCCGCCAATCCGGGCGGGCCTTGGCCACCTCCACTACCTGCCGGAAGTAATCCAGATTGCCGGAGCTATCTTTGACGCCGATGATGCCGTCCAGTTCGGCCAACCGCCGCAGCGTGTCCGGCTCGAACTGCGTCTTGGTCATCTGGGGCATGTTGTAGAGATAGAGTGGCAACGGCAACTCGAGGACCAGTTGACGGATGAATTCATGCAGCTCGCTCTGTCCGGCGGGGAAGTAATAGGGTGCCGAAGTGACCACGGCTTCCGCCCCGGCGGCTGCGGCATGCCGGGCCAGGGAAACCGCTTCGACGAGCGAGGTGTCGGTGATGCCTACCAACACGGGCACACGTCCAGCGACCTGCCGGCACACGCGCTGGACAAATTCGCGCCGTAACCGGTAGCTCAAGCTCGGGGCTTCGCCGCTCGTGCCCAGAATGAACAGCCCATGCACGCCCCCCCTCAACACGTGTTCGATCAGTCGTTCCAATCCGGGCACGTCGAGCATGTCCCGACTCGCCAGCGGTGTGACGAGCGGCGGAACGATCCCCTGTAACGGTGACTTCGCTGGGGTTGTCATAATGCCTTTACTTGTTATTCCCGTTGGCCGGCCAGAGCAAAAGTCCGCCCGTCCAATTGCCCTGCGGCAGCCAGAGTCCCTCCCCGGCTTTCAACGTGCGGGTGAGCACCGTCAACTTGGTGTTCTTTGGGTCGCCGTAAGTGAACGCGGCAGCCGTTTGCGTCCAGCCGTCGAGGTTGATGTTGACCGACTGCCCCACGGCGGTGGCCAGATACAGCATCGCTTCGCGCTCGGCCTTCACGGTCATGTCCATCCGCTCACCGCCTCGCAGGCGTGTGAATTGCCAGCCGCGATACTCTGCCGGGACGCCCTGCCAGACGTAGTCGCGGTTGGCAAACGCCTTCGCGCCGTTCTCCAGCCGGGCCACCTCGAATCGCTCGCCTTCCAAGGCCCAACCGTCGCCTTGGAGTCGTTTCACATGCGGCACAGGCGTCGGCACAGAGTCCGCCGGTGTCTTGTTACGGAAACTGGCGATGCGATGGAAGGTGAGATAATTCGCGTCGTGGTAGTTGTTCGCGCCACCGAGACCATCGTCGTAAGCCGTGCGGCAGGCCGCGATGATGTCGTCGCCATCGAACTGCCAGTCCACATACTGGAAGCCGTGCTTCCCGATGTCCGGGTGGTAGAGCAAGGTGCAGCGCTCCGTCCAGTGGAGAAGATTCGGCGAACAGGTGAGCGCGAGCGCGTCGCGAATGCCGCCGGGCCGGCCGGCTTTTTGCAGGCGCGGCAGGACGACTGAAGCCACCGACCAGTAGAGGTCGCTCTTCGCGTCGAAGCGGATCGTGAACTTCTTCGCGCCGCCAGGGAAGTTGATGAAGCCCTTCGCAGGATCAAAACTGGCAAGCTTGCCGTCAGGGCTGATGTGGACCATCGCTGCCTTCTCGGGGCAATTCCGGGTTTCCACGCGGAGCACGTTGACCACACGGCCCTCACGCGTAATCACCGCGTTACCTTCCAACCAGCCGCCCATGTCACCACCATTCCAAGCGCGCTCGCTCGGCAGGAAACTGGTGGAGGTCCAGTTCGCAGCCTCGAGCAGGTCGGCGTCCACCGGTACGGACAACATCCCTGCGCGGTAACGCTCACCCCAGTTCGTGCCACCCATGGCATCCTCGAACGCACGCCATAGCCGGCCATTGTGCTCGATCACCGGTACGGGCGCAGTGTGGTAGCGGACGTCGTCGCGCAAAATACCTGTCTGGCGATTGGTGGGTGAAGTCCAGGTCAAGCCGCCGTCGGTCGAGCGGCAGATGTTGATATGACCGTGATGCCGATGCAGGCCGATCAGATAGAGCGCGCCGCGATGCACGAAGAGCGACGACCAAAACGCTCCAGGAATATCGGCGGCCTTCTTCCAAGTGTTGCCGCGATCCGTTGAGCGGAACACCTCGGTGGACGCACGTTCATGTTCCTTGCTCTTTGGGCCGAAGAAGTCGTGCGCCGCCACGTAATCGCCGTTGGTGAGAATCGTGATGGCGGGCGAGCCGATATACAGCCCCGACGATGCCGGGCTGTGGGTGATGACGACTCCCGGAACCGATTGGGACGGCGGGCGGTCAGAGGCGGATCCTGTAGCGGCTCGGACGGTCCACGCCATCAACAGAACGCCGGCGACGAGAGGGATGCAACGGAACCAGCGCTTTCTCGCCGCCACGCGGCTCAAGGCATGTCGCACCGCAGCGATCGCGGGGAAGTTCCTGAAATCGGTTATCTTCATCTCTTCACATTACGGCTTACTCCCCTGTCCGAGCAATTTGCTGGCGCTCTCATGAGAGGTTTCATCGACTCGAGGTGCGGATACCGCTTGCGGGCGGACCGAAGCGCCGGGCGGGCGGAGCAACTAAGGTCGGCGTTGGCGGCGAGCCCATTGCCCACCGCCAACGCCCCTGCGACCCCCGTAAAACTCGTGGCAGGGAGTTTTTGCATCCTCGGAGTTGGATTTGAGTCGCCCGGCCCCGGGCTGTCGTCCTCAACCGCCCCGCCAGCCTTGAACTTGGGGGCCAGTCCCGGAACCTGAGGATGCGCCTCAATACCCACGCTTCCGATTTGCGGCCCACCCCAAAACGCTCCCCACGATGAGCAGGAGCGAGAACGAGGCAGGCTCGGGGACCAAAGCCGCAATCTGACTGCCACTCAACGGACCGTCGTAGAATCGCACGTCGTCAAAGGCGCCGGTGAAGGCCCGTGAGGCGGGCGTGGTCAGCGCGGGATCGAGCCCCAGCCAGACCCCGCTGGTGCCTTCGGTGAAGTCGTTCGCATTGCTGCGTGAGGCTACCTCCGTTCCATTCAGGTAGAACGTAAGAGTGTTGGCGCTGTCACGCGTCATGGCGAAATGGTACCAAGTGTCGCTGGTCAGCCCGCTGGCAAACGTGAACGAGCTGGAGGTGCCGCTGCCGGTCCAACCTCCCGGGTTGCTGAAGAGCTGCAAGCTGAACGTCTCCGTCGCAGAGTTGAAGCTGACAGCGTTCAGGTTCCACCGGCCCGCCTGGGCTTGGTTGGCGGAGATGATGTGCTCTTGGTTGCTGGTCAGGTCGAATCCCGAGGTGGCAGCGCTGTCTCGGTTAAACCAAAGCGCCAGGGTGAACGCCCCGGTGCGCGGGCTCACATTTCCCAATTCAATGTGCTCGTATCGGTTCTGTAACAAAACCGAAGTCCCGGTTGTCCCCCGAGCGCCGGGCTGGGCAGCCAGCGGCGCAGGCGACGCGTTGGTGCCGTTGTGGACGAAAGCCTGCGAACCTCCCGCCACCTCATTGATGAGGGGTGCCAGGTAATCGGTGAAGGTCAGAGTGGCGTCATCCAGCTTCCAGTGCTGCGTCAGATTCTGCGCGCCGAGCGGAAGGGCCGTGGCGCACAGGGCCGCCAGCGGCAGGGTTTTCAACCAATCTGAGATTCGTCTTGTCTTCATGCTGCCAGACTGGCATCGCTTTCTGGAATTGTCGTTCGATATCGTCCATTGGACGATTTCGAAATTCAGACTCAGAAGGCGTGATGAAACTCCAGTCCGTTGAAATCTCCGGTCCGCAGATCGGGTTGCCCATGGTGCTCCATGTGAGCCGCGTGCGCAGCCACACCGCCAACCGCATCAGTTGGCACTCCCACGAGGGTTACGAACTCCTCTTTCTCCTGGAAGGCGCCACCGCGTACGAGTTCGGCAACCGGGAGACGGTCAGATTGCGCGGTGGCCACTTCCTGGTCATTCCACCGCGCACAGTCCACCGGGGATTGCACAATGTTCGTTCACCCTCGACAATCTGCGGCCTGGCGATCAACCCCTCACGCCGCGGCGGGTGGCGGAACACCACCTTCACCAACACCGATGTCCGCCACCTCCGCACGGCGCTGGAACAATCCAGCCGGAAGGTACGGCTGTTCAATCCGTCGCTGCGCTGGCTGGTGCGTCGCTTGATGGATGAAATCGTTGCGCATCCAGTGAAGCCCGATTCGGCAAACGCCCCAGCCGCGTTGCGCACGCTCGTCTGTGCCGTGCTGGTGGAATCCATGTTTCAAATGCTGGCGCCGCCCACCGAGCCGCGGGAATCTGTCGCGGCCGCCATGGCCTTTTTCCGGCAACACCTTCACGAGCCCATTCAGATGCCGGATCTGGTCCGCCATCTCGGCTTCAGCCGGGCCCGCACGTTCGAACTCTTCAAGTCCCAGACGGGCCTCACGCCGAATGACTATCTCCAGCGGTTGCGGATCGAGAAAGCGCAGGAGCTGCTCCGCAACTCCACCCGGTCCATGACCGAAATCGCCATGGAAACCGGTTTCAACTCCGGGCAGTATTTTTGCACCGTGTTCCGGCGCTACACCGGCCTCACGCCAGCCAATTACCGAAAGGGCAACCGGCCGGTGCTTCCACCAAAACAAAAGGCCGCCGAAACGGCGGCCTTGTGAAACCGAGTTGCGACAACGCGCTTACGCCAGCCCGAATTCTTTCTTGTTCTGCTCGCAGGAAACCAGGACCGGCTTGTCGGCGATCTTGGCCTTGAGCATGGCTTGCTCGTCGGCACCGGCAGTGAGCGGCAGGGCGATCTGGCCGCCTTCGCACGCGGAACGTTGGAGCGCCAGCATGACTTCCGCGCCGAGGCAGGCGTGCTCGATGTTGCACTGATGGACCTTCTTGTCGTCGTCCAACCAATCGGCCATCTCTTGGATGTAGGGCGGCATGTCGGCGTCGTAATTCATCGCGCCGTCGCCGCTCTGGGCGCCGCCGCCCTTGGTAACCGCGCGCCAACCGCCGTTGGTCAAGACTTCCACGAAACCTTCCGTGCCCTGGGCGCCGATGCGGTTCTTGCCCCACCACTTGCCGACCTCCGGTTGGTCGGGCGCGCCCGCGCCGCATTCGTAAATGCCGCGCACGCCGTTCGCGAATTGCACGAAGCCCGCGATGTAATCCGGCGACGGATGATTGTCCGTGAACTTGGCGCGGCCCGCGGCTTGCGCCATCGCCCAAACGCCGGGGGCGTAGTCGTTATACCACATCGAGTAGTCAATCATGTGGGAGAGCATGTGCGTCATCCAACCGGTGGCCATGCCATAGACGGTGTGGACGCGGCCCAGCGCGCCGCTGGCGACGATCTCCTTCACCTTCTGGTAATGCTTGCCGTAGCGATGCTGGTGGCTGACGACGGCTTTCGCGCCGGCTTTGCGGATCATGTCGCGGATGCTCAGCACCTCGGCGCTAGTGAGGGCAACGGGTTTCTCGAACGCGATGAGCTTCGCGCCGGAATCCAGCGCGGCCTTGATCATCGGCGTGCGCAGGTTGGGCAGCGTGCAGAAGCAGAACACGTCGGGCTTCACGGCCTTGGCCAGCGCGGCGGCGTCCGAGCCTTTCTCGGGGTTGCCGAGCTTCGCGGCGGCGTCATCGAGACGTTTGGCGTCAATGTCGCAAATGCCCGCGACCTGGAACTTGGGATTGGCATTGAACGACGTGGCGTGGTGCATGCCGCGTTTGCCCATACCCACAACGAGGACTTTGTATTTGTTCATGCCAAGAGCGTAGGCGCGCAGGTGGGGACGGGCAATCCCGCGGCGGCAGCGCTGGCGCACTGGCTTGCTAGCACGGCCTGCCTCGCAGCGTTTCTCGCAGCAAAACACGAAGATCGGCGGTCGACTTTACTCCGAACCAAACTGCCCCCAAATTGTCGCCGTTCGCAATGCATGACATGAACACAAATACCCATCGCCGCACCACGGCTCTTACGATTCTGCTGATGGCCTGGGCCGTGGCCCCGCTCTGGGCGCACGTCGGCCCACATCCTTCAGTTCACGACACAGTGGCCGGGGTTGTCGAGCGGATGAAGCGCACGCTCAACACAAATGAGCTGGCCAACCTGACCGTGCCGAAGGTGGAGCAGTTCCTAACGGCGAAAGAGCGCGAGGTCCTCGGCACGGAACACATTTCCTTTCGCGCCAACGTGCCGGTGCGGGTGTCAGTCCTCCGGGATGTCAGCTTGAAGGACGAACCCTACTGGCTACGCGAGCGTGGCTTTCAAACGAACTCGGTCGTCGTGAAGGAAGGCAAGGCGGTGTTCGACGTGTGGGAGAAGGACTTCGAAGCGGGGCAAATCGGGTTGGGTATCCACTCCTTGAGCGGGGGCGGCAATCACTATCTCGTGCTGTTGTCGCCGAGACAGCCCGGCGACAAGGTCGTCGTCAGCGAACTCTACCCCGGCCAGTTGCGCACAGCGGAGTTCCGTGCCGGCGTCGAGCCGTACATTGACCAGCCAGCCGTTTTGAAATCCGTCCCGCGCGAACTGGAAGGCCGGACGCTGATCCGCACCGACACCGACCGCGAGGATGACGCCCGGCTCATCAACCTGTTCCGTTGGACACAATACCCCGCGACGGCCAAGCCCGACCAGGTCGTGCTGACTTGGAGCGACGACCCGCGCACGACGCAGACCATCCAGTGGCGCACCAGCACCAAGACCAAACGC